>JAODBH010000035.1 GCA_025463865.1 Actinomycetes bacterium | reverse complement strand
CCGCGTCCGGCCCGCTCGGTGCGCGCCGCGCTGCCGGTGGTGGCGCGCGAGCGGCGCCGGCGGCGCAAGGCGACCTGCTCCTCGAACGCGGCGTCGTCGTCGACGGGCTCGGCCTTCGCGCTCAGGGACTCGTCGTCCTGGTGACTCAGCTCGCCCTCGGCGAAGCCGTTGTCGTGCCAGTCGGAGGCGTCGGAGCGGAACCGCGGCTGCAGGCCGCTCACGTGGGCCCACGCGTCGTCGTTGTCGTCGACGTCGACGGGCTCGGCCTCGGGCAGGATCCGCGGCAGCTCACCCGTCGGCGGGTCCGTCCAGTGCGGGAGCGGTACGGGCCCGCTGGTCTCTTCGCCCGATGGCGGGGCCGCGCGCCCGGGCGGGTCGACCCGGCTTCCTCCGGAAGCGGACGGAACCCCGGTCTGGGGTGAGGGGAAGGACACGGTGGGATGGACCGACTGGTCGGGCCGGGGGGGCACGTCGCCGAAGCGCGGCTCGTCGTCGCCCAGCCTGCGCCCGACCGTGCCGCCCTCGATCACGGCCTGCGCCTCTTCGGCGCCCAGGATCCGTACGCCTTCAGGACCTTTGCCGACCTGCGGAGTCGTGGTCTCTTCGCTGTCCGAGGGATCGCTGTGATCAGTCACGTTCCCCTCCCCCGTTCACGTCCGGATAGAGCCGAAAGGTTAGACCCACCGCCCTGAGGAACGCCCGTCCCACGCACCGCGCGCAGGTGACGCACCGAGGGGCGGTTCAGACCTCGAGGAGCTCTTTCTCCTTCTGACCCAGATGACCGTCGATCTCGGCGACGGCGTCGTGGGTGAGCTTGTCGAGATCCTTCTCCGCCCGCTCCAGCTCGTCGCGGGAGATCTGGCCGTCCTTCTCGAGCTTGTCGAGCGCATCGCGGGCGGCCCGGCGGACGTTGCGCGCCGTGACCTTGGCGTCCTCGGCCCGCGACTTCACCACCTTCACGAGCTCCTTGCGACGGTCCTCGGTGAGCTGCGGGAACGCGAGCCGGATCACGGTGCCGTCGTTCGACGGGTTGACCCCGAGGTCGCTGCCCTGGATCGCCTTCTCGATGGCCTTGATCGAGCTCTTGTCGTAGGGCTGGATCACGAGGAGGCGCGGCTCCGGGACGCTGAAGCTCGCGAGCTGCTGGAGCGGCATCTCGCTGCCGTACATGTCGATGCGCAGCTTCTCGACCACGCCCGGGTTCGCCCGACCGGTCCGCACGGTGCCGAACTCCTCGAGGAGGTGCACCACCGCCTTGTGCATCTTGTCCTTGGTGTCTGCGATCGTCTCGGGAATCACGACGCCTCCTTGGCGCTGACGACGGTGCCGATCGGCTCACCGAGCAGCACGCGCCGGATGTTGCCCGGCGTGCTCACGTCGAAGACGACGATCGGAAGCTTGTTGTCCATGCAGAAGGTGATGGCCGTCGAGTCCATCACCTTCAGGCCGCGGTTCAAGACTTCCAGGAACGTGACCTCGTGGAGCTTCACCGCATCGGGATCGAGCCGGGGGTCCGCGCTGTAGATGCCGTCGACCCCGGAGTGGGTGCCCTTCAGGATCGCCTCGGCGCCGATCTCGGCCGCCCGCAGCGCCGCGGTGGTGTCGGTCGTGAAGAACGGGTTCCCGGTACCCGCGGCGAAGATCACGACGCGGCCCTTCTCGAGGTGGCGCTTCGCGCGTAGCGGCACGTAGGGCTCCGCGACCTGCGCCATCGTGATGGCGGTCTGCACCCGGGTCACCTGGCCGACGGCCTCGAGCGCGTCCTGCAGGGCCAGTGCGTTGATCACGGTCGCGAGCATGCCCATGTAGTCGGCCCGGGCCCGGTCCATGCCGCGTGTCTCGCCCGAGATGCCCCGGAAGATGTTGCCGCCACCCACGACGACCGCGATCTCGATGTTGAGCTCTTCGCGCGCGTCGGCCACCTCTTCCGCGATCCGGGCGACCACACCGGCGTCGATGCCCGAGCCGCTGGGCTCGGAGAACGCCTCACCCGAAAGCTTGAGCACGACGCGTCGATATTGGCTCTCAGCCACGGGTGCTCCCTGGATCAGGCCACGGCGTTCGCCGGGCCGGGCGGATCAGTCCTCGGCGATCTTGACCCGGATGAACTGACGGATCGAGGCACCGCCACCGAAGCCGTCGACCAGGCTCTTGATCGTGGTCTTGGGCTCCTTCACGAAACCCTGCTCGAGCAGCACGTTCTCCTTGTAGAAGCCATTGAGGCGACCCTCGATGATCTTCGGCCACGCCTGCTCGGGCTTGCCCTCGTTGCGGGTGAGCTCCTCGAACACGGCCCGCTCGCGCTCGACGACATCCGCCGGGACGTCCTCGCGTGTGAGGTAGCGGGGGGCGGCGGACGCGATGTGGAGCGCGAGGTCGTGGGCGAGCTCGCGCGCCTTGGCGTCGTCGGCCTCGACCCCGGCGAGGTCCACCAGGACGCCGATGGTGCCGCGGTTGTTCTGCATGTGCTTGTAGCCGTCGACGATGCCGTCGGCCGACTCGAACCGCGCGATGCGGCCGAGCGCGATGTTCTCGCCGAGCTTGGCGCCGAGCTGGGTGATGACCTCGCCGACCGTGCTGTCCCGGAACGGGTTGAGCTCGATGCCGGAGTTGGGCTGGTCGAAGACCATCTGGGTGAGGTCGTGCACGAGCTCGACGAACTCGGAGCTCTTGGCCACGAAGTCGGTCTCGCAGGTGACCTCGACGAGCGCACCGACGTTGCCGTCGGCGATCACGTCGACCGTGCCCTGCTCGGCCGCGCGCCCGGCTCGCTTGGTGGCGCCGGCGAGCCCCTTCGTTCGCAGCCAGTCCTTCGCCGCGTCGAAGTCGCCGTCGTTCTCCTGGAGCGCCTTCTTGCAGTCCATCATCCCGGCACCGGTCAGCTTGCGCAGCTTCGCGACGTCGGCCGCCTTGACCTCAGCCATTCGTGTCGCTCTCCTGGACCTCAGCCGCGGCCGCGACCTCGTCCTTCAGGGGGTTGTCCGCGGCGGCGACCTCGGCCTCCACGGCGGTGGGCTCGGGCGCGTCGGGTGTGGGCGCGTCGCCCGTCGGAGCACCGGCGGGCGGAGCTGCCGGCGGGTTCGCCTCGGCCTCGGCCTTCGCCTTGGCGAGACGCTCCTCGCGCTTCGCCTGAGCGGCGGCGGCCTCCGCGCGTGCGGCGGCCTGGGCCTCCTGGCGGGCGCGCTCTTCCTCGGGGCTGAGCGCCTTCGGGGCGACGATCTTGGACGGCGCGTTGCCGGCCTCGGCCGCCTTCTTCGACGCGGCGCGCGACTGCTTGCGCTGGGCCAGGTACCGGCCCTCCTCCACTGCGTCGGCGATGACGCGGGCCATGAGGTTCGCCGAGCGGATGGCGTCGTCGTTGCCCGGGATCACGTAGTCGATGACGTCGGGGTCGCAGTTGGTGTCGACGACCGCGACGACGGGGATGCCGAGACGGTTGGCCTCGGTCACCGCGATGTGCTCCTTCTTCGTGTCGATCACGAAGATGGCCTTCGGGAGGCGCTCGAGCGTGCGGATGCCCCCGAGGTTGCGCTCCAGCTTCGCGAGCTCGCGCTTCAGCTTGAGGGCTTCCTTCTTGATCATCTGGTCGGTCTCACCGGTCTTCACCATGCGCTCGAGCTCGCGGAGCTTGGCCACGCGGCTGTGCATCGTGGAGAAGTTGGTGAGCATCCCGCCGAGCCAGCGGAAGTTGACGTACGGCATGCCGCAGCGGTCGGCCTGCGCGGCGATCGGCTCCTGCGACTGCTTCTTCGTGCCGACGAACAGCACGAGCCCGCCCTCCTCGACCGTGGTCCGGACGAAGCGGTAGGCGGTGTCGATCCGCTCCAGCGTCTGCTGGAGGTCGATGATGTAGATCCCGTTTCGCTCTCCGAAGATGAACCGCTTCATCTTCGGGTTCCAGCGGCGCGTCTGGTGGCCGAAGTGGACGCCGGCCTCCAGCAGCTGCTTCATCGTGACGACAGCCACAGTGGTTCTCCCTCAGGTTGGTTTCCTCCGCCCGGACTGCGCCGGATCCGCGACATGGCGCGGGGGCGACCGTTGGGTGCCGGGCGTGCGAGATCCCGAGATTTCCGACGGCGGGCCGTCCTCGGGTCGGCAGACAGTGTAGCGGGCCGTTCCGGCCTCCTCCCGAGGACATCTGGTCCACCGGCCGTGGCCGTGATCCGAGGTTCGGGGCCGTCATCCGAGGGCCGGAGCCGTCATCCGAGGGCCGGGGCCGTGGCCGCGACCGTTCCCGCGGCACCGATTCCCTGCTCGAGGCCGGTGATGACCCGTGGCTCGATCACTCCGCGCAGCGCGAGGCGCCAGTCCTCGCACGGCGGGTCCTCCCCGTGCAGCGCACCCCGCGCCGCGGCCAGGGCGTCGCCGTCACGGACGATCGCGGTGTGCTCGGTGACGATGCCGCCTCCGGGATCCACCAGGACCGGCGTGACCCCCGGGAACCGGGTCGACGGCGCGGGGGCCACGGGGTCATCGACGCCCGCGATCGAGGTGAACCGCACGCCGGCGGGCAGGCCCCGCGATCGCAGGTCGCGGAGGAAGCTCGAGCCCGGCGCGAGCTGGCCGGTCGATGTGCCGTCGGCGGGCGGCACGTCGAACCGGTCGCGGAGGACGTCGAGCACGCCCCGGCCGGCCGCGCCCGATGCGAGCTGCAACGCGGCGCCGGCTGCGGGCGCACCGGACAACGGCGACGCGAACGTGACGACCGCGCCGAGCGGCGGGTAGCCGGGGTCCGTGGGGTCGTAGACCGAGGTGAGGAACGCGAGCACGACCAGGCCACCCTGCGAGTGTGCGAGCAGATCGACCCGACGCCCCGGATGGGCTGCGGCCAGCGCCCGGAGCTGCACCCCCAGGTCCCGGGCTGCGGCCTCGAGGTCGCGGAACGAGTCGGCCTCGGCGTAGGTCGCGGAGCCCGGCCGATAGGAGAAGTACGTCACGTCGGGCGCACGGAATCCCAGGCGTTCGACGGGTAGGTCGATCGGTGCCGCGGTGTCGGGTCGCTCGCTCGTGATCCCCGCCGCGACGACCACGAGGTTGCCATCGCCGCCGGTGCCGTCGGCCGGGTGCGGGTGGAGGGTGCAGTGCAACCGCGACGCGGCCCACCGCCCGAGGTCGTCGACCATCGCCCGTAGCTGGACCGCAACGGCCACGGACGGGAGCGGGAGTCTCGTCAGACGGTGCACGGCCTCGAGGACGAAGGCCCGGATGGGTGCGCCGGCCGCCGCCGGGAGGGTCGCGGCCGCGCGGCTGACGGTTCCCAGCACGTCGAGGACGTCTTCGACATCGGGCAACACGTCGGAGATACCGGGAAGGCCGAAACCCGGGCCGGACGTGCTTGCCGAGCGACCGAGTCCGTCCATCAGCTCGGTGAGCTCGCCTGCCCGCCCCAGCGGAAGGAGCGGGTGCAGGTCGGGTCCGTCGTCGGGAGCGAGATGGACGGCGCGGGTGAGATCCGGCGCCCGGAACAGGAGCATCGGGTCGACGTACGTGTCGCCGACCCGGAGGCCGAAGTGGAGCGCGGGCACGGGCGAGTCGGGGTCGGTGCCGCTCAGCCCCACGATCCCACCCGCGTCGATGTCGTCACCTTCGTGGCCGGTGACCGACGAGAGGTACGAGTACGAGGTCCGCAGGCCACCCGCGTGCAGGACGACGACGTGCTGCGACCCGGCCACCGTTCCCGCGAAGACGACGCGCCCCGGACCCGCGGCCCGGACCGGGGTTCCGATCGGCGCGGCCAGGTCGGCGCCGCGGTGGCCGGCGCCGTAGAACGAGACCGGGGTGACGAACGGTCGCACGACCGGGCCGTCGACCGGACGCACCCAACGGCTCGAGGAGCCCACCCCGCCCGAGGCGGCAGATGCAGCGGCGGCTACCGGGGCCGCCGCGGACGACCATGCCCCCGACAGCAAGGCCCCGAGCACGACGACGAGCAGACGACGGACCACGACAACCCCACAGCGGAGACGGCACGCATTGCGGGGAAGCGCCGGGGATCGGGGGTGCGGGAACGGGCCCCGGAGCGCGGGCCCGAACGCCTACGGCTAGCGGGAGGGCTCGGAGAGCCTGCCGCGCAGCTGGAAGATCGCCTTGGTGTGGATCTGGCAGACGCGGCTCTCGGTCACACCGAGGACGTCACCGATCTCCGAGAGCGTGAGGCCCTCGTAGTAGTAGAGCGTGAGGACGAGGCGTTCGCGATCCGGCATGCGGTTGATCGCGTCGGCCAGCATGTGCTTCATCTCGTCGACCTCGAACTGCTCCACCGGGTCGTGACGGCGGTCGGCGATGGTGTCGCCGAGGGTGGAGCCGGCGCTGCGCTCGCTGCCCGCGTCGAGCAGCTCGTCGAGCGCGACCAGGCCGACGAAGCTGATCTGGCTCATCATGTGCGCGAGATCTTCCTCCGACATGTCGAGCTCCGCCGCGAGCTCCTTGTCGTCGGGAGTGCGCTTGAGCTCGTTCTCGAGCTTCGAGTACGCGCGCTCGATCGAGCGGGCCTTCGCGCGCACCGACCGCGGGACCCAGTCGATCGACCGGAGCTCGTCGATGATCGCGCCCTTGATGCGGGAGATCGCGTACGTCTCGAACTTGAAGCCGCGCTCGGGATCGAACTTGTCGATCGCGTCGATGAGTCCGAAGATGCCGTAGCTCACGAGGTCCGACTGCTCGATGTTCTGCGGGAGACCGCTGGCCACGCGTCCGGCGACGAACTTCACGAGTGGCGAGTAGTGCAGGATGAGCCGCTCGCGCGCGTCCTTGGTGCCGCTCTCCTTGTAGTCGGCCCAGAGCTCGGCCACGACCAGCGCGGTGGTGTCGACGGGCTTCTCGTCAGGCACGGGGGTGGCTCGCTTCGTAGACGGCTCGGAGCCGCTCGCGCGTGACGTGCGTGTACCGCTGCGTGGTGGCGAGGTCGGCATGACCGAGGAGCTCCTGTACGACACGAAGATCGGCGCCACCCTCCAACAGGTGAGTGGCGAACGCGTGGCGGAACGCGTGCGGGTGCAGGTTACGCCCGTCGGGCAGCGGATGTCGCGCTACGACCCGACGTGCGTCTCGCACACCGAGCCCGCGGCCGAGCGCGTTGAGGAATACCACGTGCGCCGGACTCGTCCCGACCGCCACGAGGGGGCGTCCGGATCGCAGCCATGCGCCCAGTGCGTCCCGTGCCGGTTCCCCGATGGGGACGCGCCGGACCTTGGCGCCCTTCCCGAGGACCGTGACGTAGCCGCGCTCGAGGTCACAATCTTCTCGCAGAAGGCTGCAGGCTTCGGCGATCCGGAGCCCGGCGCCGTAGAGGAGCTCGAGAAGTGCCTGGTCGCGGAGGTCGAAGGCGGCCCGACGGGGATCGTCGGTGACCACCGGTGCGGCTGCGATCCCGTCCAGCATCTCCCCGACATCGGCCCGCCTCGGAACCCGTGGAAGCCGGGACGGCCCCCGCGGTGCGCGCAGGGCGCGGCCGAGGTCCGCCTCGAGGATCCCCCGTCTCGTGAGGAAGCGCAGATAGGCGCGGAGCGCCGCAGCCTTGCGCGCGATCGTGCTGCGCTGCAGGGCGCGCGTGTTGAGGAACGCGAGATACCGACGCAGGACGATGCGGTCGATCCGGCGCGGGTCCGGGCAGCCGCCGCGTTGCGCCCAGTCGACGAACTGCGACACGTCACGCAGATAGGCCCGCTTGGTGTGCGGGCTCGTGGCGGAGAGTCCGGCGAGGAACTCCTCGATGGCCCACCCTGGCGCGACCGCGGCGTCGTCGGTGGGTATGGATGCTGCGTCGGTCACGTGGCGGTCGTCCCGTCTCGGTCCTGAGAGCCACCGACGAGCATCGTGCCCGCCGGCGGATCCGCCCGACGGACGCTAGCAACCGGACGCCCACATGGCGCGAACCCCGGGCGTACGGCAACGGCGGAGGGTGGTCGTCCGCATCCGGATCGTGGGCCGGGGTCGCCCGCGGACTCACGACACGACGACGGCGTCTCCGGTCCGCAGCGTTCCCGGCCTCCGCACGAGGGCTCCGATCGCGAGGCAGCGCGCGCGTTCCCGGTGGATGGTGCGCAGCACGTCCAGATCGCGCCCGATGCCACCCGGTTGTGCGCGGGTCGTCATCACGCAGCGCTCGATGCGCTTCATCACTTCGAGCACGCAGCCGCCGAGATCCATCGTGGAGCCGACGAACGCGTCCTCACCGGAGCCGTCGAGCACCACGTTGGACCGGAATCGCCGCCGGTCCCACTCCCCGAGCGAGCCCGTGGACACGAGCGAGACGCGGGCGCGGGCCGAATCGTGGAACGCGCCGCGGGCGCCGTTGAACACCTCCCACTCCGCCGTCGCCTCGCGCTCGAACTCGACCGGGTTCTCGTACCGGCGAGCCCCGACATCGTCGGCGGCGCGCAACGCGACGCGTCGCCCGAGCCACTCGGAGAGCGCGGCGTCGTCGGCCGCCACCGACCCCCCGGGCAGCTCGATCCGTACCCCTCCGTCGTCGAGCAACCGGGCCGAGGCGAACAACAGCTCCGGGACCCGCCGCGCCGTGAGACCCAGCCCGGTGTCGGAATCGAAGAGCGCGAACCGACGGTCGCCGGCGAGGCCGTCCGCGGTGACCTCGGCGGTCTCGAGCCGCTCGCCCTGCAGCGACTTCACGGGATAGCGCCACAGCTCCAGGACCTGCATCGCTCCGACGGTACGGCCGGGTCACATCGCGGGCAACGACGGGGCGCGAGACTGCGCCGATGCCGACAAGCCGCGTGGGGGCCGCGCTCCGACGCCGACGCGGCGGGCACCCGCGGTCCAAGCGGGGCATCGGAGCACCCGTCAGCGTCGCCTACGTGCTCGGGTTGGCGGTCACCACGCTGCTCGGGCGCGCTTCGGGGCCCGAAGGCGCGCGACGCATGAAGATGGATGCCAGCACCGACGTCGACCACCTCCGCGCCGCCCCGGTTCGCGCGCTCTCCACGAGCGCGTTCGTGATCGACGGACCCTTGGAGCTGCTCCAGATCGCGCTCGTCGCCTCGACCCTGGTTCCGCTCGAACGCCGGATCGGCGCAGTGCGGACCGCGGCGCTGTTCGCGGTCGGACACGTCGGCGCGACGCTCGCCACCGAGTTGCCGATCGCGCTCGCGATCTCGAGACGACGACTGCCCGAGAGCAGCGCTCACCGGATCGACGTGGGCCCGAGCTTCGGGGTGTTCGCCGCGCTCGGCGCGGGCTGCAGCCAGCTCCCGCGCCCGATACGGCCGTGGGTGCTGCTCGGGCTGCTCACCGGCCAGGCGCTGGTCGACGTGGCGAACGGCGATGCGGTCTCCGGTGTGGGGCACACGATCGCCCTCGGAATCGGCGTCTCCAGTTGGCCCCTCATGCCGGCCTCGCGCTGACTTCCGCGCGCCGGTGGTCGCGCGTCCTCCGGTTGCCGTCACACCTCCGGGTTACCGTGGCCACACCGCTCGAGTGGTCCCGGTGACGACCCTCCCCGAAGTGTCCGTCCGTTCCGGGAGTTGTCGTGCTCGCATCTGTGGCCAGCGCCGTGCTGGCCGGCGTCGAAGGACGCCCCGTCTCCGTGGAGGTCCACGTCTCGCGGGGCCTTCCGTCCTACACGGTGGTCGGGCTCCCCGACGCGTCCGTCCGCGAATCGCGCGAACGCGTGCGCGCCGCGTTCCTCTCGTCCGACCTCGCGTGGCCGCAGACGCGGGTGACGGTCAACATCGCCCCCGGTGGGGTGCGCAAATCGGGTTCGGGCCTCGAGGCCGCAGTCGCGATCGCACTGCTCGACGCGGGAGGCGACCTTCCCTCGGGAACCCTCGACGGCGTCGGTGTCCTGGGTGAGCTGGGGCTCGACGGATCGGTCCGACCCATCCCGGGCACGCTGGCGCTCGTCGACGCGCTCGTGCAGATCGGCATCACCACGATCGTCTGCCCGATCGAGAACGCCGAGGAGGCCGCACTCGTCCCGGGAGTGACCGTGCGCCCGGCTCGCACGCTCTTCGAGCTCCGAGACTGCATGAAGGGCGAGGCACCGTGGCCCGCCATTCCCGAGCCCTCGGTCCCGGACGACGACCCCGACGATGGCGGCGATCTCGGCGCGGTGGATGCCGTCGATCTCGGCGAGGTGCGCGGCCTGTCGAGTGCCCGTACCGCGCTCGAGCTCGCGGCGGCCGGGGCCCACCACGTGCTGCTCGTGGGCCCTCCGGGTGCCGGCAAGACGATGCTGGCCCGTCGGTTCGGCACGATCCTCCCGGCCCTCGAACCGGAAGAGGCACTGGAGGTCACGCGCATCCACTCCGCCGCCGGGGTACGCATCCGGGGTGGCCTCGCCCGTCGCCGGCCGTTCTGCGCGCCGCACCACACGATCTCCCCCGCTGCGCTCGTCGGGGGTGGCACCGGAAGGCCGTCTCCCGGCGAGGTGACCCTGGCGCATCGGGGTGCGCTGTTCCTGGACGAGCTGGGCGAGTTCCCGGCCCGGGCGCTCGAGGCGCTGCGCCAGCCGCTCGAAGAGGGCTCGGTACGCATCAGCCGCCAACCCACCACCCTCACGTTTCCCGCGCAGTTCATCCTGATCGCGTGCTCGAACCCGTGTCCGTGCGGGCTCCCCGACGCGCAGTGCCACTGCTCCGACGCGCAGAAGATCCGCTACCGGCGACGGTTGTCCCCTCCCCTGCTCGACCGGTTCGACCTCCGCTTGCGGGTCGGTGCAACGCGCGCCGACACCCCCGTCGGCGAGTCGTCGACGGTGGTTGCCGCCCGGGTCGCGGCCGCCGTCGCCCGTCAGTTGCATCGGTTCGAGCACCAACCGTGGCGTCGCAACGCCCACGTGCCCGCAGGGGCGCTCGACGAGATGCTCCCGTTCACCACCGACGCGCGTGACGCGTGGGAGGCCGTGTGCGAGGAGCAGCTCCTCACCGGACGGGGCGCGGCCATCGTCCGCCGGGTCGCCGCGACTGCAGCCGACCTCGACGACGAGTCGTCCATCCGGCCCGAACACGTCGTCCTCGCGGCGGCGTTCCGTCAGGACGTCCCGTGACCAGAGCACCTTCCCGCCTTCCCGACACCGCGGCCGGACGGTCGCCGTCCCCGGCCACCAAGGACGCCTGCGCCCAGGCCGCAGCGGTGCTCGCCTGCCTTCCCTCGATGACCCCGGCCCGCTTGCGGGCGATCTTCGACCGATGGCCCGACCCCCTCGACGCGCTGCATGCCGTCGCGACCGGGAAGGCCCGCCGCGCCCTCGAAGCCGCGAACCTCGCGCGTCTCGGCGACGAACGGGCCGAGCTCAGCCGACGCTGGAAGGCCGGGGCGTCCGACCCCGCGGCCGTGCTCCGGCTGCTCGACGAACGCGGGACCCACGTCTGGTGGGCCGGTCACGCCGCATATCCGATCGACGAACCGCTGCCCGACCGGCCGGCGGTCCTGCTCGCCGAGGGCGCTTGTCCCGGGGTCCTCGGCCGTCCGTCGGTCGCGATCGTGGGAACGCGCGCCGCGACGCCCCACGGGCTTGCCGACGCGCGGATGCTCGGCGCGTACCTCGCCGGCAACGGTGTCACCGTCGTCAGCGGGCTGGCGATCGGCATCGACGGTGCGGCCCACCAGGGTGCGCTGGACGGCGGGGGTGGCGTCGTGGCGGTGGTCGCGACCGGCCTCGACGTCGTGTATCCGCGGCGGCACCTCGCCCTGGACGCACGGGTCCGTGCGGCGGGGCTGGTCGTGAGTGAGACCGGCTTCGGCGTCGGACCCGAAGCCGGCAGGTTTCCGGTCCGGAACCGGATCATCGCCGCGCTGGCGGACGTCGTCGTCGTGGTGGAAGCCACGAGCAGGGGCGGCGCCCGCATCACCGCCGACCGCGCCAATGACTACGGCCGACCGGTGCTCGCGATCCCGGGATCGCGCCGTAACGCGTCGGCCACCGGCTGCAACGAGCTGATCGCCGACGGTGCCTACCCTCTGCTCGACCCGGGCGACGTGATGCTCGCGCTCGGTCTCGGCACGGCCGACGCGGCGGGTTGGTCCGACCTGACGGCAACCGCCCGCGAACCGGACCCCCGCGCCCGGTCGGTCCTCGACGCCTGCGGGGGCGAACCGGCCACCCTCGACGAGCTGTCGGAGCGCAGCGGGCTCACGCCGACCGACGTCGCCGGCGCACTCCGGGGCCTCGAACGCGACGGACTCCTCCGCCGTTCGGCCGGCCGATACTGGCCCGCTTGATGACGCTGCACGCGTGAGCCCTCAGCCGTGCTCAGCTGTGGGCGAAGGTCGGGCTTTCGGACAATCCGGACGGCGAGTGACTGGCCGGCGTCGGAGGCTCAAGGAATCGCTAGCTCCGACCGACAATCCGGCCGTGGAACTGAGCGAGTGCCCGTACGACAACACCGAGATCAGTGCCCAGCGCTTCCCCGGCGGCTTCCTGCTCCTCGAATGCGCCGCGTGTGGAGCCGCGTGGGAGCTGCACAACGGCCTGGTCCACCGGATCCGCGAGCCCAACTGGGAGCGGGCTCGGGAGGCGCGCGTCGCGAGCCGACCCGGCTTGGCTCCCACCAGCGCGGACGGCGCCGAGTCCGCCTGAGCGATCCGCTCGGCCGCGGGAACAGGTGCAGGTCCGGGCGGACCCGTGCCCGTCGCCGCGGTTCAGCGCGGGGCGACGCGCGAATCGGCGAACTCGAGCAGCTGGGGCGCGAGCAGCGGCCAGCGCGAGAACAGCCCGCCTTCACCGGCCCGCGCCGCGATGCCGCGTTCGTTCCACTCGGTGTCGCCCCAGGGTGGCTCGAGGAGCAGCGATCCGGGGATGAGCTCGTGCACCCGCTCGGTCGTCGCCCGGGTGTGGTGCGGATCGCTCACGCCGCTTCGGAAGATGAGCGTCGGCGCCTGCAGTGCTGCCGCGCCCGCGTCCGTCAGGCCCGGCACCGGCGAGCCCGGGTCGGGCACGTAGGCCAGCATCCAGCGCTCGAGCGTGTCGATGAACTCCCCCGGGTCCTGGCTCAGGAAGATCCCGCGGTTGCGCGGATTCCGCTCGAGCACCTCCTGCCACTCCGGCAGCTCGGTGACCGCTTCCATCCCGCCGGTCCACGCCGCGTGGATCGATTCGCCGCAGTAATGCGTGGCGAGGTTGAGGAGTCCGTAGATCCCGCCCGAGATCCAGACCATCGCCACGGCCGCGGCGACATCGGGATGGTTCGCGGCGGTCAACAGCGAGACCCGGGCGCCTCCCGAACCCCCGAAGATCACCGCGGGCGTCATGTCGAGATGGCGGAGCAGGCCCGCGAGGTGGTCGGCCTGCATGTCCGACTCCGACGGTCCTCGGAAGCAGACGTCCGACGCGCCGGTGTTCGGGCGATCCCAGATCAGCACCTGCTTGCCGTGCGCGGCGAGCTCGGTCGCGAGCTCGCGGATCCCGGGCGTGTCCTTGCTGAAACGACCGCCCGGGGTCAGCACCCACGGCGAGCCCTCACCGATGACCTCGTAGTCGAGCATCGTGCCGTCGATCTCGGCCGTCGCCATGAGCGTCCCCCCAGAACCAATCGGCGCACGCGGCGCGCGCCACACTCGGCCGGCACTGTACCGAGGTCGACCGCGCGGGGTCGTCCGAGCCGGCCTCGTTTGCGGCGTTGGCCGGCCCCGACGACAATCGGCCGATGTCCTCCGACCCCACTTCCGCGAGCTCCGACGCGCCGAACGCGGCCATGCCTCTGGTGACGCACTGGATCGGCGGCGACCCGACCGAAGGCTCGCCCGCGGCGTTCGGTGACGTCTTCGATCCGGCCACCGGCGAGGTCACGAAGCGGGTCGCGTACGCATCGCCGGGCGACGTCGACGCCGCGGTCGACGCCGCGACCGTGGCGTTCAGGGCGTGGAGCCAGGTGTCGCTCACGAAGCGGACGAACGTCCTCTTCCGGTTCCGCGAGCTGCTCAACGCCCGGGCCGACGAGCTCGCCGCGATCATCACCTCGGAGCACGGCAAGGTCTTGAGCGACGCGCGGGGCGAGGTGGCGCGCGGGCTCGAGGTCGTCGAGTTCGCGTGCGGCGCGCCCAACCTCCTGAAGGGCCAGTTCTCGGAGGAGGTGTCGTCACACGTCGACGTGCACTCGATCCGTCAGCCGCTCGGTGTGGTCGCGATCATCAGCCCGTTCAACTTCCCGTGCATGGTTCCGTGCTGGTTCTTCCCCATCGCGATCGCCGCGGGCAACGCGGTGATCCTCAAGCCCAGCGAGAAGGATCCGTCTGCGGCCAACTGGCTGGCCCGGCTCTGGGCCGAGGCCGGACTCCCGGCGGGCGTGTTCAACGTCGTGCATGGCGACAAGGTGGCGGTCGACCGCCTGCTCGAGCACCCGGGCGTGAAGGCGGTGTCGTTCGTCGGTTCCACTCCGATCGCCCGCTACGTCTACGAGACGGCCACCGCGGCCGGAAAGCGGGTGCAGGCGCTCGGTGGGGCGAAGAACCACATGGTCGTGCTGCCCGACGCCGACCTCGACCAGGCCGCCGACGCGGCGATCAACGCCGGCTTCGGGTCGGCCGGCGAGCGGTGCATGGCGATCTCCGCGCTGGTGGCCGTCGAGCCGATCGCCGACCAGTTGATCGCGAAGATCACCGACCGGATCGGCGGCCTCGAGGTCGGCGACGGTCGCGCCGGCGCCGACATGGGGCCGCTCGTCACCCGCGCCCATCGCGACAAGGTGGCCTCCTACCTCGATGCCGGCGTGGACGAGGGCGCCACCCTCGCGGTCGACGGCCGGAAGCACGCGGTCACCGGCAGCGAAGCCGGCTTCTGGTTGGGCCCGACGCTGTTCGACCACGTGACGCCCGACATGGCGATCTACACCGACGAGATCTTTGGTCCGGTGTTGTCGGTGCTGCGGGTCGGCTCCTACGACGATGCGCTCGCGCTGCTCAATGCCAATCCCTACGGCAACGGCTGCGCGATCTTCACCAACGACGGCGCCGCGGCCCGCCGGTTCGAACGCGAGGTCGAGGTCGGCATGGTCGGCGTCAACGTCGCGATCCCCGTTCCCGTCGCGTACTACTCGTTCGGCGGCTGGAAGAGCTCGCTGTTCGGCGACACCCACGCCCACGGGCTCGAAGGCGTGCACTTCTTCACCCGGGGCAAGGTCGTCACCAGCCGCTGGTTCGACGCCGACGCCGGCGTCGACCTGCAATTCCCGCGGAATCAATGAGATCGCCGCGGAATCAATGAGATCGCCGCGGATTCGACAAGATCGCGGAGAGCCGGCGATGCCACGGATCGCGACCGCGTCCGGAGCCTCCAAGGTCAAGCGCGGCAACGCCGACGTGCGGAGCAATACGAAACAGACATAGAGCACGGAGGTACGCACCGTGCACGTCGGGCGCCGGCCAGATGCCGCGCGGCCGGCGTGGCGCTCATATAGTCGTTTGAAACCCCCGGTCCGAGGACCGAGCGAAGCACTCGCACCGCGATGCAATGAGGGAGAGTCACGATGACGGCGATATTCGAAGGCGTGGATGTGGTCGATGCCGACACCCACTTCACCGAGCCGCACGATCTCTGGGTGAAGCGGGCGCCCGCGGGGATGAAGGACCGCATGCCCCACGTCACCGACGTCGACGGCGTCGCCACCTGGGTCGTCGAAGGCGTGGAGATGGGCAAGGCCGGAGCCGGCGGCGTCATCGACCCCTTCAACGTGAAGCACAAGGGCTTCGAGGCGCTCTACGAACGGACCATCGACATGGTCCACCACGCCGCCTACGACCCGATCGCCCGGCTCGAGATGATGGACACCATGGGCATCTCGGCCCAGATCATCTTCCCCAATGTCGTCGGCCTCGGCGGTCAGGGTCTCTCGAGCGCGGTGGACGACCCCGCGCTGCGCCTGCTCTGCACCGAGATCTACAACGATCACAACGCGGAGATGCAGGAGGCTTCGGGCAACCGGCTCCTGCCGATGGCGGTCCTGCCGGCGTGGGACATCGACGCATGCGTGCGCGAGGCCGAACGGGCGAAGATGCTCGGCCTGCGCGGCGTCAACCTCACGTCCGACCCTCAGGACATCGGCGGCCCCGACCTCGCCAGCCTCGAGTGGGACCCGCTGTGGGATGTCTGCGACGACCTCGAGCTTCCCGTGCACTTCCACATCGGGGCGAGCCTCACCGCGATGTCGTTCTTCGGCAACTACCCGTGGCCGTCGCACAGCGAGGACGTCAAGCTCTCCATCGGGGGCACGCTGTTGTTCATCGGCAACGCTCGCGTCGTCGTCAACATCATCGCTTCGGGGATGCTCGACCGGCACCCGGGCATCAAGATCGTGTCGGTCGAGAGTGGCGCGGGCTGGGTGCCGTTCATCCTGCAGGCGCTCGACTACGAGATGTCAGAGAACTCGCCCAAGGAACGCGACGCGCTGTCGATGTCGCCCACGGAGTTCTTCAAGCGCAACATCTACGCCACCATGTGGTTCGAGAAGACGAACCTGCCCGCACTGGTGGACTCGATCGGTGAGGACAACATCCTCTTCGAGACCGACTTCCCGCACCCGACGTGTCTGTACCCGGACCCGCTCGTGAGTGCGGAGGAGAACATGCGCGAGCTCGGCGTCACCGCCCGGAACAAGATCCTGGGTGGCAACGCGAAGAAGCTCTACCACCTGTAGCAGTACCGGCCGTCGTCCGGGTTCCGTCGCCGGTCAGGCGCCCCGGAACTCGGCGGTGCGCTTCTCCAGGAACGCGCGCATCGCCTCGGCCGCGTCCTCCGAGTTGAACATCGACGCTTGAGCGACGGCCTCCTGCTCGAGCGCCGCGCCCATCGACACCGAGTACGACGCGTTGAACGCGCGCTTCATCATCGAGAGCGGAAGCGGCGCGAGCTTGGCCAGGCGCGCGGCCATCTCGCCGACCACGTGCATGAGCGCGCCGGGTTCGACCACCCGGTTGACCACGCCGAGATCCTGCGCCTCCGCGGCGCTCAGGATCTCGCCGAAGAACGCGAACTCCTTCGCCTTGTGCAGGCCGATCAGCCGCGGCAGCAACCAAGTGCCGCCGAAGTCGACGGTCAGGCCGCGCTGCACGAAGATCTCCGAGAAGCGCGCCGCGCTCGACGCGACGACGAGGTCGCAGCCGAGCGCAAGGTTGCATCCCGCTCCCGCCGCCACCCCATTGACCGCGGCGATCGTCGGCTTCGGAAGATCGTGCAGCTGCAGTGCCACGTCGCCGATCCGGCGCATGCTGGACAGCGCGCCACCGAGCCCCTGGAACCGGCTCGAGTTCTCCGGATCGGTGAGGTCCTGGCCCGAGCAGAATGCGTCTCCCGACCCGGTGATCACGAGCACCCGGTCGTCCCGGTTCGCGGCGACCTCCGAGAGGACCTGCGGCAGTTCGGTCCACATCGCGTGACTGATCGCGTTCTTCTTCTCCGGGCGCTGCAACGTGACCGTCACGACTCCCGTCTCGCGCTCGACGCTCAGTGTCTCCATCGGCTCCGCCTGATCCGGGTCGCCGGCGGACCGGGTGGTCCGGGGCGCCGCTACGGTAGCCCTGTGGGCTTCAACCCTTTCCGCAAACAGGTGCATCGACGCAGCGACATCGTGTTCGTCGGCGCCGCGCTGGTGATCGTCGTGCTCCTGCTCGTCTGGGCCGCGTTCCCCCGCTGACCGTGCGCGACCACACGCTCAGCGGAGCTGACGACCACACGCTCGCCGGAGCTGACGACCACACGCTCGCCGGAGCCGACGACCACACGCTCGCCGGAACCGACGACACATGACCGACGACGACGGTCTCGACGTGACCGTCCGCCACGTCCAGCCCTACCAGGCGATCAAGGCGTACCGGTGCCCGGGCTGCGACCACGAGATTCCCCCGGGGGTCGGCCACAAGGTCGTCGTGCCGCTGCACGCTCCCGATCTCCGCCGCCACTGGCACACGCCGTGTTGGGAGTCGGAGCTGCGCCGCCACGGCCGGAGCGGGTCGCCCACCGCGACGAAACGGGCCCCGAAGGGACCGAAGGGTCCCAAGCACCGACGGCGGCCGAAACCCGATTAGAACGCGGCCTCGAGCACGTCGATGGCCAGCCCGCCGTGCGGGTCCGGCATCACCGACGCGACATCGAACCGCACCGACCCGTTGACCCCGCCGTGCGCCTCGAGCCACTGCGCCGCCAATCCCCGGATGCGAAGCCGCTTCACCCGCGTGATCGCCTCGACCGGCGCGCCGAACGCGTCGGACGTCCGGGTCTTCACCTCGCAGAACACCAGGACCCGGTCGCGCCGGGCGACGATGTCGAGCTCGCCCGCACGCACGCGCCAGTTGCGGTCGACGATCTCGTAGCCGGCAGCCTCGTACCACCGGGCCACCGCGTCCTCACCTGCAGCCCCCAGGACCCGCTTGGCGGCCGCGGCGCGCTTGCCCGCGGCGGTGGGAGGTCGACGGGCGAACGGGCCCCGATCGGGGCCCACCCGCTAGAGGTCCTTGCCGGCGAGCTCCTCGACGTTGACGTCCTTGAACGTCACGACGCGGACGTTGGTGACGAAGCGCGCCGGGCGGTACATGTCCCACACCCAGGCGTCCTGCAGCGTCAGCTCGAAGTAGACCCGGCCCTGCTCGTTCTTGACGTCCATCTTCACCGTGTTCGCCAGATAGAAGCGGCGCTCGGTCTCGACGACGTAGGAGAACATCGGCAGGACGTCGCGGTACTCCTTGTAGAGCTGGAGCTCGATCTCGGTCTCGTACCGCTCGAGATCCTCAGCACTCACGCTCGAGCCCTCCCGATCGTCTCGGAAATCTGCGGGTGGGATGGCCGCCGGAGGCGGGCCGTGACAGGAACGCTACTCCCCGCCGGACCGGATCCGACCCTCGTTCGCGGGGCGTGAGGAACCTGCTACGACGAGCGCTTTTCCTTGATCTTGGCGGCCTTCCCGATGCGATCCCGCAGGTAGTAGAGCTTCGCCCGCCGGACGTCACCCCGGGTGACGACCTCGATCTTGGCGATGATCGGCGAATGGACCGGGAAGGTCCGCTCGACGCCGACACCGAAGCTCACCTTGCGCACGGTGAAGGTCTCGCCGATTCCCGAGCCCTTGATGCGCATGACGGCGCCCTGGAAGACCTGGACCCGCTCCCGGGTGCCTTCGACGACCCGGACGTGCACCTTCAGGGTGTCGCCGGGCCCGAACTGCGGGACCTCTTTGAGGGACGCGCGGTCGACGAGATCGGTTTGTTTCATGGCGCGGGCTCCTCGGAGGCACAGCAGACGGGTCTCGACGGTGGCCGAGCGCCGGCGAAGGACGCGGGCTCGGGACCTACCGAAGGTGAAGCGGGGACATGCTAGCGACCCGGAGCCCCCCGGCTCCACCGTGCCGGGGCGGAAGTTGGCTAATCGGGGGGATCCGACGGGAATTCGGCGAGCGCGGCCCGGTCGTCGGGGCTCAGCTCGTGGGCCGCGAAGAGGTCGGGACGGCGTGACTCCGTGCGGCGCAGGGCCTGGGCCCGGCGCCAGCGGGCGATGCGGGCGTGGTCACCTGAGCGGAGCACCTCGGGGACGGTCCAGCCCCGGAACTCGGCCGGCCGGGTGTACTGCGGATACTCGAGGAGGCCGTCGGCGAACGACTCCTCCACCGCCGACTCCTCGTTGCCCATCACCCCCGGGACCAGGCGGGCAACGGCCTCGATCACGACCAGCGCCGCCGACTCACCCCCGGCGAGCACGTAGTCGCCGACCGAGAGCGTTCCGTCGCACAGGTGCGCGGCAACCCGCTCGTCGACGCCCTCGTACCGCCCGCAGAGGAGCGAGAAGCCACCGCCGGCCGCCAACTCGCGGGCCCGGGCCTGGGTGAACGGGGTGCCACCCGCAGCGAGGAGGAGCAGCGGACGAGGTGGGTCGACGGCCTCCACCGCGCCGAAGACCGGCTCGGGGGCCATGACCATGCCCGCGCCGCCACCGAACGGCGCGTCGTCGACGCTGTGGTGCCGGTCGGTGGTGGTCGCCCGCAGGTCGTGGAGCGAGACATCGACGAGACCGGCCGACCGGGCCCGGCCGAGCAGCGACGTGTCGAGCGGTTCGGCGAGCATCTGCGGGAAGATCGTGAAGACCGCGATGCGCAACTGGGGCTCGTCGCTCACTGCGCTCCGTCGGGGCCCGGGCCCTCGCCGCGCCCGACCTTGGGCGCCGTGCGGGCTTGGGCCTCGAAGAGCCCAGCGGGCGGATCGACGATGATCCGCGCGGCCCGGGCGTCGGCGCCCTCGGTGACCGCGCGCACGTGCTCGACGACGAAGACCATCGGGATCAACGCACCCGAATCGAGGACGAGCTGGTCGTGGGCGGGGTTCGCCTCGACCGACACCACCGTGCCGAAGGGCTCGCCCGTCGTGCCGACGACCGTCGCGCCGATCAGCTCGTGGACCCAGAGCTCGTCGTCGGCGGTGGCTTCGAGCGGGTCCGCGTGCACGAAACGGCCCCGCAACGCCTCGGCCCCGTCGCGGTCGTCGACGCCCTCGAAACGGACCACGAACCGGTGTTGCTGCGGGCGCGACGAGACGATGGTGAACGCCCCGTCGTCGACGTAGAGCACCGCGCCGACGGCGAAGCGCTCGTCGTGGTTCGTGATCGGGGTCACGACCACCTCGCCCTTGAGCCCGTGGGCCTTGCCGATCCGACCTACCTCGAGGCGATCCACCGGAACGCCGCGGTCGCTACTCGACGACGTCGACCGAGGTCTTGACGCCTTCGGCCGCACCCGCGGCGCGGGTGACCTGGCGCAGCGCCTGGATGACCCGACCGCGCTTGCCGATCAGCCGGCCCATGTCGGACGGGTCGGCGTGCAGGAGCACCTGCACCTCGCCGCGACGTTCCTCGAGGTCGACCTCGATGGAGTCGGGGTACTCGACCAGGCTGCGCGCGATGTACTCCGCGACGGCCTTGGCCTTCACACCCGATGCGCTCGCGACGCTTGCGCGCTCCTCGGCCTTGGCTTCGGCGGCGTCGATCTCGTCGTCGTCGTCGTCGAAGTCGTCATCGAAGTCGTCATCGACGTCGTCGGTCATTCGGCCGCCTCGACGGCGTCATCCGCAGCCGCGGGAGCCGGCGTCTCGTCCGCCGCAGCCTCGGGAGCCGGCGCCTCGGCCGCCGCAATCGGCGTGACCGGCGGGATCTCCTCGGTGACCGGCGCGGCCGCCGCGACCTTGGTCTTCGCGACCTTCGGCTTCGGCAGGCGCAACTTGCCGGCGTCGCTCTTCGTCTTGGCGAA
>JAODBH010000028.1 GCA_025463865.1 Actinomycetes bacterium | reverse complement strand
GCGACGTCGAACTGGTTGCCGCACACGGTGAAGGTTCCGGGTGCGGTGATCGGGTCGAGCTCGTTGGGCGGGAAGACCTTCACCTTCACCGACGGCGCCAGGCACGGCCCGGGGGCGATGCCCGCGTTGACCGTGTGCAGCACAGCCGACGCCGAGCCCCCGGGGGTGAGGCGGACCGGCGCCACCGTGCCCCCCTTCCTCGTCGCCGGCTGACCGATCTGGTTCGCGGAGGCGTCGAGCAGCGAAACCCCGGGGTACCCGCTCATCGTGCAGCTGGTCGCGCCGTTGTTGGTGAACACGAGATTCGCGTAGACCTGCCCGGCCCCGGGACTACCTGGGCGCAGGACGATCGCGAGCGACGAGGTCGCGCACTGGTTGGGATCGCGGGTCGTGCTGGTTGCGGGACCGGTCGTGGACGCCGCGCGGGTGCTGGTCGTCGCCGCGCTCGTCGTCGTCGGGCTCGTGGTCGCGCTGGTTGTCGTCGACTTCCGGGTCGTGGTCGACGCGGCTTTCTTGCTGTCGCTGCCACAGGCGGCGACGGTCAACACCGCCGCGACCACCAAGGCTGCGATCGTGAGGTTGCGGGGTCCGTTCATGGCGGCACTCTACGGTCCGAGTGCGTCCGCAACGGGTCTTACGACGGCGCGGACTCCAGCGGAGCTCCTGATCACGTCGGCGTAACGGCATCGGCCGTTGGCGTCTGCTCGAAGACGTAGTAGATCGCAAGGGCCGCGCAGAGCAGCAGCGCGACGATCGGGCTCACGAACGCGAGCGCGACCGCGACGACGTAGACGACGTTCCCGACACCGAACCGCAACATCGCGGCCCGGGCCTGCTCGCGGTCCAGCGGGACGACCAGAAGGCTCCGGCGGATCGACCACCAGAAGACCAGGAAGAAGCCGACCGACATGCCGACGAACATGCCCGCGTAGAGCGCCGCGGCCAGCCGGGCGTCGAAACCACCGTCCCGGAGGTACTGCGCCATGGTCGCGGTGGCGAACGGGATGGCCACGACGAACATCAGGAGCAGGAGGTTGCAGAAGACGAGCACGCGGTCGACGCGCGCGATCTGCCGGAACAGCGCGTGGTGGTTGACGGCCACGATGCCGATCGTGAAGAAGCTCACCACGTAGGCGAGGAACGACGGCCATCGATCGCCGAGCTGGTGGGCGAGGCTGCCGTGGCCGGGCCCGGCGACCGTGAGATCGAGGGCGAGCAGGGTGATCGCCACCGCGAACACGCCGTCGCTGAAGGCCTCGAAGCGGGTCTTGTCCATGCGTCAGTCTGTCCGAACCGGCCGACCGGCTCGGCACTAAGACGCGGCGGGCCGATATCTGGAAACGAGCACGCCGGTCGCGCTGGTGATGCTCGAGACCAGCTCGAGCGGACGGTCCACACCGTCGTCGGGGAACAGGCGCTTGCCGCCACCCAGGAGGATCGGCTCGATCATCAGCACGTATTCGTCGACCAGGTCGTTGCTGATGAGCGTGCGGGCGAGGGTCGCGCTCCCCATGACCTGGACGTCGCCGCCCGGCTGCGACTTCACCCGCTGGACCACCGCGACCAGGTTGTCGGGTGGGAGCACCGTCGTGTTGTTCCAGTCGAGGTCGTCCTGGGTGAGGGTGCTCGACACCACGTACTTGCGGATCTCGTTCATCTGGTCGGCGAAGGGGTCGCCGGCGCGACCGGGCCAGGCGTCGGCCATCGTCCGCCACGTGCGCCGGCCGAAGAGCAACGCTTCGGTGCCTTCCATCGTCTCGCCGATGACCGCGCCCATCGTGTCGACGTCGAAGTACGGCATCGACCAGGCCCCGTGCGCGAAGCCGCCGTCCGTGTCCTCTTCCGCCCCTCCGGGCGCTTGGACGACACCGTCGAGACTGATGAAGTCGCTGACGACGATCCGCATGACTGCTCCTCGTGTCGGGTTCGGGCGGGTTGTGTACCTACTCAGACGGCTGGCGCACGACGAACTCATCGACAGGCCGCGGCGTTGCGTGCGAAGGGCGAATCAGGTCCCCGGCCAGCCGGCCTTCACCCTGCACACCGTGCCCGGCGAGCCCAGCACGCGACGGACCGTATCCGCGACTTCGCTCCGCGGCCCTTCCTGCAGCCATTCGACCGCGCGGCGGTGACGCAGGCGCGGGTCGGGTTCCTCGGGCATGTAACGGTACGGACCGGTGATCGTCCCGAGCGCGTAGCGGGACTTCCGCAACGGCACCACGACGAGATCGTCCACCTCCATCTCGGTGAGGAACACGCGCCAGTACCGCACGAAGGTCGCGATGGCCCGGTCCGACCGTTCGGGATGCGCCGCGTGCAGCCACTCGCGGAGGTCGTCATCGGTCGGATGCATCGACAGGTCGCCGAGGGCATCGCTGCTCATGCCGATGACGTCCTCGTCGAGGAAACGCTGCTCCAACCGGGGGTCGTCCCAGGCGCGCAACCGCCACGTCGTCGGCACGCGCCGCCCCTTCCCCTACCGGGCGACGGCCGACAACGGTCGGGCCGGCGCACCGACGTAGATCGCCGTGGGGCGGATGAGCTTTCCGAGCTGCTTCTGCTCGAGGATGTGGGCGCTCCAGCCCGCGACCCGCGCGCACGTGAACATCGACGTGAACATGTGCGGGGGAACCTCCGCGTCATCCAGCACCACCGCCGACCAGAACTCCACGTTGGTGCGCAGGACGCGGTCGGGCCGGCGCGCCGTGAGCTCCTCGATCGCGGCCCGCTCGAGCTCCTCCGCCACCTCGTACCGCGGCGAATCGAGCTCCCGGGCGATCCTGCGCAAGACCCGCGCCCGCGGGTCCTCGGCCCGGTACACCCGGTGCCCGAAGCCCATGAGCCGCTCCCCGTTGTCGAGGGCGCGCTTGACCCACTTGACCGGATCTCCTTCCCGCTCGACCTCGTCGAGCATGGTCAGCACCCGCGCCGGCGCGCCGCCGTGGAGCGGTCCGGACAGCGCCCCGACCGCGCCCGACAGCGCGGCCGCGACGTCGGCGCCGGTGCTCGCGATGACGCGGGCGGTAAAGGTCGACGCGTTCATGCCGTGCTCCGCCGCGGTGACCCAGTAGGCGTCGACCGCCTTGACGTGCTTCGGGTCGGGTTCGCCCCGCCAGCGGATCATGAACCGCTCGGCGACGCTGCGAGCCTCGTCGACGCGCGACTGCGGCACCGGCGGGAGACCCGGGCCCCGGGCCGACTGGGCGACGAACGACAGCGCCATGACGCTCGCCCGCGCGAGCTCGTCGCGCGCCTCGGCGTCGTCGACGTCGAGGAGTTGGGGAAAGGCCCAGGCCGGGGCGAGCATCGCCAGCGCGCTCTCGACGTCGACCCGGATGTCGCCCGAGTGCACGGGGATGGGGAACGGCTCGGCGGGCGGAAGGCCGGGCTCGAGGGCGCCGTCGACGAGAAGGCCCCAGACCTTCTCGTATGGCACCTTGCCGACGAGCTCCTCGATGTCGACACCGCGATAGCGGAGCGCACCGCCTTCGCGGTCGGGCTCGGCGATGCGGGTCTCGAACGCGACGACGCCTTCGAGGCCGGGACTGAACGTGGTCATGGTGGTGCGCCTCTTCGCTGGATGCTGTTTTCTCCACCTTCGGCTCGCAGCAACCTTCTGTCAACATTGATCAATGATCAACGACCGCCGTTAAGCTGCCGTTCCGATGGAAGACACCCGACTGGTCGGCGCGGCCGAGGCGGCCCGGATCCTGGGCGTGAAGCAGCCGACCCTGTACGCCTACGTCAGCCGCGGGATCGTCACGCGGCACCGGGTTGCCGGCGATCGCAGCAGTTGGTTCGAACGCCTCGAGCTCGAAGAGCTCAATCGTCACAAGGGCCGGCGGCCGTCGGCGAGCGGTCTCGACCTCGCGATCGGAACCTCGCTGACGTCGATCGACGACGACCGGCTCTTCGTCCGCGGCCACGACGCCGGCCTTCTCGCGACTGCGGTGGCGTACGAGTCGGTGGCCGGCCTGCTGTGGACCACGCGCCTCGATGCCGTCTCGTTCCGCGCCTCGGCGGCGACTTGCGACGCGGTGCGCGCCGCGGCGCGCAGCCTCGGGTCGAGCGCGCGCCTGATCGATCATCTCGCGCTCGCGGTCACGATCGCGGCGTCGCGGGATCGATCACGCACGGACCTGCAGCCTGCTTCGGTGATCCGGGCCGCGAGCGCCCTGGTCGCCACGATGGTCGACGCGTTGCCGGTGAGGGGAACGGCCGATGGGTACGCGCTCGTCCTCGCCGACGGGACGGTCGTCGCCGATGCGCTCGCGGGCCGGCTCTGGGGCCGCCTTTCGCCGGTTGCGCCACCGCGCGGTGGGGTGTTCGCGATCAACACGGCGCTGGCGCTGCTCGCCGACCACGAGCTCGCGACGTCGACCCTCGCGGCGCGGGTCGCCGCCTCGAGTCGGGCCGACCCCTACGCAGTGGTCGGCGCCGCGCTCGCCGCGCTGAGCGGTCCGCTGCACGGGACGGCGAGTGCCGACGTGGTCGCGCTCTTCCGGGAGGCCGCGACTGACGGCGCCGACGTCACGGTGTCAGGTCGCCTGGCGCGCGACGGTCGCCTCCCCGGGTACGGGCACCGCGTCTACGCAGGGCGCGACCCGCGCACCGATGTGTTGCTCGAGGCGGTGGACGCGCTCGGCGGCCCACGCGGGGCCGCGGCCCGTCGGAGGTTGGTGACCCAGGTCGCGGAAGCCGCCGCCGACCGGGTCACACATGAGCCCAACGTCGACTTCGCGCTCGGTGCCCTGGTCTGGGTCGCGGGTATGACGGTCGAGGCGGGCGAGACGATCTTCGCCGTCGCGCGGACCGCCGGCTGGGTCGCCCACGCGATGGAGGAGTACGAGGAGGCACCGCTCCGCTTCCGGGGCCGGACCGTCTATACCGGACCGACGCCACGGTGACGCGCGAACCGATCAGCCCGTGAGCTCGGTAGGGAGCTCTTCGCTCCACACGATCTTGCCGGTGAACGTCTCCGGATCACACGAAGCGAGCAACACGGCGGCTTCCGCGATCGTCGCCGGGTCCTCGTAGTTCTCCGCGCCGACGTTGCCCCAGTCACCCTTCATCACTCCGGGTGTGCGCACGATGCGGGAGGGACCGAGCGCGTTGACCGCGATCCCCGAGCCGTGGACCTCCCCCGCCAAACCCACCGTCATGCGTTCCACCGCCGCTTTCACCGACCCGTAGCCGCTGGTTCCGCCCCGGATGCCCCACGAGAACGGCGGACCCGGCGGCAGCCGCGAGCCCTTCGACGTGAGGTTGATGATCCAGCCGGCCCCGCGTGCCCGCATGCCGGGCAGCACCAGCTGCGCCAGCGCGAGTGGCGTCAGGACCTGACCCTCGAGCATGTCCCGCACGGCCTGGACGTCGATGGTCTCGAGCGGCGCCATCGTCGACACGAGCGCGTTGTTGACCAGGATGTCGCACGGGCCCAGCGCGGCCTCGGTCTCCGCGACCACCCTCGCCGGGCTCGTTGGATCGAGCACGTCGGCCACGATCAGGTGCGCGCGTCCACCGCGCGCCTCGATCGCCGCGGCCGTCTCCTCGAGCGTTCCCGGTTCCGAGCCGGCCGACGCGCTGCGGGTGCGGGCCACCAACGCCACCGCAGCCCCTTCGGCGCCGAACGCGGTGGCGATGTGCGCGCCGATGCCCCGGCTGGCCCCGGTCACGATCGCCACCCGTCCCGCGAGCCGTTGCATGCCCACTCTCCCCTGCACGAGCTACGGGCCGGGCAGAGGGCGGGTCGGCAGCACGGCGCGTTGGCGGGTGTAGGCGATGATGCCGTCGGTGCCGAACTCCCGGCCGATGCCCGACTGCTTCCAGCCTCCGAACGACACGTTCGGGTCGAGTGCGCCCGGACCGTGCGCGTTGCGGAACACCGTGCCCGCTTGCAGCCGTTCGGCCACGCTGTCGGCGAGGATGTCGTCGTCGGTCCACACCGACGCGCCGAGCCCGTAGACGGAGTCGTTCGCGGCCTCGATGGCGTCGTCGATACCGCTGTAGGTGAGCACCGGCAGGACGGGGGCGAACTGCTCCTCGGTGACGATCCGTTGCTGTCGTCCGGGATTGTCGACGATCGCGGGCGCCACGAAGTGCCCGCCGGCTTCGCGGTCCTCCTCCCGTACGGAGCCCGGCCGGTGGACCCGTGTCCCCTCCGCTGCGGCCTCCGCGAGCAGCTCCTCGGCGAAGGCGGCGGCCTGCGCGGTGTGCACCGGCCCGTGCGTGGTCTCGGGAGCGAGCCCGTCGCCGACAACGGTCGTCGCGGCCCGATTGGTGAGCGCGTCGACGAACTCGCGCAGTCGGCGCTCGGGGACGTAGAGCCGCTTCAGCGCCATGCAGACCTGGCCGCTGGTGAGCCACGCGGCGTCGAGCAACGCGCCGGCCAGCGCCTCGTTCGGCTCGACGTCCGGACCGATGATCGCCGCGTCGTTGCCACCGAGCTCGAGCAGCACCGGCGTGAGGTGCCGCGCGGCGGCCGCCATCACCGCGCGGCCGGTGCGGGGGCCACCCGTGAGCGACACCATCGCGACGTCGGGATGGGTGACCAACGCCTCGCCCACCTCGACGCCCGGACCGTTGACGGTGTTGACGACGCCCGGAGGAAGCGCGGCTGCGAACGCCTGGGCCACTTGCAGCACCGTGCCCGGGCACGTGGGCGGCGGCTTGACCACGACGACGTTGCCGCTCAGCAGCGCAGGGGCCAGCTTGGAGATGAGGACCGACACCGGCCAGTTGAACGGGAGCAGCGCCGCCACCACGCCGAACGGCTCGTATTCGACTCTGGCCGCGCCGGGGCCGCCGCCCGGGGCCAGCGCCACCTCAGCCATCGCCGCGAACATCTCGGTCATCCCGCCGATGGTCGCCAGCTCGAACTGCGACTCCCCGAGGACCTTCCCGTTCTCGCGCGTCAGCGAAGGGGCGAGGCCCGACGCGGCTTCGAACGCGGCCGCCCCGGCCGCGATGACGAGCTGCGCGCACTCCTCGAACGGCAGCGCGGCCCACGCTGCCGCTGCGTTCGCCGCGCTGCGCACCGCCCGGTCGACCTGCGCGGGCGACGAGGACGGTGCGTGCAACACCACCTCCGACGGCCGGGCCGGGTTCAGCACCGGGTATTCGCCCGCGTCGCCCGGGACGGCCTGACCGTCGATCGTCAGCATCACGTCTGCGGATGATCCGGTCATGTCGCACCTCGTCCGTCGGCCGGTGCAGGGAAGACGATCAAGCTTCGCGCCACCTCTCCGGTGAGCATCACCCGGAACGCGTCGTTGACGTCGTCGAGCGCGATGCGCGTCGTCACGAGGCGTTCGAGGTCGAGCGCACCCGCGGCGGCCAGGGCGATCATGCGCGGGATGTCGCGGGCCGGGTCGGTGCCGCCGTAGACGGAACCCTGCAGCCGCTTGGCGTCCACCATGAGGTTCATCGCGGGGATCGAGACCATGTCGGCGAAGCCACCCGCGCCGACCACGGTCACCGTGCCCCCGCGGCGGGCCATCGCGTACGCCTGCAGGATGGTCGACGACGTTCCGACGACCTCGATGGCGTGGTCGACGCCCCGACCGCCCGTGAGCGCACGGACCGCTTCCACCGGATCACCCGCCGAGGCGTCGACGGTGTGCGTGGCGCCGTTGGCGATCGCCACGTCGAACTTGGTCGCGACCCGGTCGACCGCGACGATCATCGCCGCGCCCGCGAGGCGCGCGCCCTGCACGGCGGCCAGGCCGACACCGCCGCAGCCGACGATCGCGACGGTCTCGCCCAGGGCCACGCGGGCGGTGTTGACCACCGCCCCGACGCCCGTCACGACTGCGCACCCGACGAGTGCGGCGAGCTCGAGCGGGAACTCGGGGTCGATCCGGATCGCGGCGGCCGCGGGGACGACGGTCTCCTCGGCGAAGGTTCCCGTACCCAACGCGCAGAAGACCTCGTCGCCGCTCGCCTTCCCGTACGGTCCGGCGAAGGCGTGGTCCATCCCGTGCTCGCAGAGCTCCGCCCGCCCGGCCAGGCAGAAGAAGCAGTGCCGGCACGGAGCGACCCACGTGAGCACCACGTGGTCGCCGAGGGTCAGATCGGTGACGTCCGGTCCGGCTTCCACGACCACGCCGGCACCCTCGTGGCCCAGGACGGCGGGCGCGGCCTGGGGGATCGTGCCGTCCCAGAGCGAGACGTCGGAGTGGCACACGCCGCTCGCGACGATGCGGATCCGCACCATCCCGCGGCCGAGCGGCGCCAGCTCGAGCTCCTCCACGCGCAATGGCGCGCCGACCTCACGGAACACCGCTGCTCTCATCCCCACCCCGCCCGTCGGCCGCGCCTCGGCGTCCTTGGCGTGCATTTGTGGCACGCCTGTGCCAACGTAACGCAATGGCCTTCGCGAAGGAAGCAACCGCCGCCGCGGGATGGGAGGACCGGGCTCTCGATCGTTCCCTGTCCGCGGCGCGTGGGCGGTCCGCCACGCGGGCCCGCCGTCTCGTCGACGCAGCCCGGTCCCTCGCCACGGAGCTCGGGTCGTCGCAGTTCACCGTGGCCGAGGTGTCATCCCGGGCCGACGTCTCGCTCCGCAGCTTCTACCGGCACTTCGCCGGGAAGGACGAGCTCCTCCTGGCGCTCCTCGAGGAAGAGGCGCGCACCGGCGCCGAGCTGCTGCGGCTCGGCCTCGAGTCGATCGACGACCCGCTCGAGCGCGTCCGTGCGTTCGTGCTCGGGATCTGCAGCCTCCTCGTGACCGGCTCCGGCTACTCCTCCCTGCTGGTCCGTGAGCACCTGCGCCTCGGAGAGCAACATCCCGACGAGGTACGGGCCGCGCTCGCGCCCATCATCGACGTGCTCGACCGTGAGCTCACCGCCGCCGCCCGCGCGGGCGAGGTGCGACCGGTCGACCGTCACGACGCAGTGATGATGTTCACCGTCGTGCTGGCCCACGTGCACGCGTCGTTCCTCTTCGGCCCCCTCGACGACCTCGAGACGTCGGCCACCCGGCTGTGGGACTTCTGCCGCTCGGGGCTCGCACCGTCCAGTTCCTGACGAAAGGGCATTCCCATGGCCATCTCCGACGCCGACGCGGTCGGCCTGCTGTTCACACCGGGCACCGCCGACGACCCGCAGCCCGCGTACGAGCAACTGCGCGACCAGTGTCCTGTCGCCCGGGGCGTGGTCATGGACCACGGCGTCGCCCTCGTCAACACCTACGACGACATCCTCTGGGCGTTGCGGAACCCGGAGTACTTCACCTCGGCCGACGGCATGTTGAACCTGGGCGAGCAGCCGCTGATCCCGCTCGAGGTCGACCCGCCGGAGCACACGAAGTATCGGCGCATGCTCAACCCGCAGTTCGTGCCGCGCGAGATCGAGAAGCTCGAGCCGGAGGTGCGGAAGCTGGTCAACGAGCTGATCGACGGATTCATCGACCGCGGCTCGGTCGATTTCCACGCCGACTTCTCCACTCCCCTGCCGTCGGGCATCTTCCTCGCGCTGATGGGCCTCCCGATGGACGACCTCCCGCAGTTCCTGGTCTGGCGCGACAACTCGATCCGCCCCGACGTCGAGCCCGGTGACACCGAGGGCGCGGAGCGCATCCGGGCCGAGACCGCCAAAGCGATCAGCGACTACTTCCGCCTCGCGATCGCGCGCGTCCGCGCGAACCCCGACGACACCTTGCTCTCCACGATCGTGCACTCGGAGATCGAGGGTCGGGCGTTGACCGAGGCCGAGCTGCTCGGCATCAGCCACCTCCTGCTGCTCGGAGGCCTCGACACCGTCACCGCCACGCTCGACTGCATGATCTCGTTCCTCGCCACCCATCCCGAGCTCCGCCAGCAGCTTGTCGACGACCCGGCGTGCGTGCCCGCGGCGGTCGAGGAGCTGCTGCGCTTCCTCACGCCCGTGATGGTCATCCCCCGCTCGGTGAAGCAGGATGTCGAGATGCGCGGCGTGGAGCTGCAAGCGGGTGACGCGGTGATGCTCGTGCTCGGAGCAGCCAACGGGGATCCGAGTGAGTTCGGTGACGGCGAGGTCGACTTCGCCCGAGACCCGAACAAGCACCTCGCGTTCGGCGCCAAGCACCACCTCTGCCTCGGCGCGCACCTCGCCCGGCTCGAGCTGCGGGTCGCGTTGGAGGAGTTCCACCGCCGGATCCCCGACTACCGCATCCCCGAAGGCGTGGAGCTGCACTTCTCGCCCGGCATCCGCCAGGCCGATCCACTCCCCTTGGAATACGGGCCCCAATGACCTCTGTGGCCGACGCCGGCACCGTCGAGCGCGGCCCGGCCGCCGACTACCGGATCGTCTCGGTCGACGACCACCTCATCGAGCCGCGCGACCTGTTCGAGGGGCGCATGCCCGCGGGCCTCGCCGACGCGGCACCGAAGATCGTCACCTTCGGCGCACGCGAGGTGTGGGAGTACGAAGGCGGGCTGTACCCGAACATCGGCCTGAACGCGGTCGTCGGCCGGCCGCGCGACCAGTGGTCGATGGAACCGGCCAACTTCGACGAGATGCGCCGCGGGTGTTGGGACATCGACGCGCGCATCGCCGACATGGATCTCGCCGGCATCCAGGCGTCGGTGTGCTTCCCATCCCTGATCGCGGGCTTCTCGGGGGCCGTGTTCTCCCGCTCGAAGGACCCCGACCTCGGGCTTGCGTGCGTACGGGCGTGGAACGACTGGCACCACGACGTGTGGGCCGGCACCTATCCCGGCCGCATGATCCCGACCCAGATCACCTGGCTGCTCGATCCGGAGATCGCCGCGTCGATGGTGCGCGAGAACGCGGCGCGCGGATTCCGCGCGCTGAGCTTCACCGAGTTCCCGGCGAAGCTCGGGCTTCCCTCCTTGCACACCGGCCACTGGGACCCGCTCCTCGCCGCGTGCGCGGAGACCGGCACCGTCCTCTGCCTGCACACCGGCTCGGCGTCCTGGGCACCGATCCCGTGCGACGACCCGCCGTTCGAGCTGCTGCCCACGCTGTTCCCGGTGAACGCGTTCATCGCCGCGTCCGACTGGCTCTGGTCCGGCGTGTGCACGCGCTTCCCCGATCTGAAGATCGCGCTCTCCGAAGGCGGCGTCGGCTGGGTGAACATGCTCGCCGACCGGGCCGACTACGTGCTCGACCACTCCGGATCGGGCAACGAGGGCGGCCACTGGAAGGACGACCAGAAGCCAAGCGAGGTCCTCGGCCGCAACTTCTGGTTCTGCACCATCGACGACCCCAGCACCCTCGAACCGGTGATCGACCGGTTCGGTCCCGAGCACGTGATGCTCGAGGTCGACTATCCCCACGCCGACTCGTCGTGGCCCGACACCCAGAAGATGGTCCACGAGACCATCGGCCACCTGCCGGACGCCGTGATCGCCAAGCTCACCCACGAGAACGCAGAGGAGCTGTTCCGATGGCCGACACCCTGATCCGTGGTGGCTTCGTGGTCGACGGCACCGGCGCTCCGGGGCGCGTCCGCGACGTCGGCATCCGCGACGGCCGGTTCGTCCCCGCCGAGGAGCTCGGCGCCGACCCGCACGTGATCGACGCGACGGGCCTCGTCGTCGCCCCCGGCTTCGTCGACCTCCACACCCACTACGACGCGCAGCTCTCGTGGGACCCCACCGCGAGCCCGTCGCCGCTGCACGGCGTCACCACGGCCATCGGCGGCAACTGCGGCTTCGCGCTTGCGCCCGCGGGCGACGACCACGCCGACTACCTGATGCGGCTCATGGCGCGCGTCGAGGGCATGCCCCTCGCCGCGCTCGAAGCCGGCCTCGAGTGGGACTGGTCGACGTACAAGGACTGGAGCGCGCGCTTCGACGGCGGCATCGGCATCAACGCCGGCTTCCTCGTCGGCCACTCCGCGGTCCGCCGCGTCGTCATGGGCGACGACTGCCACGAGACGGCGAGCGCGGAACAGATCGACGCCATGGCCCGGATCATCGCCGAGGCCTGCGCGGCCGGCGCGCTCGGCTTCTCCACGTCGACCGCGCCCACCCACCACGACGGCGCGGGCGACCCTGTGCCGTCGCGGGGCGCGGATCCCGAGGAGCTGGTCACGCTCGCAGGTGCGGTCCGCGACGCGGAGGGCACGACCCTCGAGTGCATCCTCGCCGGGTGCATCAACGGCTTCACCGACGCCGAGAAGGACCTGATCACCCGCATGTCGGTCGCGGGGAACCGGCCGGTCAACTGGAACGTGCTCGGTGTGTCGACCCTCGACCCGGCGCGGCACGAGAGCCAGCTGGAGACGTCCGACTACGCGGCCGAACGCGGTGGCCGCGTGGTCGCCCTCACGTTGCCGCACTCCATGAAGATCCGGCTGTCGTTCCTCTCCGGCGCCGTGCTCGAAGGCTTCCCGGGGTGGCACCCGATCATGTCGTTGCCTCCCGCGGAACGGGCGCGTGCGCTCGCGGATCCGGAGAACCGCCGCCGCCTGGCCGCGGGGGCGCAATCCGACGAGGCCGGCGCGCTGCGCGGTCTCGCCAATTGGGCCAACCTCGAGCTGCTCGAGACCTTCGCGGCCGAGAACAAGGCGTACGAAGGGCGCACGGTTGGCGAGATCGCAGCCGGGCGCGGTGGCGACCCGTTCGACGTGATGCTCGACATCGTGCTGGCCGACGACCTGCGCACCGGGCTCCGGCCGGCCGGCATGGGCCGCGAGAGCCCCGCCGAGTGGGCCCTGCGTGCGGAGGTGTGGCGCGACCCGCGCACCGTCGTGGGTGGGTCCGACGCGGGCGCCCACCTCGACATGATGTGCGGAGCGGTCTACTCGACCGCGCTGCTCGCCTACGGCGTGCGCGAGTTCGGCGTGATGTCGCTGGAAGAGGCGATTCAACAGCTCACCGACATCCCGGCCCGGCTCTACGGCCTCGTCGGGCGCGGGCGGATCGCCGACGGGTACGCGGCCGACGCGGTGATCTTCGACCCCGAGCGGATCGGCCACGGGCCCGAGCGCGTGCGGGCCGACCTCCCGGGCGACTCGTGGCGGCTCTACGCCGAGGCCACCGGCATCGAGCAGGTGTTGGTCAACGGCACCGCTGTCGTCAAGGAAGGCGCCTTCACGGGGTCACTGCCCGGCACGCTGCTCGCGTCGGGACGCGACACGCACACCGTCACCCCGTGAGAAACCTGGTCCGGGCCGCGGCCTAGCGGTAGCCGCCGACGATCGTTGCGCCCTTCGCGGCCGGGGGCTTGTCGCAACGCTCCGCGATGTCGGCGACGAAGGCCCGGAACGCCGGCACCTCCTGCAGCGAGTCGGGATGCTCGACGTCGTCGTGCTCGATCACGACGTGGACGAAGCTCACACCGTCCTCGAGCCGGAAGACCTTGTACGTGAAGCCGTCGGGCTGTCGCGCCTCGAGGTCGGCGAAGACCGCCTCGACGAGCTTCTGGTTCTCCTCGGCCCGCTCGGGCTTCACCTGGTACTGCACGATCGTCGCCGTCATCGTCCGCTCCACTCGCTCCACCCCGGCTCGGGTCTCTCGCCGCACGTCACCCTCTGACCGCCGGGACCGTCGGAACTCATCGCCCCTGTCGCGCAACGTCGGGCTTGCAATCTACGTAAG
>JAODBH010000013.1 GCA_025463865.1 Actinomycetes bacterium | reverse complement strand
AGGACCCGCGCACCCGAGGGGTCGACGCCCTCGTCGGCCAGCGAGCGGATGAATCCGGTGCCATCGGTCGAGTCACCGATGACCCCGCCGCCGGGACGTCGGGAGATGGCGTTGACCGCGCCGAGCGCCCGGGCGTCGGCGGTGAGCTCGTCACAGGCGTACGCGGCGTCGGCCTTGTGCGGCATCGTGACGCTCAGCCCCGACAACCCCATCACCTCGACCGCGCGCACCGCCGCCGCGCCGCGGCCCGCAGGCACGGGGAGCGCGACGTAGACCCAGTCGAGCCCGAGCGCGGCGAACGCCGCGTTGTGGATGGCGGGCGAGCGCGAGTGGCCGACCGGGTCGCCGATCACCGCGGCGACCCGCGTGGCCGCCGTCGGCGCGCCGGGTCCGCTCACGACACTCCGCTCAACGACACTCCGCTCAACGACACTCCGCTCGCGACAACCCCCGCGCTCACAACAAGCCTTTGGCCCGCGCCTCGGCGACGTTCTGGTTGTGCTCCGCGAGCGTGGTCGCGAATGCACTCTTCCCGGACTTGTCGATCACGACGTAGTAGAGGTACGGCACGTTCGCCGGGTGCAGCGCGGCGGCGAGCGACTCGGGCGTGACGGTGGCGATCGGCGTGGGCGGCAGACCCTTGTTGAGATACGTGTTGTACGGCGATTGGATCTTCTTGTCGGCGTTGGTCGGCGCGGAGCTCGCATCACCCCGCGCGTAGAGCAGCGTGGCGTCGATCTGCAGCGGCATCCCCAGCTTGAGCCGGTTGTAGACGACGGCCGCGATGGGGGCCCGGTCCTCGGCGACCCCGGCCTCACGCTGCACCAGCGACGCGACGACCACGGCCTGGTACGGCGTGATCCCGGCCGGCGGAGCATCGATCCCCGCCGTGGCCGCAGCGGCGTCGAAGTGGGCGACAATCGTCTTCAGGATCGTCGTGTCGTCGTCGGTGGGAGCGAACGAGTAGGTGTCGGGGTACGTGAGGCCCTCGAGCGAGTTGTTGCCGGGCGGCGAGTATCGCGACCGGACCACGCCCGACTGGGCGAGCTGCAGGAACGCCGCCGCGTTCCGGCCCGGGAGGTTGCCGACCCGGTCGGCGATCTGCTTGATCGTGAGCCCCGGCGGGAGCGCGAGCGTCTGGACCACGATCTTCGGACCGCGCTTCAGCACGTCGATCGCCGGCCGGACGCCCAGGTCCTCGTGGAGCGTGTACTTGCCGGCCTCGAAGTGGCGGCTGCCGGTGGCGGCGGCGTAGAGCTTGAACGCGAGCGACGAGCCGATCACGTGGTCGCGCGCGAGCTCGTCGCCGATGTTGCCGACGCCCCAGCCGGGCTTGATCGTCACCGCGACCTGCTTGCCCGGTGATCCGGGCGGGTCGAGCTGGTAGACGAACCAGCCGAACGCTCCGAGGAACGGCAGTGACAGGATCAGCAGCACCAGCACGACCTTGAAGCCGCGCCCCCGCCGGCGCCGTCGGCGACGGGCGGTGCGCGGCGGCACCGGTGTGTCGACGATCGGACGGCCGCGGCGGTCGACCGGGCCGGACGTCGCCCCGTCGGCGTACGGGGCGTCGTGCGGATCGCGCGGGTCCCGGGCCTCGGTGCTGTGGCTCCAGTCGTCGACGGGCACCGCGGTGACCGGTTCGTCGCTCGGGACCCAATCGGTTGCGGGCGGCTCGGTTGCCGGCGGATCGGTCACGAGCCCGGACCCTCCAGCCACCCGCGGAGGATGACCGCGGCGGCGACCTTGTCGACGTGCTGCTTGCGGTCGCGACCCTTCACGCCCGCCTCGGCCAGCGCCTGCTGCGCGATCACCGTCGTGAGGCGCTCGTCGTAGGTCTCGACCGGCAGATCGGAGCCGGCCAGCTCGCCGAGCTCGTCGACCTCCTGCAGGACGGCCTTGGCGGCGGGACCGAGCTTGCCCGACAACGACCGGGGCAGGCCGACCACGATCCGGACCGCGTCGTGCTCCCGGGCGATCTCGACGATGGCCCGGTGGTCCTCGATGCGCGCGTCGCTGCGCGGCAGCACGACCAGTGGCTGCGCGGTGATGCCCAGCGGATCCGACAGCGCGAGCCCGATGCGCACACTGCCGAGATCGACCCCGAGCACGCGTCCCGCGGTACGGGTCAAGCGCTCGCACCCGATGCCGCCGACCGGGCCGCGGCGTCGAGGAGCGCGAGGGCCTCCTCGACGCCGGAAACCTCGGGGCCGCCCCCGACGACGAGCTCCGCGTTCTTCGCGGTGCCGCCCCCGAGCGCCTTGGCCGCGCCGGCCGCCAGATCGGCCGCGCTGACCCCCTTGCCCTGCAGGTCCTTGCTCACCGTGACCGCGAGCCCCGCCTTGCCGCCGTCGGGGCCGAGGCCCACCACCGCGACGATCCCCGAGCCGAGCACGTTGCGCACTGCGAGCGCGAGCTGGCGCAGGTCGTCGGGCGTGGAGCCGTCACGACGGGTGACGACCACCGCGTCGACGGCGGCGGCCGCGAGCGCGGCGGCGTCGGCGCCGATCTGCTTCGCCTGCACCGCGCGCAGCTCGTCGGTGAGGGTCTTGACCTGGCCGAGGAGCCGCTCGATCCGGTCGGGGACCTCCGCGGGCTGCGACTTCAGGAGGTCGGAGGCGCGCTGGAGCTGGTGCTCCTCCTCGCGGATGCGGGCGAGGGAGCCCTCACCCGTCACCGCCTCGATCCGGCGGAGGTTCGAGCCGATGGAGCTCTCGCTGACGATCTTGATCGGCCCGATGAACCCCAGCGCGTGCACGTGGGTGCCGCCGCAGAGCTCGATCGAGTGCTCACCCGCTTCGAGCACCCGCACGATGTCCCCGTACTTGTCGCCGAAGAAGGCGATCGCGCCGAGGCTCAGCGCGTGTTCCTTGCTGGTCTCGTAGTGGCGCACCGGCGCGTCGGTGAGGACCTCCGCGTTGGCAATGTCCTCGACCCGCTCGAGCTGCGCGGCGGTGACGGCCTCGTGGTG
>JAODBH010000005.1 GCA_025463865.1 Actinomycetes bacterium | reverse complement strand
AGCAGGCGGTGCTGACCCGCGAAGGTGTCGGTGGCCCAGCTGTTGTACGCCTGGCACAGCTGCAGCTGCAGCTTGGCGTCCTCCGCGGCGAAGCAGGCCTGCAACGCGAACGTCGGGAAGATCACCTCGGCGGTGACGCCGTCGCGCTCCTGGTCGGCGATTCGTTCCGACGCCTCGTACCCACCGACCGTCGCCACTTCGAGTTCCGACGACGTCATGAGCTTGCGCGGTCCGAGACCCTCGACGTAGAGGGTGCGCCAACCGTCGGAGTCGACGATGTGCGGCGCGCGGTGCTTGAACTCCGCGTCGACGCGGTCGACGTAGAGGTCGACCGGCTCGGTCACGTGCGCATCAGTCGAGATGAACGTGGCGTCGCGGTACGTCTGCGTGGTGGTCATGCAGCCGACGTTATCCATCCCGGCGGGCGGCCTCCACCAAGACCGGCGGCGTCAGTGGAACAGCGGTGCGGGGCTCCGCCGTTCCGCAGTCAGATCAGGCCGAGGGCCCGGACCTCGTCGCGCTCCGACTCGAGCTCCTCGGTGGTGATCCGGATGCGGTCCTTCGCGAAGTCGTCGTGCTCGACGCCGGGCACGATCGACCATCCACCCTTGCCGTCGGCCACCAGCGGATACCCGAACTGCAGGCCCTCGGGGACGCCGTACTCGCCGGTGCCGGCCACCGCGACCGAGACCGAGTCGCCGGCTTCGGTGGGAGTGGTCAGGCTCACGACACTGTCGATCGCGGCGTTGGCCGCCGACGCCGCCGACGAGAGCCCCCGGGCCTCGATCACGGCCGCGCCCCGCTTCTGCACCGTGGTGATGAAGTCGCCCTGCAGCCAGTTGGTGTCGGTGATCACGGACGGCACCGGCTCGCCGTCGATCGTCGCGTTCGCGAAGTCGGGGAACTGTGTCGCCGAGTGGTTGCCCCAGATGGCGATGTTCTTGACCGACGAGACCGGTACGCCGGCCTTCTGCGCGAGCTGCGACTTGGCCCGGTTCTGGTCGAGGCGGGTCATGGCGAACCACCGGTCAGCCGGGACCTCCGGGGCGTTCGACCGGGCGATGAGGCAGTTGGTGTTGCAGGGGTTGCCGACGACCAGGATGCGGACGTCGTCGGAGGCGTGGTCGGCGATGGCCCGGCCCTGGGGCTTGAAGATCCCGCCGTTCACCTTCAGGAGCTCGCCCCGCTCCATCCCGGCCTTGCGGGGGACCGAGCCGACGAGCAGGGCCCACGAGGTGCCGTCGAACGCCGTCTTCAGGTCGGCCGTGGGCACGACGTCCGCCAGGAGCGGGAACGCGCAGTCGTCGAGCTCCATCACCACGCCGTCGAGGGCCTTCAACGCCGGCTCGATCTCCAGGAGTCGCAGCACGACGGGCTGGTCGGGCCCGAGCAGCTGGCCGGAGGCGATGCGGAAGAGCAGGGAGTAGCCGATCTGGCCTGCTGCGCCGGTGACGGTGACGTTGACGGGAGTCTTGGATGCCATGGGCCGCACAGTATTCGGGCCCCGGCCTGCGGTGCGAAATCGGCGGAGTCGTCGCCGGAGCCCGGAGTCTTCCCCGGAGATCAGGAGCTCATGAAGATCTCATGTCCCGCGGGGGACGCTCGGGGGTTTCCCAGGGTTTCTTCTCTACACTCCCGGCATGGCGCCGTCGCATGTGGTGATCGCGGGTGTGAACAAGGCCGGCACCACGTCGCTGTTCGCGTCGCTCTCCGAGCATCCGGCCATCGCCCCGGCCTCCATCAAGGAGACCCGCTACTTCCTTCCCGCACGTTACGGGAAGCCGCTCGCGCCGCGAGCCACCTACGACGAGTACTTCGCCGACGCCGCCCCCGGATCGGTCCGGCTCGAGGCCACTCCCTCCTACTTCTACGGCGATGCCGCGGTTGCCCGCGCCATCGACGACGCGCTGCCGGACCCGCGTGTCGTCGTCGTCCTGCGCGAGCCGGTCAGCCGCGCGATCTCCTTCTTCCGCTACCAGAAGGTGCGGCTCCGGTTCGCCGAGGACCTGCCCTTCGCCGACTACCTCGCGTCCGCCGATCGGTTGGTCGACGCCGACTTCCAGGACCCGGCGAACGAGCGCTACATGGCCGTCCGCGGCGGCAGCTACGCGGACGACCTGCCCGCGTGGCTCGACCAATACGGCACCGAACGGCTCCGCGTCGTCTACTTCGAGGACCTCGTCGCCGACCCGCTCCGCCCGCTGCGCGACCTCGCCGAGTGGCTCGAGCTCGATCCCGCCGGCATTCCGACCGACCTGAGCTCCGAGAACCAGACGACCGCGTTCAAGCTGCGCACCCTGCAGCGGGTCGCCCTCTTCGGCAACGACCGCTCGGAGCGATTCCTCCGCAAGCACATGGGCCTCAAGCGGCGCCTGCGCTCGCTCTACTACCGCCTCAACGGACAGCGGGCGGAGCCGATCCCCGATTCGGTACGGGCCGAGCTCGCAACGCGCTTCCGCGAGCCGAACGCCCGGCTCGCCGCCACGATGGTCGCCGCCGGGATCCCACTTCCCGGGTGGCTCGAGGTCCCGGCCCGCCCGGTGGTTCCGGGCGACACCGCCGGGGCGGACGAATCCGACGGCCTCACCGGGGAAGACCGGATCCACACGGCGGGCGCATAAGCCGTCGCGGAAGCGCAGACTCCTGAAGCGCAGGACTCCCGAAGCTCTGGACACCAGAAGCAGCGCGTCCGCCTACGGGTTCTCGGCGACGTCGGGGTCGAGGTCCAGGTCGAGGATCGCGTCGGCCACGTCGTCGGGCACGGTCGGTGGGACGGTGCCGGGCGCGCTCGGCGCGCGCGTGGTGAGTCGGATGCCGAGCAGATAGAGGCCGCCCAGCAATCCGCCGAGGACGACCGATTCCAGCAAGCTCACGAGGACCGGCCGCGTGCCGATCGATCGCACCGTGAGCCAGCCGATCAGACCCAGCAGCACCGACAGGATCACCGGGCGCCACGAGGCCCGCGACACGATGCTCTCGCCCAACCGGCGTTCGAGCAGCCATCCGAGCACGAGCGCGCCGAGCACGTAGGCGAGCGTGTTGCCGAGTCCGAGCGCGGCCACGACTCCGGTGCCGCGGAACGCGAGCGCGCCGTAGACGGTGGCGGCCGCGCCGACCGCCGCGGTGACCAACGCCACGATCGCCGGCGTACGACTGTCGCCGAGGGCGTAGAAGGCCCGGGCGAAGAGCAGGAACACGCTGTACGGGAAGAGTCCGAGCGCGAGGGTCGCCAGTGCGGCGGTCAGCAGGTCGATGCCGCTGGTCGACCGCACGCCGCCGATCACCCGCATCGCCGGCTCGGCCAGCGCGATCATCATCGCGGAGACCGGGAGCGTCAGCAGGGCCAGGCTCTCGAACGCCCAGCGCACGCGCGCCGCGAACTCGGAGAACCGCCGGACGGCTGCATCCTGGGCGAGGAGCGGGAGGATCGTGGTGTGCACGGGTTGGGCGAGGATCGCGTACGGGGCCATGAACGCCACGAAGGCGAACTGGTACGCCACGACACCGCCCTCCACGTGGTTGCCCATCACGATCGAAGCGGCGAGCAGGATGCCGATGCCCATGTGCTGCAGCACGGCCCAGGTGGAGAGGCTGAGGAGGCGACGCAAGGGCTCGTCGGGCCGATGGACCACGGCCCGGAGCCGGAAGCCGGAGCGGAGGAGCGCGACGACCGGGACCCCGCAGAAGCCGACCACGCCGAGGGTGCCTGTCACCGCGAGCAACAGCTTCTCGTTCAGCGACAGATCGAGTCCGGTGCCCGGGTGCACCAGGTGGAACACGCCGAAGGCCACGACGAGGACGACCGTGTTGGCGATCGGAGCCAGCGCGGTGATCACGAAGCGCCGCTGCGCGTAGAGCACGCCTGTAGCCACGGTGCCGAACGCGTAGAGGACCACCTGCGGGATGAAGAAGTACAGGAAGAACGCCGAGAGGGCTTCCTGGCGCCGCGCCACCGAACCCGCCGGGGCGCCGGTGGTGAGCAGGTGGGCGAGCCAGGGCGTGGCGAACAGCGCGACGACCGAGATGAGGCCGAGCGCCACCGCGGCGAGGCCGAGGAGGCCCGCGGCGAGCCGTTCGGCCTCCCGCTGGCGACCGGCGTCGAGCAGCTCCACGAACGTCGGCACGAGCACCGCCGAGAGCGCTCCCGCAGCCAGCAGCTCGAACAGCACGTTCGAGACCGAGCTCGTCGCCTGATAGCTGTTGCCGAGGTACGTCGTGCCGAGGACCGCGGTGATCATCCAGACGCGGACGAGCCCGATCCCACGCGATGCGAAGGTCGCGGCCCCCATGCGCGCCGCGGCCGCGGCCGGCCGCTCTTCGGCCACCAACGGCGTCTGGGGCTTCGGCAACAGGTCCCGCCACGAGGACCGCGACTTCGTGGTGGAGGTCGCGGCCGGTCCGTTCACCGGTGCATCCTCGCGCGGCGCCCAGGAGGCGACCGCTCAACGGGCCGGACGACTCAGCGTGGGAGCGCGCTCATGACGCGGCGGGCAGGGGCGCCGCCGGCCGCGGCGACCCGATGCGCACCGTCTGCGCCGTAGCGCTGCGGGCGCCCAGGCATTCCACCCGAGTCGAGCCGTGCTGCCACACCGGCGCGCACTGATCGGCCGGCTTCACCAGCCGCTTTCCCTTGCCGTGGAAGTCGAGGAGCCAGACCCGCCCGGTCGAAGGTGCCCCCGTGAGCGCGATGGCGTGGGCCTTGGGCATGCCCGCGAGCTGGACCGGCTGCCACGGACCGTCGTCGCTGCGGACGCCGAGGGCCCACTGGATCTCGACGCTCTTCGCCTTCGGTGCCACCGCGACCACGTCGCCGGGGCGCGCCACGGCCTCGAGCCGGTTGAGCGCGGTGTTCGGGCCGGTCCGTTGGGACACCGCGTCGAGCGAACCCTGCATCCCGACGAGCAGGACGCAGGCCAACGCGACCGGGCCGAGCAGCCGGAAGCGCCGGATCCCGGCATCGAGCACGAGTGCCACCGCGAACAGGGGCGCCCACACGAAGGCGGTGAGCGTGCGGTCGATGAGGACCGGCGCGAAGAGGCCGAAGAACGCGGCGAGCCCGATGGGAACGACGAAACCGCACGTCCACAGCCGGCGGAACCGGCGGTCGCTCCGAGAGATCAGGAAGCCACCGGCGACGACCGCCACCAGCGCGAGCAGGTGCAGCCCCGAATTGGGGGTGACGAGCTGGCCCAGGGTGGTCACGAAGGTCGAGACCGTGGTGCGCGGGATCCAGCTCGAGTGGCCGCCCCGCGTCTGGACCAGGAATTGCGGCCCCCAGAGCGCAGCCCAGCCGAGTCCGCCGATCACGATCGCGCCGCGCCACTTCCAGGCCTCATGATCGGTCCGTCGACCCGGCAGGACGAACAGACCCGCGCCGACCAGGAAGAACGACACGTGCGTCAGCAGTCCGAGCAGCATCAGGAGGGCGAGCAACGGTGCGTGCCAACGGCGGGGGCGGCGCAACCACGCGTCGGCCAGCATCGCGATGCCCACGCCGAGCAGCTCGACCTCGGCGTACATGCGCGCGGTCCGACCGTGCACGATCTCGAAGGTGCTGATCGCGAACAGCGCGGTCGCGATCACTCCGACCCTTCCCCGCGGCCGCATCCACCATGCGAACAGTGCGAGCGCGGCGATGGAGAAGAGCGCCGACGGCAGACGGAAGAAGAACTCGTCGACACCCGCACGGGCGAACGGCGCGTGGATCAGGTAGTCGAGCGGCGGGTGCGAATCCTGGTTCGTGAGGTACGACATCAGGCTGCCGAACGGCATGCGGCCCGCCATCGCGGTGAACGCCTCGTCGTAGCCGAGGCGCGAGGTTCCCAGCTGCCAGAGTCGCAGGAAGCCGCCCAGAGCCACGAGCGCCAGCAGGGCGAGATCGAAGGCGCCGTGCTTCCGACCGACGGGTGGGCGCGTCGGCCAGACAACGTCCGTCGGCCGCACAGACGCTGTCGGCGGCACAGAGTCCGTCGGCGGAGCGGGCGGGACGAGCGACGCGGTGCTCATCTCGACCCGTCCCCCGAGCCGGGAAGCTCGAGGGATGCGCGCCGACCATCAGTTCGTGCGCTGCGCGGCAGACCCCTCATCGAGCGACCGTACCGATGTCATTGTGACGTGCTCATGAGAGCAACCAGCCGGTAGGAGCCCGAACGTCAGGCCGGAAGCCCGCTGCGGCCCTCGACCGGGGTCAGTCGGACGCGGCTGGGGCGACCGCGTTCGGCATGGCAAACCCGAACGGTGCGGGCGCGAGCGCCGCCGCTCGCGCCAACGCGTCTTCTACCGTGGCCGGCGGCGTGCTGAACGTGGCGAGCAGCCGGTCGGCGAGCCCGTCGAAGCGGGCGGGAGACACGGCTTCGTCGTCGACGTCATGACCGAGCCAACGGCGCACCGCGGTGGGCGATCCCTCGAGGCGTTCGGCCGCGATCAGCGTGACCGCGACGACGTGCTTGCACGTGCTGTGCCGGTGCTCGACCGCGTAGATGCAGTTGCACGACCACCGCAGCTTGCCGACGTGCTCGACGCCGGCGTGGCCGGGCACGCGGATGTCGACGCGGTAGTGCTGACGGCCCGCACCGCGGACCCGGGCCCGGATGCGGCCGGTCGTGATGCGCAGCTCGTTGACGCGGTGTTGGCGCACATAACCGCGCGCCCGCGACAGGACCAACGCCGTGGTGTGTCGCAGGATCGCGGCCCGCAGGGAGCCTGCGAGCGTGCCGTCGTCACCGTGCTCCGAGGCCGGAACCAGCCCGGTCGACGAGGTCTCGGCCGCCGCGTTGCCTTTGGCCCGACGCGCCTTGGACCGGGAGCGCTTGCGGGGCTGCCCGTCGGCGGACGGCACGGCTTCGCCTGACGGGCCGACCGGGGTGGGCGCGGTGTCGCCGTTGTCCCCCTCGCCGCCTTCCCCGCCGCGGCGGCCGCGCCGCTGGCGCGATCGGGAGCGCCGGGGCTTTCCTTCGGCGCCTTCGGTGCCGGGAGCGGGAGGACCGAACGTGACGACCCTGGCCTCGGGCGCTTCCGTCGTCGAGCCCGCCGCGCCTCCGGAACCGTCGGACGCGCCACCTTCCGCGGCGAGCTGCCGGGCCCGCGCGCTGCGGCGGCTGCGGGAGCGCGAACGCTTCGACCGCGGCGGGCCGTCGGTACCGCCGGCTTCGCTGCCATTGGCGTCACCGCTGCCGGGCCCGGGTCCGGGACTCCCGTTCGCGGCGTACGCACCCGTACCGTTCCCACCCGGCTCGCCGCCACCGTTGGACGGCGCCGTCGGAGCCGCGTTCGCAACTCCGCCCTCGGTCGGCGGCTTCTTCGCCCGGCGCCGCCGGCGCGGCCGGCGGGGCGCGCCGTCGGTCGGAGCTGCCCCACCCGGACCACTCCCGCCCGGACCATTCCCGCCCGGACCGCTGTCCGAGCCACCCGACGGGCCCGCGGAGGTCGAAGCGGTGGGCGGTCCGGTCGCTTCGTCGGGCGTCATGAGATCCCCTCCGCCCGTTCGACGTCGAGCTGCAGCAGCGCGGCCAGGGCCGCGTCGTCGAGCTCGGTGATGAGCTGCTCGGGCGACGACGTGACGATGGCGCCGGCGAGCTCGCGCTTGGCGTCGAGCAGATCGGCGATGCGCTCCTCGAACGTTCCCGGGCACACCATCGTGTGCACGACGACACCCCGTGTCTGGCCGATGCGCCACACGCGGTCGGACGCCTGGTCCTCCACCGCCGGGTTCCACCAGCGGTCGAAGTGGATGACGTGGTTGGCGCGGATCAGGTTGAGACCGGTGCCGCCCGCCCGCAACGACACGCAGAGCACGGGCGGTCCGTCTTCGCGGCTGAACCGTTCGACCGCGGCGTCACGCGCCTTGCGGCTCATCTTGCCGTCGAGCACCTCGACACCCACGTCGAGCTCCTCGCGCAAGTGCTGCGCGACCCGGCGCAGGAAGGTCGCGTACTGGCTGAAGATCACGACCGCCTCGCCCTCGGCGACGATCTCCTCGGTGAGGGTCACGAGGCGATCGAGCTTGCCCGATCGCCCGGTCAGGCCCTTGGCGTCGTCGGCGATCACCGTGGTCGGGTGGTTGCAGATCTGCTTGAGCCGGGTGATCCCCGCGAGCACCTTGCCCCTGCGGGCGATGCCGGTCGCGTCGGCGGCCTGGTTCGTCATGTCCTTGACGACGGCCTGGTAGAGCCCGGCCTGCTCGGGGGTGAGCGAGCAGTCGTCGCGGACGATGATCCGCTCCGGCAGCTCGTCGGCGATACCGGGGTCGGTCTTGTGGCGGCGCAGCACGAAGGGGGCGACCCGGGTCCGCAGGCCGGCCAGCGAGGCCTCGTTCTGCGAATCGCCGTAGCGGGTCTTGAACGACGACTGCGTACCGAGCAGGCCCGGGATCGCGAACGCCATCAGGCTCCAGAGCTCGCCGAGGTGGTTCTCGACCGGCGTGCCGGTGACGGCGAGCCGGTGCGTGGCGGTCAGGCGGCGAACGGCACGCGAGATCGCGGTCGCCGGGTTCTTGATCGCCTGAGCCTCGTCGAGCACGACGCGGTGCCACTCCATCGCGGTGAGCTGCTCGTCGCGTCGCAGCACGCCGTAGCTCGTGACCACGATGTCGACGTTGCCGACGTACTCGGTCGGATCCCTCCGTGACGCGCCGTGGTGCAACACGACCTTCAAGCTGGGCACGAACTTCTGGACCTCGCGCAGCCAGTTGCTCACCACCGAGGTCGGAGCGACGATCAGCGTCGGCGACGGCGGCTTCTCCTCCTGCTCCGCCGCGTGCGCGAGCAGCGCGAGGACGGTGGCGCTCTTGCCGAGCCCCATGTCGTCGGCGAGCACGCCGCCGAGACCATTGGCCTCGAGCCACGCGAGCCACGAGAGACCGTCCTGCTGGTAGTGCCGCAGCGGCAGCACGACCGCCGTCGGCACCTCGACGCGTTCCGCGTGCGTGGGCACGAACTGGCCCGCGACCGCCCGGGTCAACCAGCCCGAGGTGGCCTGCGTGTCGATCTCGTCGGCGATCGCGGCGACGTCGAGCACATCGGCGGCCGACACGGTGCCCTCGGCGACCCGACGGCGGAACTCCTCGGTCGCGTCGCGGTCGGCGTCGCTGATGCGCAGCCACTTGCCCCGCACCGCCACCAGCTCGGTGCGCGCGTTGGCCAGGGCGTCGAGCTCCGCTGCGGTGAGCGGGTCACCGTCGATCAGCACCTCACCGGTGAGTGCCAGCGAGCGCGCGTCGAGTCCGGCGGAGTGGCCGGCGACGACCATGCGCCGCACCATGCTCGTGCGCGCGAGCAACGAGGACGGAAGGTGCACCGCGATGCCAACCAGGCCCAGCGCACCGGCGCCTTCCTCGAGGAGGTCGCCCACCTCGTCGGGGCTGATCATCACCTCTTCGGTCGGACGCTCGGGGAGCATCGGCCACGCGCGTCGGGCCGTCGCCCACTCGCTCGCCAACAGCTCGAGGAGGTGCTTGTTGGCACAACCGAGCAGCGCGGCCGCGTCGGGCGCGAACGGTGAGACCACCACCGTGTTGTCGTCGATCGACTCACAGCGCACGCCCAACGCGAAGTAGCCGCTCGAGTCGTCGGGGGCGTTGAGGTGGAGCCGCAGGCGGGCGCCGGCCGCCGCCCGGGCGACGACCTGGTCGGACCACAGGCGCAGCGGGGTGCGCGAGCGCACCGACGGATTCGGAGGTGTGCCGACCCGGGCTGCGGCCAGCTCGGCGACGGTCGTGGCGAACCAGTCGCCGAGCACGACGTCCGGATCGCCGTCGTCGACCGCATCCGCAGCCGAGGCCCAGAGGTCGTCGAGGCGACGCACGGTCTCCACTCCGGGCGCCGGGCGCCATGCGGGTTCCTGATCGCCCGCCGCGTTCGGGACGAGCTCGCCGCGCGTCGTGAGCTCAGCGGCCTCGACGATGAGCGCGGCGATCGCCGCCACGACCGGCTCGACGGCCGGGTGCTTCGTGCACAGCCAGTCGACCAGGCGCAGTGAGCCCGCGACCGGTGCGCCGGCCCAGTGGCCGGTCCGGCCGTCGTCGAGCAACACGGGGACGCGACGCAGCGACTCGCGGTGGAGCGGGGCCTCGTCGCCGGGCAGCGACTCGGCGTCGACCGCGCACACGTAGAGCTGGCCCTCCACGATCCGGACCGTCAGCGGGGTCGCGGGAACCCGGCTCGGCTCGATCTCGGTGACGGTGGCTGATTCCGTCTTCGTTCCTCACGTCGTGGGATGCATCTGGTGGCGGGTTGCCACCGGCGGACCTGCACGGCCTCGGCCGTACTTCGCAACCTCGAGCATCGGGCTCGGGTGCCGGTCCGATCAGGACCGTTCTTCACGGTGTCGGCATTGGCCCAACCCCTTGGTTGGGGGCCGACTACTGGCTGCGATCCCCAGGTTGGGGACGGCGGCGTCTGCATTGCTCGGCGTCTGCGTTGCCTCGGCGTTTCGGGTGCCTCGGCGGCCCCGGGTTCGGGCTGCGCAACCGGGCGGGCTTTGCGAGTGTCCGGTTGCCGAGAGGTTACCCCGTTTGCCGCGATACCTGAAGCATCCGGGCCCGCCCGGGCATTCCCGGCCGCCCTCCGGCGACCTCGGAACACCGGAAAGCGCCGGGGCGCCGGCGGGCGGGTGATCCGGACGAGGAGGACGACCCTCACGAGAGACCGCCGGTCTACCGATAGGACACCATGCCGACCGCCCCCGCCGACCCCGAGCCGCCTCCGCGGGTTCCGGCCCCGCGCGCCCACCGGCTGCGCGGCGCGATTGCGGTGCTGTTGATCGTCGTCGCCTCGCTGACGGCGCCGTTCGCATTCGTCGCGGTCTGGACCCACCGGACGATCTACAGCGACGACGGGTACGTCGACGCGGTGACCCCGCTCGCCCGGCAGCAGTCGATCCAGGATGCGGTCGCGCAGAAGGTGAGCTCGTTCGTCGAGTCCTACCTGACCTCGGCGGACGTGGCGTCGAAGCTCCCGAGCGCGCTGCAGCCGGCGACCGCTGTCGGTCGTCGGGCCCTCGAAGCACTCGTCGGCAAGGAAACCGTCGCCGCCTTGCAGAGCGAGGCGTTCCAGTCGTTCTGGAAACGCGCGAACCGAGCGATCCACGACCAGGTCGTGAAGTGGATGACGGACAACGGCACCGACATCCGGTTCCGGATCCAGGGCGACAAGGTGCAGATCGACCTCACGCCCGTGGTGCAGCAGGTGGAGGCGCGCCTGGCGAAGAGCGGGATCCCGATCGTCTCGGACGTCAAGCTCCGCGGGTTGAAGCCGACCTACACGATCTTCCAAGGGTCCGTCGCAAGCTCGGTGCAGCGCGGGCTGCGCGCGCTCAACACCCTCGCGGTCGTGCTGCCGCCGTTCGCCCTCGTTGCGTACGCGGCGGCGGTCGCGTGCGCGACCCGGCGGCGCAACACGCTGATGTGGTCCGGCCTCGGCTTCGCGCTCGGAACCGCGGCGGGGCTCCTCGCGATGTGGATCGGCCACCAATATTTCCTCGACGTGGTGCGCGGATCGGGCATCTCGACCGCGGCCGCGAGCGACGCCTACCGCATTCTCCTTCGGGGCCTCCGCCTGCAGCTCTGGATCGGCTTCGCGATCGGGGTCGTGATCGCGCTCGGCGCCCGGATCGCCGGCGCGACCCGACCGGCTACCCGCCTGCGCGCGCTCCACCGCGAGGGCCTTCACCGGACCCGATCGGGGTCGGTGCACGCCCTCGAGGGATGACCTGCCGATTCCGCCGGCCGCGCGGGTGCGACAATCCGGCGTGGCCCAAACCTCCAAGACCCGCCGGTCGAACTCCCGGATCCGGCCCGGGTACTTCGTGGCCACGGTCCTCGTCGCGTTGCTCGCGATCGGCGCGGTCGTCGTCGCGGCGATCGCGAGCCCGTCGACCATCGGGAGCAAGGTCGACGCCGCGAACCTACCGGTCGGTCCGGAGGCACCCCCGCTCATCGGCGCGAAGGCCTGGCTCAACGGTCCTCCGGTGACCGCCACCCAGACCCGCGGCAAGGTCGTGCTCTACGACTTCTGGACGTACTCCTGCGTGAACTGCGTCCGCACCCTCCCGCACGTGCGCGCCTGGTACGACCGCTACAAGGCCGACGGGCTCGAGGTCGTCGGCATCCACTCGCCGGAGTTCCAGTTCGAGAAGAGCACGGGCAACGTGCAGGAGGCGGCCACGAAGCTCGGCGTCACGTGGCCGGTCGCGGTCGACAGCAACCTCTCGATCTGGGACGCGTTCAAGAACCAGTACTGGCCCGCGAAGTACATCACCGACCGCCAGGGCCACATCCGCTACACGCACTTCGGTGAAGGCAACTACGACGAGGCCGAAGACGTCATCCGGTCGCTCCTGGGCGTCAAGAAGTCGGCACCCCGCGCGGGAGCCGCTCCCAGCACCGACGCCACCGTCGGCGTGCAGATCAATCCGGAGACCTACCTCGGTTCGTCGCACGGCGCCCAGCCGATCCAGGCCGGGACCCACAGTGCCGGCGATCCCGGCACCCTCGCGGCGCCCGACGTGGCGCTGGTCGGAACCTGGACCACCGATCCCGAGTACTCGACGAACGAGAACGCCGGCGCGTCGATCGTGGTCGGCGTGCAGGCGCGCGAGGCGAATCTGGTCATGACCACCAAGGGCGGGGGCCCGATCGACGTCGACGTGGAGCTCGACGGGAAGCCCGTTCCCGCGCCGGACCGCGGCGCCAGCCTGCACCTGACCCCCGACGGCCGTACCGTCATGACCGTCCAGGCGTCGGACCTGTACCGGATCATCCGGCTGCCGGGAGTCGAACAGCACCAGCTGCGGCTCACGGCGACGCAGCCCGGTCTCCGCGCCTACGCCTTCACGTTCGGATAGTCCTTCTTGGTCATCACCCAGTTCGTCGCGTTGTTCGGGGCCGGCATCGCGTCGTTCCTCGCGCCGTGCATCGTCCCGCTGGTGCCCGCGTACCTCGGCATCATCGTGGGCGAGATCGGCGACACCAAGGACGCCACCCGCACCGTGCCGGCCACGTTCGTGTTCGTCCTCGGGTTCACGACGGTGTTCGCGGGGTTGGGCGCCGCGGCAGGGCTGCTGGGATCCTCGCTGCGGCCGTTCCAGCACGACGTGCAGATCGTCGGCGGAGTCATCATCGTCGTGATGGGGCTCGCACTCCTGGGCTGGCTACGGGGCCCGTTCCTCCGCGAACGCAGGATGATCACGACGCTCCCCCACATCACCGGCTTCGCCCGCCCCTATGTCGTCGGCGTCGCGTTCGGCGCGGCGTGGAGTCCCTGCGTGGGGCCGCTGCTCGCGGCGGCACTGACGCTCGCGGCACGCTCCGAAGGCGTCGGCCGCGGAACATTGCTGCTCTGCGCGTACTCGCTCGGTATCGGCGTGCCGTTCCTGCTCGCCGCGCTCGGTCTGGCATCGTCGCCGGCGCTCGCCGATCGGCTCCGGCGCGTCGGGCCCACGCTCGAACGGGTCGGCGGCGCACTGCTCGTCGTCCTCGGGGTGTTGCTGGCCACCGGCGCCTACGCGTACCTCACGTCGTACCTCGCGCAGCTCGTGCCGGCGGTCAACGGCCTCTGAGGCCGCGTTCGGCGACGGCGCCGTCGACCACCTTGGCCGGACCGTCGCCCATGACGAACGCCGGCTCGGCGGCGATGGACGCCTCCGCGGGCGACGGTCGGCCGAGGAGATAGCCCGACGCGTTGTCGCACCCCAGATTCAGCAGGATGCGGAGCTGCTCGCCGCGCTCGACGCCCTCGGCCGTGACCGACGCGTTGACGGCGTGGCTCACGTCGATGATCGACTGCACGATGTGACGGGTCTCGGACTCGTTGACGCCGGCGATGAACGACTGGTCGATCTTCAGCACGTCCGGCCGAAAGCGCTGCAGGTAGCTGAGCGACGAGTAGCCCGTCCCGAAGTCGTCGATCGCGAAGGGGACACCGAGCGCCCGCAGCTTCTCCAGCTCGCGTTGCGCGAGCTCCGGCTCGCGCATCAGCACCGACTCCGTCACCTCGACACCGAGCTCGCCGGGCGCGAGCCCGTACCAGCTCATGATGCGTCCGACGGTGTCGGCCAGCGACACGTGCGTCTGCAGTTGGCGGCCCGAGACGTTGACCCAGACGATCCGGCCGGTCGGGACGCCCGGGCGACCGCGCCAGGCGACGATCTGACGCGACGCCTCACCCAGCGCCCATTCGCCGAGGCGGTTGACGAGCCCCGTCTCCTCGGCGAGGCCGATGAACGAGTCGGGCTGGAGCAGCCCGCGACGCGGGTTGTTCCAACGCACCAGTGCTTCCGAGCCGACGGGGGCCCGGTCGCGTACGCGGATGATCGGTTGGTAGTAGAGGACGAGCTCGTGGCCCCCGATGGCCGTCCGCAGCTCGGTCTCGAGCTCCAGTCGTTCGTTCGCCTCGGCCCGCAGCAGGTCGTCGTGCACCGCGACCTGGTCGCGCCCACCGGCCTTGGCCCGGTACAGCGCGGCGTCCGCGTCGCGCAGGAGCGTCGACGGGGTCGAGTCGGGGGTCGCGTGCGCGATCCCGATGCTCGCCGCGATGACGAGGTCCCGGCCGTTGACGCGGAACGGCACGCGGAGCTCTTCGACGACGTATTGCGCGAACGTCACGACGGCCTCGGGCTCCGACCTGCGGGTGACGAGGACGAACTCGTCGCCACCGAGGCGGGCGATCAACGTGCTCGATCCGCCCAGCAGCACGAGCCGTTCGGCCACTCTCACGAGCAGCTCGTCCCCGGCGATGTGGCCGAGGCTGTCGTTGACCACCTTGAAGCGGTCGAGGTCGAGGAACAGCAGGGCGACAGCGCTCTCGGGATCGTCGAGCATCGCCGCGAGCTCGGTGAAGAGCAGTGCGCGGTTCGGAAGGTCCGTGAGCGCGTCGTGGGTCGCGGCGTGCGCGAGCAGCTCGCGTGCTCGCTTCGCCTCCCGGGTCGCCTCCTGTTCGGCGGCGAGGAACGCCTCGCGCTCGGCGTCCGCCGCCTTCTGCTCCGAGATGTCACGGAAGTAGACGGCAATCCCGCCGACGAGCGGGTACACCCGTAGCTGATACCAGGCGTCGGGTACTCCGAGGTACGCGTCGCCTTCCACGGGCGACCGCCGCTCCATCGCCTCGCGGAACATGCGCTCGAACTCGGTCCCGAGCAGCTCCGGGTACTTCTCCCAGAGGTTTCGGCCGAGCAGCACGGAGCGGTCCTGGTGCCAGATCTCCTCGCTCCGCCGGTTCACGTACGTCAGGTGCCACTCGTCGTCCACCGCGAAGTAGCCGTCCGAGACGGTCTCGAGGATCTCCGCGACCCGCGCTTCGGCCGCGTGCGTCTTCGTGACATCGAGGATCGCGCCGACGACGCGGACCGCGCGCTCGACGCCGTTCGCGTCCGTCTCCGACTGCGTCTCGCCTCGAACCAGGAGTCGACGGTCCGACTGGTTGTCATGGACCCGGAACTCGAAGTCACAGGAGCCGCCCGGCTCCGCGGCTCCCCGCAGTGCCCGCTCGACGGCCGCCCTGTCGCTCGGGTGCGCGGCACCCAGCAACGTCGAGAGCGGTACGCCGTCGTTCCGGCGCAGCAAGCGCGCCGCGGACTGCTTTCCGACCGACCACCGGAACCGGTCGGGTCCGATCTCCCATTCCCAGACCCCCATAGGGAGCAGATCGGACACCAGGCGTGAGAGCTCGGTGGCCGCAAGCCGCTCCGCGTCCAGTGCCTTCCGGTGGGTTACGTCGTGGGCGCTGACCACGATGCCGCGCACGAGCGGGTCCGCGCGCATGTCGCGCCAGTCGAACTCGTGCCAGACCCACTCACCGTTCCGCGTGCGGACGCGCAGCTCGATCGGCTGTTCGTCGACCTTGTCCGCCACGTAGTGCCAATCGTCCGGGTGCACGAGCGAGCGCACCGACTCGCCGACCAGGGACCCGGGCGCGACCCCGAGCGTCGCGTCGGCCGACGGGCTCAGGTACCGGATGCACTCGTCCTCGTCGAGGACCGCGACGAGGTCGGACCCCTGCTCGATCGAGACCTTCCACTGGAGGTGCTCGGCGACGAGGTCGGTGATCTCGTGGCGGATGGAGATGCGCGTCGTCGGCCGGTCGGCGGTGGCGCCGATGGTGTGGATGTTGGCCTGGATCCAGATCGCCTGCCCGTCACGACGGTGGTTGATGTAGGCCTCGCTCACCGGTACCCGGGCGGCCAGCGCCGCGTCGAGCCGCGCGAAGGGCGTGCTGCCCGAATGCGGCCCGCGAAACATGTTCGACGGCCTGCCGATGATCTCGCTGAGCGGGTAGCCCATCTGGTCGACGAAGGCCGCGTTGGCGTAGATGACGCGGCCCTGGGCGCGCTCGTGCTCCACCTGGGTCGCGAGCACTGCGGCCTTCGACCCGTCGAAGACCAGGGCGAGTTGTCGGATCCACGAATCGGGTGCGGTCACGGGTTCCCAAACGAGAGTCGCGGGGGCGTCCCTCTCTCATCGGGCCCTGGATCGGCCTGGTTGAGCCATTCCGGCCTGCGCGAGGGGGTCGCGGCACGACGTCGGACGATCGCTCTACCCTTTGCACCGATGGACCCTGAGGCCAGCGCCGCGATCGAGGCGGCCCACGAGGCCGCCCTGGCTGCGGCAGAACCCGGCTACCTCGATCCGACCACCGGGTTCTTCGTCTTCACCGCCGCGACCCTCCTGAGCAACGGCGTGTGTTGCGGGAGCGGTTGCCGGCACTGTCCCTACGGACCCGAAGCCCGCCCGTAGCGGGTCCCGGCCAGCCTCGGCCGCCGATTCTTGGCCGCTTCCGATTCCCGCCAGACAGGGGTGCCCGGGTGTGCCACCGTGAAAGGCGTGGACCTCGACCCGGAGCTGTACTGGCAGGCACTCGCGACGGGTGACCCGCGCTTCGACGGGTGGATCTTCTGTGGCGTGACGTCGACCGGCATCTACTGCCGACCGAGCTGCCCGGCCCGCACCCCGAAGCGCGAGAACGTCCGCTTCTATGCCACCGCGGCCGCGGCGCAGGCGGCCGGCTTCCGAGCGTGCAAGCGGTGCCGTCCCGACGCGACCCCGGGCTCGCCGGAGTGGGACCGTCGCAGCGACCTCGTGGGGCGCGCCATGCGACTGATCGCCGACGGCGTCGTCGACCGCGAAGGAGTCGGTGGCCTCGCGCGCCGGGTCGGCTACACCGAACGCCACGTGCACCGCGAGCTGGTCTCGGTGGTCGGCGTCGGGCCGTTGACCCTGGCGCGCGCCCAACGGGCCCAGACGGCCCGCGTCCTGCTGGAGACCACCGAGGTACCGATCACCGAGCTCGCGTTCGCGGCCGGCTTCCGCAGCGTCCGCCAGTTCAACGACACGATCCGGGAGATCTTCGCGACCACGCCCCGGGAGCTGCGTCGCAGGGTGAGGCGGGGCACGCGCGCCGAGAGCACCGAGGCCCTGGTGCTGCGTCTCCCCTACCGCGCGCCCCTCGACGGCGCCGGTCTGCTCGACTTCCTCGGTGCCCGCGCGGTGCCCGGCGTCGAGGCGGTGGCCGAAGGTGCGTACCGCCGGACGCTGCGGCTTCCCCGCGGCACCGGCGTCGTCGAGCTACGTCCCGCCGACGGCTACGTACAGGCGTGCCTCTGGCTCGATGACCTTCGCGACCTGGCCGCCGCCGTGCAGCGATGTCGCACCCTGCTCGACCTCGACTCCGATCCGTACGCGATCGTCGAGGCGTTCACGGACGACGGGATCCTCGGGCCCCTCGTGCGAAGCGCTCCGGGTCGCCGGGTCGCCGGCGCGGTCGACGGTGACGAGATGGCGGTGCGCGCCGTGCTCGGTCAGCAGATCTCCGTCGCCGGCGCGACCACCCACGCGGCGCGCCTCGTCGCCACCTACGGCGAGCCGCTCGCGACGCCCGTCCGCGGCCTCACCCACTTGTTCCCCACCTCGGAGGAGATCGCGACGGCCGATCCCGAGCACCTCGCGCTCCCGGCCGCGCGCCGGCGAACCCTGCGCGCGCTCGCGACCGCGCTGAGCCGAGGTGACATCGCCCTCGACCCCGGGGCGGATCCCGTCGCCGCCCGTCGTTCCCTCGAAGCGGTTCCCGGCATCGGGCCTTGGACCGTCGGATACATCGCCATGCGCGCGTTGCGCGACCCCGATGCGTTCCTTCCGGGTGACCTCGGCGTTCGCCACGCGCTCGAGGCGCTCGGACGAGATGGCTCACCGGCTGCGGCGTCAGCCCTGGCCGAACGCTGGCGTCCGTACCGCGCCTACGCGGTGCAACACCTGTGGGCACAGCTTCCCGCGGCCCGGCGATCCCGACGCGCCGCCTGACCCGAGCTCGTGCCTCCCAGACCCGAGGAGATCCCCTTGATGACACGCACAGATGCCACCCTCCACACGACCGTCGACAGCCCGATCGGCGAGCTGTTGGTCACGGGCGACGGCCACGCGGTCACCGGGCTCTTCATGCAGGACGGTCTGCGGCCGAACACCGTCTCTCCGCACTCCACGCGCGAGCCCGACGCGTTCGACACCGTGAGCACGCAGCTCGCCGAATACTTCGCGGGTGCGCGGACCGGGTTCGACGTGCCGCTCGCCCCGAGCGGGTCGGCGTTCCAGCTCCGGGTCTGGAGCGCACTCCGGGAGGTCCCCTACGGGACCACGATCAGCTACGGCGAGCTTGCCCGCCGCATCGGACAACCGACGGCGTCGCGCGCCGTCGGCCTCGCCAACGGCCGCAACCCGATCTCGGTGATCATCCCGTGCCACCGCGTCATCGGCGCCGATGGGAACCTGACGGGCTACGGCGGCGGCATCGAGCGCAAGGAGCTGCTGCTCGCGCTCGAAGGCTGCACCCTCCGACGCCCGGACCCTCTGACCCTCGGCCTCTGAGCTAATGGATCGTGGGTGCGGGGGTGCCGGCGCTCGTCGGCCGGACCAGCTCCGGGTCCACGTCCATGGGCTCGAGCGGCTCGAACCCGTCGGTCTGGAGTGCGGCCGCGGAGTCGACCCGGTTCGGGATCAGGAACGAGAGCAGCGCGCCGGTCGCGACGACCACGATCGCGAACACCAGCGCGAATCGGGTTCCGGTCGTGACGGCCTGCTCCAACGCGTGGCGGAGGAGCTGCGCGTCGTGCGCCGGCACCGACGTCGCCGGTTGCCAGTTCGCTCCGAGCGCGCGGATCCCCGCCAGAGCCTGGCGCTTGAGGCCGGCGGGAACGTCGGCCGCCCGGACCAGCGCGTTGCCCCTGCTCGCGGTCTGCGCGGTCAGTACGGCCCCGATCACCGCGACGCCGAGGGCGCTGCCCACCTGGCGCACCGCGGTGTTGGCCCCGCTCGCGACCCCGGACGACTCGGCGGGGATCTCCGAGAGGATGACGTTCGTGAGTTGCGCGAGCGCGAACCCGATCCCCACGCCGTACAACGCGAGGCCCGGGAGGAGCTCGTACCACGTGACGCTCAACGAGATCGCCGACACGATCAGGAGGATGCCCAGGGCGTAGCTCGCGAGCCCCAACCGGACCACGTTGACCGTGCCGAAGCGGTGACTGAGCCGGCCTCCGACCTGCGCACCGACGATGACGAAGAGGCCCGACGGCAGCAGCCACAAGCCGTTGACCGCGGCGGTGAGGTGGCGTCCGTCCTGGAGGAACAACGGCAACGCGAAGCTCAGTCCCAACTGCCCCATGGAGACGACGACTCCGGTGAGCAGGCCGTAGCGGTAGGTCTTGTAACGAAGGTCGGAGAACACGAACAAGGGGTCCTTGCCCTGGCGGACCTTGGCCTTCTCCACGAAGTAGAAGGTGCCGAGCGCGATCGGCGACAGGAGCAGGATGAACGGGATGACCGACGGCCACGACGAGGGCCACACCTGGCTGCCCGCGACGGTGAACGACTTGATCGGGCTGAACCAGCCGTAGATGCCCCCTTCGCTGAGCGCGAACACGAGGCTGAACATGCCGATCGCGACGAGCAGCGCGCCGGTGATGTCGATCGTCATCTTGCGCCCGCTGCGCACGCCGGCAGGCATGAACCACAAGGCACCGATGATCGCGAGTGGAGCGACGATCACGTTGATGCCGAACGCCCAACGCCACGAGTAGTTGGTGGTGAGGAAGCCACCGACGACCGGTCCGGAGGCGGCGGCGACGCCGGCGGTGGCGCCCCAGGCCGCGAACGCGGTCGCGCGTTCGCGTCCCTTGAACGTGCTCGAGAGGATCGCGAGCGTGGCCGGGAGCATGAGTGACGCGCCGATGCCCTCGATGATCGCCTCGCCGAGGACGAGCTGCATCACGTTCTGCGAGAGCGCGGCGAGCAGCGAACCGACGCCGAAGAGCACCAACCCGATGACGAAGATCTTCCGGTGGCCGTAGACGTCGCCCAGGCGGCCACCGATGATGAGCAAGGTCGCGAACGTGAGCGCGTAGCCGGTGACCACCCACTCGATGCTCGGCAGCGTCGTGTGGAAGTCGCGGAGGATCGTGGGGATGGCGACGTTGAGCACGGTGTTGTCGAGCACGACGATGAACGCGGCGAGGATCGAGATCGCCAGCGTCACCCAGCGCGCGGGGTCCAGGTGGTCGCCCGCTGCGACCTCGGTCCCCAGATGCGGACCGGACTGCCGGCTCACCGCTTGGCGCGCTTCTTGAGCCGGTCGAGCTGCGCGAAGTCGAGCGGGCGGCCCGGGAGCTCGCTCGGCTCGGTCGGCCGGAGTCCGTCGAGCATGATCGCGACGCAGCGGCGGCGCAGGGCCGGCTGCACGTCGCCGGCCACCGCGGTCGCGTGCGCGAGACCCGAGAAGAGCATCGCGACGTCGGCGGGCCCGATGTCGCCGCGCACCTCACCCGCGGCCTGGGCCCGCTCGACCAGCTGCGACATCGCGTCGTGGAGCGCGGCCTTGAGCTCGGGCGCGGTGATCTGCATGTCGACCGCAGTCGCCATCTGCTCCGCGAGGACGCGGTGGCGGGCCTGGAAGTCGGAGAGCGTGAAGTAGAAGTCGCGGAACGCCGGGCCCGGGTCGGAGCGCTCGAGCGCGGCCCGGGCGTCGTCGAGCAGCGCGGTGAACATCGCCTTGAGGACGGCCTCGACCAGGAGCTGCTTGGTCGGGAAGTGGCGACACACCGTGCCGACCCCTACCCCGGCTCGCCGCCCGACCTCCTCGATGGGGGCGCAGACGCCGATCTCGGAGAAGACCTCCTCCGCGGCCGCGAGGACCAACTCCCGGTTCCGCCGGGCGTCCGAACGCATCGGACGCTCGCTGACGACCGGCCCCTCGACGGGTACCCGATCTCCAGCTGGGACCGGACGTTCGGCGATCTCGGCCATGGAACCCTCTTTGACAAACGGAAGGAGTATTCCGTATATTGCACGAGCGGAACGGACCTTCCGATTATAGTACCGGAAGCGAGATTCCGCTTGCTCTCCCCGGCCTTCGCCACCGTGTTCCCCCCACACGGCGATCGGCAACCCCCCACGTCGACGAAAGCGCTCTCCATGGCCAGGACCGCACGCACGCATCCGCCCGTTCGCACCGGCCCGTCGCCCCACCGCTGGTGGACCCTCGCGGTGCTGTGTCTGAGCCTCCTGATCGTCTTCATCGGGAACTCCAGCCTCAACGTGGTGTTGCCGACGCTCTCGCGCGAGCTCCACGCGAGCGAGTCGCAGCTGCAGTGGGTGGTCGCCGCGTACTCGCTCGTGTTCGCCGGGCTCCTGTTCACCTCGGGCGCGCTCGGCGACCGCTACGGGCGCAAGGGCGCCCTGCAGTTGGGTCTCGTGCTGTTCCTCGGCGGCGCCGGCCTCGCCGCGCTGTCGAACGACATGTGGCAGCTCATCGCGTGCCGCGCGCTCATGGGCGCGGCGGCCGCGTTCATCATGCCGTCGACGCTCTCGATCATCATCAACGTCTTCGATCCCCACGAGCGGCCGAAGGCGATCGCGATCTGGGCGAGCATCACCGGCGCCGCGGGTGGGTTCGGCCCGCTCGTGAGCGGCTTCCTGCTCGGCCACTTCTGGTACGGGTCGATCTTCCTCATCAACGTCCCGATCATCGCGGTGGCGCTCGTCGCCGGCCACTTCCTCGTGCCGACCTCGCGTGACCCCGAGGAGGCGTCCCTCGACCTGATCGGGGCCGTGCTCTCGATCGTCGGCGTGGTCGCGCTCGTCTACGGACTGATCGAGGCACCGGACAAGGGCTGGACGAGCACCACCACGCTCATCTCGTTCGCGGTCGCCTTCGTGGTCCTCGCGCTCTTCATGATGTGGGAGCTGCGAGTCGACGAGCCGATGGTCGACATGCACTACTTCAAGAACCCGGCGTTCAGCACCGGCACCGGCGGCATGATCCTCATGTTCCTGTCGATGTACGGGGTGCTGTTCCTGCTCACCCAGTACCTCCAGCTCGTCCACGGCTACAGCCCGCTCAACGCCGCGGTCCGCATGTTGCCGATCGCCCTCGTCATGCTCGTGGTGGCGCCGTTCACCCCCAAGCTGAGCCAGCGGATCGGCGCGCACCGGGTCGTCACGCTCGGCATGCTCTGCGTCGCGGGCGGCTTCGTGGTGTTCACGTTCCTCGGCCTCCACACGAGCTACCCGTTCATGCTCATGGCGTTCATCCCGCTCACGTTCGGGATCGCGCTCACGATGTCGCCGATGACCGCGTCGATCATGGCCGCAGTGCCGGCCCGACGCGCCGGAGCGGGTTCAGCGATGAACGATGCGAGCCGGGAGCTCGGCGCGGCCCTGGGCATCGCGGTGCTCGGGAGCGTCGCGGCGTCGAAGTACTCCGGCCAGCTCCACAGCGTGATCGGCGCGCTTCCGCAGTCGTTGCGGGCGGGCGCGTCGAAGTCGCTCGCCGGCGCGCTCGACGCGGCCAACCAGCTCAGCGGTTCGAAGGCCTCGACGCTCGTCGTGGGGGCGAAGCAGGCGTTCATCGACGGCATGCACGAGTCCGCGATGGTCGGTGTGGTGCTGTGCGTGATCGCGGCGATCCTCTGCTACAAGTTCCTGCCCCACTCGCTCGAGCCCAAGGGAGCGATGAAGGGCCCGCTCCAGTCCTTCGAGGACGCCGCGGAGCTCGGGCTCGGCGGGACGCCCCCGATGTTCGCCGACGAGGCCGACGACATCGACGAACGTCACCGGGCGCAGGTCGCGTACACCGGAGCCGAGGGAGCCGGGGCGGAGGAGTAGCGATACTTCTCGGACCCGGCCGCTGAGCGGAGTGAGCCTCGCGCGCTCGGTCACCACACCCGGAGGCGGCTGCATCAAACGGGACCGGCGCGCACGCGCGGACTCGTAGCATCACCCCAGTGATCACGTCCGAGATCGAACGCGTCCTCGCCCTTCCCCATCGCATCGACCTCCGGCTCACCCTCGGGCCGGTCCGCCGGGGCACCGGTGATCCGAGCATGATCGTCGACGGAACCCGCGTCTGGCGCGCGACGCGCACCCCCGAGGGTCCCGCCACGCTGCACCTCGAGCTCGATCGCGCCGAGGGCACCGTGCACGCGTGGGCGTGGGGCCCCGGGGCCGGATGGGCGCTCGAGACGCTGCCCGACCTCGTCGGTGCCGTCGATGACGACTCCGCCCTCACCGAGGCGCTCGAACGCGAGGAACGCCATCCTGGCCAGCGGCGCCTGCGCGACGTCCACCGCCGGTTGCGCGGCCTCCGGATCCCGCGGACCCGGGCCGTGCTCGAAGCGCTGGTGCCGAGCATCCTCGAGCAGAAGGTCACGGGCAAGGAGGCGCGCCGCAGCTACCGCGAGCTGGTCCGGCGTCTCGGTGAGCCCGCGCCGGGACCGGCCGAGCTCGTGGCCGGGCTGATGGTGCCGCCGAGCGCGGAGACCCTGGCCTCGACGCCCTCGTGGACCTACCACCAGGCCGGGGTCGAGGAGAAGCGCGCGCTCACCATCCGGCGCGCGTGCGGTCGGGCGGAACGGCTCGAACAGCTGGTCGAGCTCCCACCCCACCTGGCCCAGGAGCGGATGATGACCCTTCCCGGGATCGGTCCGTGGACCGCGGCCGAGGTCGCGCTCGTCGCCTTCGGCGACCCCGACGCGGTCAGCGTGGGCGATTACCACCTCCCGCACCAGGTCGCCTGGTTCCTCACCGACGTCCCCCGCAGCGACGACGCCCGGATGCTCGAGCTGCTCGAGCCGTACCGCGGCCAGCGCGGGCGGGTGATGCGGCTGATCGCCGCAGGCGGTGGGGCCGCGCCCGCCTACGGACCCCGGCGCGCGTTGCGGTCGTTCCGCCGGTTCTGATCCCGACGCTGACGGCTCTGGACCCCGTTGTCACACCCGGTCGGTAGCGTCGGGCCCGTGACCATCGATCCCGACTTCGACACCGAGGCCACCGCCTCCCTGCGCCGCCTCGTCGGCCATCCCGACGCCGAGTTCCGGGAAGGGCAGCTCGAGGCGATCGCCGCGCTCGTCCGGGACCGGCGGCGGGTGCTCGTCGTCCAGCGCACCGGCTGGGGCAAGAGCGCGGTCTACTTCGTCACCACCGCCCTCATGCGCGCCCGCGGGATGGGACCCACGCTCCTCGTCTCCCCGCTGCTCGGGCTGATGCGCAACCAGATCGCGGCGGCCGAGCGCGGCGGCGTCCGGGCGGTCACCATCAACAGCGACAACGTGGACGACTGGGACGCGATCACCGCCGAGCTCGACGCCGACGCGGTCGACGTCGTGCTGGTCTCACCCGAACGGTTCGCCAACCCGAAGTTCCGCGCCAACGTCCTGCCGAACCTCGCGCCGCGCGCGGGTCTGTTCGTGATCGACGAGGTGCACTGCATCAGCGACTGGGGCCACGACTTCCGCCCCGACTACCGGCGGCTGGCGCGCGTGCTCGAGCTGCTGCCGCCCGGGGTTCCGGTGCTCGGCACCACCGCCACCGCCAACAACCGGGTCATCGACGACGTCGGCAGCCAGCTCGGTGCCGATCTCCTCACCCTGCGGGGCACGCTCGACCGCGAGAGCCTCGCCCTCGACGCGCTCGAGATCCCCTCGCAGCCGCACCGGCTGGCCTGGCTGGCGCAGACGATCCCGCAGCTCGAGGGAACCGGCATCGTCTACACGCTCACGGTCGCCGACGCCCACCGCGTCGCCGACTGGCTCCGCAGTCGCGGGATCGCCGCCGCGGCATATGCGGGCGAGACCGCGATCGCCGACAAGCTGCAGATCGAGGCCGACCTGTTGGCGAACGACCTCAAGGTCGTGGTGGCAACCTCCGCGCTCGGCATGGGCTACGACAAACCCGACCTCGCGTTCGTCATCCACTACCAGTCGCCGGGCTCGCCGATCGCCTATTACCAGCAGGTCGGCCGGGCAGGCCGCGGGGTGCCACGCGCGGAGGGCGTGCTGCTCACCGGCTACGAGGATCGCGACATCCAGGACTACTTCATCCGCAACGCGTTCCCTCCGCGGGAACAGGCCGAAGCCGTCGTGGCGCTGCTCGCGGAGGCGGCCGACTGGGTGCGGATCCACGACATCGAGAGTCAGGTCAACGTCCGTCGGGGTCGGCTCACGAGCATGCTCAAGAACCTCGAGGTCGACGGCGCGGTCGAGCGCGAGGGCATGAAGTACCGCCGGACGCTCGCGCCGTGGAACTACGACCCCGAGCGGGTCGAGCGGGTGACCGCCGAACGGCGCCGCGAGCAGGCGATGATGCGCGACTACGCGTCGGGCACCACGTGCCTGATGGAGTTCCTACGCCACGAGCTCGACGATCCCGCCGGGGCACCCTGCGGCCGTTGCAGCCGGTGCACCGGTACCGGCCACGACGCGAGCGTCGAACCCGAGCTCCTCGCCGCGGCGCACGAGTACATCCGCAGCCAGGCCCTCGACATCTCCACCCGCAAGCAGCAGCCGGACGCGAAGCGGATCCCGAAGGACGAGCAGCTCGCCGCGGTCTGGCCCCTGTCCGAATGGGCCGACGGCGGCTGGGGCACCCTCGTGAAGGACGAGAAGCCGACCGGCGCGTTCTCCGACGAGCTCGTCGGCGCGTTCGTCGCCCGGCTGCGGGCCGAGATCGAGCTGGCGGACCCGCCGCCCACCTGGGTGACCGCGGTGCCGTCGCGGCGTACCCCGACGCTCGTCGCGTCGGTGGCCGCCCGGGCCGCCGCCGAGCTCGGACTGCCCTACGTGGAGGCGCTCGAGAAGATCCGGGAGACGCAGCCGCAGCGCGAGCTCGACAACAGCGCGCAACAGGCGCGCAACGTCGGTGGCGCGTTCCGAATCACCGGTCCTGTGTCCGACGAGCCGGTGATCCTCGTCGACGACCTCTGGGATTCGGGCTGGACGCTCACCACCATCGGCGCGGTCCTCCGCGAGGGCGGGAGCGGTCCCGTGTACGGCGCCGTGCTCGCGCGCGCCACCGGCGCCTGAGGTCCCCACCGTGGCCCGCCGGTCCGACGCTTCCCTCGCGGCACTGCTGCTCGGCCAGCGGCTGGTCGCCAACGCCGCGCCGCCGCTGAAGGCAGCCGAGTTCTGGCCGCTCCTCGCGCGCGTCGGCGACCCCGGCCCCCTGCTCGGTCGCACCGCCGCCGAGCTCACCACGGTGCTCCAAGATGCGGGGCTCGACGACGCCGCGCTCGCGTCCCGGGTCGCGGCGCGGTTCGCGTCGGCCACGGGCGTCGCGTTCGAGCTCGAGCGGCTCGAGCAGAGCGGCATCCGCGTGGTCACGCCGTTCGATGCCGAGTACCCGGCGCGCATCCGCGTCCGGCTCGGTGCGGGTGCGCCACCGCTGCTGCACGTCGTGGGCGACGCCGGTCTGCTCGCCGATCCGGCACTCGGGGTCGTGGGTCCGCACGAGGTCGACGACGCGGGCGAGGCGCGCTCGGCTGCCGCCGCCACGCACGCGACCGGCCTCGGGTGGGCCGTCGTGTCGGGCTTCTCTCCCGGTGTCGACCGGGTCGCGATGGCCGCGGCACTCGACGCCGGCGGCCGCGCGCTCGGCTTCCTGGCCGATCCGTTGGTGGCAGTCGTGCGGGCACCCGAGCTGCGGGGCGCCATCACCGACCGGCGCCTCTACCTGGCGACGCCGTACCCGCCGGCCGCGCCGCGCACCGAGGCCGGCGCGCTCGGCCGCAACCGCCTGATCTACGCGTCGGCCCGGGTCACGTTCGTCGTCTCGTCCGAGGTGGGATCCGGCGGCACGTGGGCGGGGGCGTCGGAGGCACTGCGCAACGGCTACGGCGCCGTCGCCGCGTGGACCGGGCCCGGCGCGGGCCCGGGCAACCCCGAGCTTGTCGCCGCGGGCGCGACGCCGGTATCGGACGTCGATGCGCTGCTGCCCGGGGACGCCGAAGTGGAAGCCGGCAACGGCAACGGCAACAGCACCGAGCCGGCGTGACGCGACGCACGGCCGGTTCGGAAGGCTCCGATCCGGCCGTGCGCAAACGTCGCGTGCAGGTGCTCAGGTGTGGTGGATCAGACACCCAGGATGGAGAGGTCGATCTGGCCCGTGACCATGGCCCCGTAGAACCCGGCGTCGATCGGCACCGAGATGCCGGCGACGTAGCTCGAGCGCGGGCTGTTGAGGAACACCAGCGGCCACGCCTGCTCCTCGGCGCTCGACCGGCGGTTCGACGGACCCGCGAACGCGTCGATGAGGTCCTTGCCGGAGGCGGCCTCGAACTGCGGCATCATCGCCGTCTGGGTCGGGCCCGGGTTCGTGTTGTTGAGCCGGATGCCGAGCGGCAGCAGCGACGCGGCACGCCAAGCGACGTAGGCGTTCACGAGCTGCTTGGAGAACGCGTAGCCGTTGCCCTGGATGCGCTCCGGGTTCGCCTCGAAGAAGGCCTTGGCGGCGGCGAAGTCGGGGGTCTGGACGATCGGGAGGAGGTCGCCGATCACCGGCTCCCAACCGAGACCGGCGTTCGACGACACGCAGGCGACCGCCGAGCCTTCGGGCATCTGCGGGACGAGCGACTCGATCAGGTTGCGGGCGCCCGCGAAGTTGACGAGCACGGTGTCGAGGTCGGAGAAGGGCGGTCCGGGCAGTCCGGCGATGCTGAACAGCGCGTTGACGGGTCCGCCGATCTCCGCGACCGCGGCGTCGACCGAGGCCGGGTCCTTGAGGTCGACCTGGATGAACTTCGAGACCGCGACGTCGGTCGGCTTCACGTCGAGGCCGATGACCTCCGCGCCGAGGTCGACGAGGATCTGCGCGGTGGCCGCACCCATCCCCGACGCGCAGCCGGTGACGACGACGCGCTTTCCGGCGTACTGCAGGACATCTTCCACGGTGGATCTCCTCGTCTCGGGCGCGAACCCGAAGGGCTGCATGCAGACGGAGCGCTGGACACAGATCGAACGTGCGAAACGGGCGCAGCGGAGCACCCTCGGGGTCGCGTCCGGCTACGCGGGGCATTCTTCGCCCGGCTCCGAGCCGCGCGCAACTGCGGCCCGCGAGATCTCCGCACCGCACGGCCGCGGGGACGGCTACTTTCGCCCGATCAGGGACAATGCCCTGTGACCGCCGCCTCGTGACCGTTGCCTCGTGAGCACTGCCCCTGACCGCCGGCCTCGACCCTGACGAAGGAGTGCGGGCTGTGATCGTCCACTCGGTTGCCTTCAGCCTCGGGAGCCACGTCACCGACGACGTCCGGGCCAACCTGCTCACCGAGCTCGCCGCCTTCCCGAAGCTCTACCCCCAGATGCGCCATTGGCGCCTCGGACGCAACATCAGCCAGCGGGACCAGACCTACGAGTACGCGTTCGTCGTCGAGTTCGACGGGCTCGAGGCCCTGAACCAGTACCTCGAGAGCGAGTCCCACGAGCTGTTCGTCCAGCGGCGGTGGCAACCGCTCGTGTCCAGGCGCGCGATCTGCACGTTCGAGGCCTGACCGGCGATCCAAGACCGGGCTGCACGACAGGGTTGCGCGCGGGTCCCGGCGGGAACCCTGGGGACATGACGAACTCTCCCGACGACAGGACGCTCGCATCGCTGCTCGACGGACTCCGGATCGGCATGCTGGGAACCGTCACGCCCCGTCCGTCGAGCCGCCCGCTCACGCTCGCCGAGGTCGAGCACGACACCCTCCGCTTCCTCGTGTCGCGCGACACCAACTGGATCGAAGCGCTCATGATCGACCCGAGCGTCCTCGTGACGTTCAGCTCCGACGAGCACGGCATCTACGTGGCGGTCGCCGGCCGGGCCGAGCTGTCGAGCGACCGCAAGCTCGTCCAGAGGCTCTACATCCCCGCGGCGGACGTCTACTTCGACGGGGTGGACGACCCGTCCATCGCCGTGCTCGAGGTGTACGTGGAGTCGGGTGAGTGGTGGGACGGTCCGAGCGGCCGGGTCGGGCGCGCGCTGGCCTTGGCGAAGGCCGCGCTGACGGGTGACCCGGACGCCGTGGGCGATAAGGGCGGCGTCGACGTCGGCTGACCCGGTGACCCCGGTCATCCGGTGCGGCGACCGGATGCGAATATTCCGCGCGTGAATCCTGCTCGCGATGCCCCCGACCCCACCGGACCCCTTCGCCTGCCGCTGTGGGTGCACCAGGTCGTGGAGTACGGCGTCGGGTTGGTGCTCGTCTACCAGAGCGTCCACTCGGCCGATGCACCGCAGCTCGCCGCGGCCGGGCTGCTGACGATCGTGCTGGCGGCCTTCACCGACGCGGGCGCAGGAGCGTTGCGTTGGATCCCGCCGCTGCTGCACCGCACGCTCGACGTGTTGATGATCGCGGTGCTCCTGCTCGCGCCGTTCGTGTTCGGCGTGGGCGATCCGGTGGCGATCGTCCTGTGCGTGGGTGGCGCCACCACGTTGGGCTGGCTGCACTGGCACACGCGGTGGCTCGAGCCGGCCAAGCGGACCTGGAAGCAACGCCTCCGAGGCGCCCTCCCCCGGCCGACGGCATCGTCGAGGAAGCCGGAGCGTCCGACGGCGGCGACAGCATTGGCCGCACCTGATCTCGCCGCCCCCCGCGTCGAGCCGCCCCCGCCCGCCGGCGCGCCGACGAAAGCACCCGGACCGGCACCGCTCGCGGCACCGACACCGCCCGCGCCG
>JAODBH010000254.1 GCA_025463865.1 Actinomycetes bacterium | reverse complement strand
TGCTCGCAACGTTTGATCGCAGACTCAGAGTCGTCATGGTCCGGTCCTTCAGTACCGTCGCGGGGAAATAGTTCCGCCCGTCTGCGCGGGACAACCCAGCAAGGTCGTAAATCTGCAGCGTCCCGAGCTGGCTGAAGTGGCGCACGTTCAGGAGTCGATTGATTCCCGACAGACTCGCCATCGACAGCACCACGAAGAGAACGGCGAGGGTGAGCGCGGAGAGCGCCGTCCGGATACGGAGCGGTCGGTCGGGCGACCGGCCCGCGGGCGGATGTCGAAGGAGCCCGATCGAAAACGCCGCAATGATCACGACCGCAGGTCCGGCGTTCTGCCGTGCCGCAAGTGCGAACCACACGACGACCAAGGACAAGATCAGGAGCGCGGTGCGCCGTCGACCGGTTCGCCGCAGCGCGGCCGCGACCAATCCAAAGCCAAAGACCGTCAGCACGGTGAACCACGTGTCGCGGCCGACCAGCCCAAGCGTTCCCATGATCGGTGGGAACAGCGCGAGCAAACACGCACACCCCGTCGCAACCCGACGTGTCAACACGAGTCGAAGAATGAGATACGTACCCGCGATGAACATGAGGATCTGGCACAACAGCAGAATCGCGGGCGATAGGCCGATACCGACGAACGGATGCCAAAGAGCTTGGAGGACCGGCGAGTGTTGGTCGGTATATACCCCTCGGCGCGCCTCGTCGATCTCGTTGAGGGTGTCGGCATCCATGCGGCCCGGCCAAAAACCGAGCGCGATCACAGTTCCCACCAGCGTCATGATGCCGGTGCACCAAGCCGACGAAAAACGCCGGGCTCGCCGCGCGCGCTCCGCCTGTCGAACGGAGGAGCGGGTCGGCTGAGGACCGGTGAGCAACGAGGAACCGGCGACCGAGTCGTTACCCTCGGCGGGCCCGCGCGGCTCCGTCTCGTGGACCATCCGAGCCACGCTAGATCTCGGGCAGTTCGTCGCTCGCGGTCCTCACGCCCGGGCTCTGCGCGATGAGACGGAAGCCGGCCGCGAGGATGCGCTTCCGCGCCTCGGGAAACTCCATGAAGGCCTGGAACGCGGCCTTCTCCCGCGACGGCGGATCGCGCCAGAAGTCGGCGATCTCGTCGAGGGTCAGCTTCCCGAGTCGCTCCCGTAGGTGGGGGGGCGACCAGAACAAGAGGTCGCTGACCTGCCAACCGAGCGCGAGGGCCGGGTGGTACTCGTACGGGACCGCAACGGTGGCGATGTCGAAGTCGGAGAACCACTCGCGGAGGCCGAGATCGGTCACGTTGAAGTAGTGCCCCGGGTCCGCGTGCAACGGCTGGAGGAACGCGGTCGAGATGTCGACCCAGCCGCCGGGGACGATGGTCCGGGCGAGCTCGGCGACCGTCTTGTCGGGTTCGCGGAGATGCTCGAACACGTTGACCGCCAGGCAGCCGTAGAGCGACGCGGTCCGGATCGGAAGCGCGGCGCCGTTGGCCACGAGATCGGTATGCCGGAAGATGGCGGTCTCGACCTCGATGCAGTGGTCGAGGCGGGCTTCGGACTGACCGGCGCCGATGTGCAGCCACGGACCGCCGCTGCCCACCTGCAACGCGACGCCGTCGGCAGGCGGAGGGTTGCTGATGTGGTCGTCCGGGCGCACCTCGACGTCGCGACCTGCGCTCGTGAACACGGGAACGCCCTGGACCACGGGGAACCGGTGCCCGGAACCGCAGAGGAGCTCGTCGCCGAGATCCTGAAGCGCGGCCGCACAGCTGGGGCACTGCAAGATCGCCATCAGCGCGGGATTGCGAAGGGTCATGACCGCCTCATCCAGCACTCGCGCCCGTTGCGGGGCTCCCGACGGCGCGGTCGCCGAGCTCCGAGAGCAGGTGCCGATGCGCCGCGTAGGTCCGCTTCACCGTGTTGAGCCAGTCGGTGAGGGGGTGCTCCCAGTCCTCGAGCCCGCCGGACATCAACTGGGGCGCCCGCTCGCGCAGGGCGTCGAACGCGGCGGTGTGGGAGAGGTTGCTCATGCTGATCATCGACGACCGCGACGAGCGGTACCGGGCCACGGGGCTCGCGACGTGCACGGCGTAGGCACCCTTCTCGGCGAGGCGGCACCAGAGGTCGTAGTCCTCCCAACCGTAGAGACGGCGCTCCTCCGCGTACCCGCCGAGCTCGAGCAACGCGCTCCGGCGGATGAGGGCCATCGCGTCGATGTAGTTGCCGTAGCGCAGGCGCCATGGCTGCCAGGGATAGTACCCGAGCAGTCCTTGGGGCCCTCCCGTGTCGAACGTCTGCAGGACGCCGTAGGCGAAGGTGGCGTCCGGGTCGGCGTCGAGCGCGGCCACGAGTCGCTGCAGGCCGGTGGGGAAGATCTCGTTGTCGGCGTCGAGCACGAACACGAGATCGCCGCGGGCGTGGCTGATGGCGTCGTTCCGCGAGCTCGGTAGTCCGCGGTTCACGCGATGACGGAGGAGCCGCACCGCGCGGTGGGGCGTGCGGTCGATCCACTCGCGGACGACCCGGGCCGAGTCGTCGGTCGAGCCGTCGTCCACGACGACGACCTCGACGTCGGCGAAGCCACCGGACACCGCCGACTCGAGCGCGTCGACGACGTATTGCGCGTGGTTGTACAAGGCCATGATCACCGAGACCCGGCCGGGACGCGACTCCCATGAACGCGAGTCGGCGTCGACCACGAGGTTCGGCAGGGCCATGCCGTCGGGGCCCACCGGCAGCTGGGGCCGGCGCAGTTCGTGCAGGTCGAGCCGCACCTGGAGCAACGCCTGGCCGAGCGCGTCGAGCGGCGAAGCCTCCCGTTCCCAAGGCGGCGCGATCGGCGGACGCAGCGGCGTCACCCGCCGGGGCCCGACCACGTTGCGGGCGATCGGCGACCGGGCGGC
>JAODBH010000066.1 GCA_025463865.1 Actinomycetes bacterium | reverse complement strand
GACAGCGATCCGACGTCTGCCTGCTCGGTGAGGTCCCAGTTCGAATACCAGTGGTGGTCCATCCCGACGTGGTTCAGCGCGACGAGATGGGTGTTGAGTGCCCCGTGAGGCTCCAGGACGACCTGGTCCGAACCGATGACGAAGCCGTCGAATCCCGGACGTTCCTCGTACGTCAGCTGGACGGCGTTCGCAGTTCCCGAACCGAACCAGCTGGGCGTCTCGGTCACGGGTCGCGCGATGCTCACGGCGCTCCCGACGGCGATCGCGTCCGCCGCGCGCAACCGGGCTGCATCATCGATCAGATGCGCGGTACCGATCCGGTCCCGGACTCCGAACCTGGCCTCTTCGGCCAGCGAACGGATCCAAGGATCAACGCTTCCAGTTCCGGCAGTCACCGGTTCCCCTTTGTCTCGCGGCTCGTTCGTTCCGGGTCCGTGGACGCATCAAGCCCCGACGCTGATCATGCGGCCGGGTCGAGCGCCGCCCAGGTCCTCTCCGCTTCGACGGATCGCCACGCCTCCGACCCAGACGTCCTCGATGCCCACGCTCTCTCCGACGAGGCGCGAGGAGCCGGCAGGGAAGTCGGTGAGCTCCTGGAGCGCGCCGGTACCGACGCGAGCCGGATCGAACGCGACAAGGTCGGCGAACGTTCCGGCTTCGATCCGTCCACGATCCAACACGGAGAACGCCGCTGCGGGCTGTCCAGTCAAGCACCACACTGCTCGCTCGAGCGTCAACGCACGACGCTCGCGAACCCAGTGCCCGAGCAGATACGTCGGGTAGATGGCGTCGCACAGCTGCATGAGGTGCGCGCCCCCGTCGCCCAAGCCGATCAGGCAGCGGTCGTCGTTGAGGAGATCAGCGAGCTCTTCCTCGTCGTCGTTGAACAACACCATGCGCCAATCGGTCGCAAGGTCGTCCTCCAAGCCGATGTCCATGAACGCATCGAAGACCGAGGTCCCGCGGTCGTCCGCGATCTCGGAGAGCGCGACGCCTCTCAGGTCACGGTGGGCCCACGTACCTTCGATGGTCGCGCCCCGCATCGCGCGCTCCCAGTCCGGGTCGAGCGCATTGCGAGCTCGATCGCGCCAGCTTGGCGATGCGTACAGCTCGCGCTGCTCCGACGGTGGAAGACCGACCGCCTGGGTGAAGGCACCGCTGATCATGCAGGCCTGCGCCCAGTCTTCGTATCCGTGCGCCACGACGAAGGGCCGGCAGGAGATCTGAGGGATGGTCTGACCGTCCACCTCCGCGAGCGCGTCGAGAGTGGCGGTGCACGCCCCAGGCCTGCCTGGCTGGGTCAGGAGGGCGATCCACGTCACCGGCCGCTGCGTGCGAACCGAAAGAGATGCGCAGTCCTCCGGTGTGAAGTCGGGTCCGGTCGCGACCTCGACGATGCCTCGACCGAAGTCGCGCAGGGCATCGCTGATTCCGAAGATCTCGGCCTTGTTTGCCGAGCGGCTTGCCACCGGCCGACCGAGGCCGTCGATGTGACCCGTCGACTGCGACGTCGAGAATCCGACCGCGCCGGAATCCATCGCTTCCGAGACGATCGCCCGCATCGATGCGATCTCGGCGTCGGTCGCCAACCGGTCGGAAGCTCCCTCGCCCATCACGAACGTTCGGATCGCGGTGTGTCCGACGAAGAAGCCGACGTTCAGTCGCTTCGGCCGGTGGCCAATGAAGGCGAGGTACTCGGGAAACGTCTCGAACGACCACTCGACGCCCGCGTTCAGCGCCGCGATCGGCATGGCCTCGACGCTCGAGAGCATGCGCAGGAGCGCGTTCCGGTCGCGGGGAAGGCAGGGCGCCAACGTGAAGCCGCAGTTGCCGGCGATGACCGTCGTGACGCCGTGCCAGGAAGAAGGGCTGAGGTCGGGATCCCACATGATCTGCGCGTCGTAGTGCGTGTGGATGTCGATGAAGCCTGGGGCCAGGACGCGTCCGTTGAGATCGACGCGTTCGACGTCCGACGCCACGCTCAGACGGCGACCACGCGCGGCGATCCGATCTCCGTCGAGGAGGACATCCTCTCGAACCCGCTCGGCGCCCGTGCCGTCGATGACGTCGGCGCCCTCGAGCAGCGTCATCATGACGACCCCCCTTTCGCTGCCTCGAGAGCGATGCTAGGCGCCGACTTTCCCTGCAATTCGGGGCTGTCCAGGTGACTACAGCTGGCCTGATTCGGAGCGCGATGACGACGCGCTCCCAGCCATGTCCACGTGTCCAGAGAGGCGACACGCACCGAGGACTACCCTCCCGAACAGGGCCTCGACGAGTCGAGCGGCGCGCCGCGTGCACGTCGGGACTCGGACCATCTGCGGGAAGGGATGACGCCTCATGTTGGACCTCGTGATCCGTCGGGCGACGGTTGTCGACGGCACCGGTGCCGAGCGACGTGTCGCGGACATCGGCGTACATGATGGACGCATCGTGGAGGTCGGAACGGTCGACGAGGCGGCCGCTCGCTCCGTCGACGGCTCCGGGCTTGTTGCCGCACCCGGGTTCATCGACATCCACACCCACTACGACGCGCAGGGGTTCTGGGACCCGGCACTGACCCCGTCGCCGTTCCACGGCGTCACCACGATCATCGGTGGCAACTGCGGCTTCTCGATCGCGCCCGTGGACGACGGAACCGCCGACTACATCATGCGGATGTTGGCGAGGGTCGAGGGCATTCCGCTGGAGTCGTTGCAGCAGGGTGTGCCGTGGAACTGGCAGACGGTCGACGAGTACTTCGACCGCCTCGATGGCCGGTTGGCACTCAACGCCGGGTTCATGGCCGGGCACTCCGCAATCCGACGCGGCGTCATGCGGGAGGCGGCCAACGAGCGCACTGCGACCGAGAACGAGATCGCGGCGATGCAGACGGCCCTGCGAGAGGCCCTCGCGGCCGGGTGCCTCGGATTCTCGAGCTCGCGCGGGGCCGTGCACACCGACGGCGACAGCCGCCCCGTTCCGTCCCGGTTCGCCAGCGTCGACGAGATTCTCACGCTGTCCGCGGTCATCTCCGAGTACGACGGCACGACGCTGGAGATGATCCCGGAGGTCTTCAACGAGGACGAAATCGAGATCATGGCGGCGATGTCGATCGCCGCGGGCCGGGCGCTCAACTGGAACGTGATGTACCCGAGCTCCGGGACTCTCGACGAGTGTCTGGACAGGCTGCGGATGTCCCGGCAGGGTGCCGAGCGAGGTTCGAATGTGTTCGGCTTGGCGACGCCGCTTCCCCGCATCAGCCTGCGTTCGTTTCTCACCGGCTTCGTCTTCGACGCGTTCCCGGGTTGGCGCGATGCCATGTCACTCCCGCCGGACGAGAAGCTTCGCGTGCTGCGCGACCCCGCGGAGCGGAAGCGGCTCTACGACCTCTCACAGCAGCCCAACCCGCTTCGATTCCAGGCCGAGTGGCCGCAGATGCTCATCGTCGAAGCCTTCGGTCCGGACACGAAGCCGTTCGAAGGCCGCGTGGTCGGCGACATCGCGGTCGAGCAGAGAAAGACGCCGTTCGATGCCCTCCTCGACATCGCGTGCGCGGACGGTTTGCGCACCCTCTTTCGCAACTACACGCCCGAGGACACGGTCGACGACTGGCAGGCGCGGGTCGACGTCATGCGTGATCCGCGGACCATCACCGGAGGCTCAGACGCCGGGGCGCACCTCGACATGCTCTCGACGTTCACGTACACGACGTCGTTGCTGGAGAACGTCGTGCGGAAGGAAGAGCTGATGACGGTGGAGGAGGTCGTGCATCTGTTGACGCAGGTTCCCGCCCGTCTGTATGGACTGCACGAGCGGGGAACGATCGAGGTCGGCAAAGCGGCCGACCTCGTCCTCTTCGACAGCGACACGGTCGGGCCGAAGCCGGTCGAGACGCGATTCGACCTTCCCGGCGGAGCCGGGCGTCTCTACGGCGAGGCGTACGGCGTCGAGCAGGTCATCGTGAACGGAACGAGCATCGTGTCCGAAGGTGCTCTGACCGGAGAGACCCCCGGGACGCTGCTCCGATCAGGCCGTGACACGCGGAGCTGATCGATTCGCCGCGCTGAGGACATCGACACTGGAGAGGCCACAGTGAGTGAAGACAGTCGCGTAGGCGCGGACATCCGCAGTGCGGTCGGTCACCCGATCATCGATTGTGATGGGCACACGCTCGAGCACTTCCCGACGTTCCTCGAGTACGTGCGGGAGATCGCCGGCGAAGAGACGCTACGGCTCTACACCCAGGTTCCGGCTTGGTATGAAGCATCGGAGCAGGAGCGGGTCGACAAGCGTCTCGTCCGTCCGCCGTGGTGGGTCATACCTTCGGGGAACACGACCGACGTCGCCACCGCGATGTTTCCCGCACTCCTCGAAGAGCGGCTCGAGCAGTTCGGCATCGACTTCACGGTCTTGTTCCCGACCTTCGGCGCGGGACCCGAAGACCTACCCGGCCCGGAGATGCAGGAGATCCGGCGCGGATCCTGTCGCGCGTACAACGCCTACCAGGCCGAGCGCTACCGGCCGCATGCGGCCCACATGACGCCGGCGGCCCGGATTCCGGTGCACACGCCGGACGAGGCAATCGAAGAGATCAGGTACGCCAGCGAGGTCCTCGGGCTCAAGGTCATGATGATGACCGGTCATGCGCGCCGCCCGGTGTCCGACCCGACCGCCTCGAGCGCGGGCGACTTCGGGTCCTGGGTCGACAACCTCACCCTCGACAGCCTGTACGACTACGACCCCGTATGGGCGCTGTGTCGGGAGCAGAAACTCCTGCCGTGCTTTCACGGTGCATCGGCGGGGTGGGGCAGCAAGGTGTCGATCTCGAACTACATGTTCAACCACATCGGGAAGTTCGCCACCGCGAATGAAGCGATCTGCAAGGGCCTATTCATGGGCGGTGTCACCCGTCGGTTTCCAGATCTCAAGTTCGGGTTTCTGGAAGGCGGCGTGGGTTGGGCGGTGAACCTCGTGAACGATCTGATCTCCCATTGGGACAAGCGCTCGGATGCTCGAATCCGCGAGTACGACCCCGCGAACATCGACTGGGCCGCCTTCGGTGAGCTGGCCGAGCGCTACCAGGTCAAGAACGGCGGCCGAGGTCTCGCCGCGCCGACGTCAGGCCTTTCCGTGTTGCCGCCGCGGCTTCAGGTCCCACGGGATGCGATGGGGCCGCTCGACGATTTCGGTCACACCGACATCGGGAGTGTGAGTGAGTTCGCCGCCCGCTTCACCGAGAACTTCTACTTCGGGTGCGAAGCGGACGATCGCATGAACGGTCTGGCGTTCGATCGGACGCTGACCGGACTGGACTCCGACGTGAAGGCGGTGTTCAGCTCGGACATCGGCCATTGGGACGTGCCCGACATGGCGAAGGTCGTCGTGGAGGCGTACGAGCTCGTCGAGGACGGCCTTCTCGACGCCGAAGGCTTCCGGAAGTTCACGTTCGACTATCCGGCCGAGCTGCTCCGATCGTGTGGCGATGAGCTGTTCGTCGGAACCGTTCTGGAGCGATCGGCGGGCTGAGCGCTGCGGTCGGCTGTCGTTGCCGCGTCCGCGTCAGGTTGTCAGGGCTTCGTCCAACGCGAGCAACAGTGCGGGAACG
>JAODBH010000179.1 GCA_025463865.1 Actinomycetes bacterium | reverse complement strand
AGTAGGCGTGGCCATGACGACCGACCTCGACCGGCTCGACCTCGAGCTGCGGTGCGTGCCTGGCGTCGTCGCGGTCGGGCTCGACCGCGATGGCGACGGCGGCGGCTTGCTCGTCCAAGCAGTCGTGTTGGCATCGGTGGCACCGTCCGACCTCCGGGCGCGCGTCCGGCGCGTCGTCGACGCCAACGTGCGCGAGCCGGTCAGCCTCGAGATCGTCGTCGACACACTCCCGCCGCCCTCGACGGGCTGATGCTGACCGCGCTGGTCAGCTTCAGTCTTCGAGTCGGAGGGCGGTCACGAACGCTTCGGGAGGGACCTCGACACGACCGATGTTCTTCATCTTCTTCTTGCCCTCCTTCTGCTTCTCCAGCAGCTTGCGCTTCCGGCTGATGTCGCCGCCGTAGCACTTGGCGATGACGTCCTTGCGCCTCGCCTTGACCGTCTCACGAGCGATGATCCGCCCACCGATGGCCGCTTGGATGGGCACGTCGAAGAGCTGGCGCGGGATGAGCTCGCGGAGCTTCGTGGTCATGCGCTTGCCGTATTCGTAGGCCTTGTCCTTGTGGACGATGGCCGAGAAGGCGTCGACGTTCACGTTGTTGAGGAGCACGTCGACCTTCGAGAGCTCGGACCGCCGATAGCCGACGGGCTCGTAGTCGAGGCTGGCGTACCCGCGTGTGCGCGACTTCATCTGGTCGAAGAAGTCGAGGACGATCTCGCCGAGCGGCATCGTGTAGACGAGCTCGACCCGGGTCTCGGAGATGTAGTCCATCTTCGAGAGCTCGCCCCGGCGTTGCTGTGCCAGCTCCATCAGCGTGCCGACGTAGTCGGTGGGTGTGAGCATCGTGATGGTGACGAAGGGCTCCTCGATGTAGGCGATCGAGGTCGGCGGCGGGAGCGCGGAGGGGTTGTCGACGACCTCGATGTGACCGTCGTGCGTGTGCGCGAGGTACTCCACGTTGGGTGCGGTCGCGACGAGCGACAGGTTGTACTCGCGCTCGAGACGCTCCCGGATGATCTCCATGTGGAGCAAGCCAAGGAAGCCGCAGCGGAACCCGAAGCCGAGGGCTCCCGACGTCTCGGGCTCGTAGGTGAACGACGAGTCGTTGAGCCGGAGCCGACCGAGGGCCTCGCGCAGATCGGGGAACTCGTCGCCGTCGACCGGGTAGAGGCCGCAGAACACCATCGGCTTCGGGTCGCGGTAGCCGTCGAGCGCAGGAGCCGGGTCGGCCGCGAGCGTGACGGTCTCCCCCACCTTCGCTTCCCCGACGTGGCGGATGCCGGCCACGAGATAGCCCACCTCGCCCGGCCCGAGCGACGAGACGGGGGTGTTGTCGGGGAGGCGGACGCCGATCTCCTCCGCGTCATAGCTGGCACCGGCCTGGACGAAGCGCAGATGATCGTCGGTCTTCAGGGTGCCGTCGAAGACCCGGATCGCGCTCACGACCCCGCGGTAGGCGTCGTAGTAGGAGTCGAAGATCAGCGCCTGGAGCTGGGCGTCCTCGTCACCCTCGGGCGCAGGGATGCGCTCCACCAGCGCGTCGAGCAGCTCGGGAACGCCTTCACCGGTCTTGGCCGAGATGCGGAGGATCTCCGAGGCCGGGATCCCCAACACGCGCTCGATCTCCTCGGCGCGGAGGTCGGGCTCCGAGGCGGGGAGATCGATCTTGTTGAGCGCGGCTACGACCTCGAGGTTGTGCTCGAGGGCCAGGTAGCAGTTGGCAAGCGTCTGGGCCTCGATGCCCTGGGTCGAGTCGACGAGCAGGAGGGCGCCCTCGCACGCGGCGAGGCTGCGACTGACCTCGTACCCGAAGTCGACGTGGCCGGGGGTGTCGATCAGCTGGAGGACGTGGTCCTTGTAGAGCAAGCGGACGTTCTGCGCCTTGATCGTGATGCCCCGCTCGCGTTCCAGGTCCATCGAGTCGAGGTACTGGGCTCGCATGTCCCGGGGATCCACCGCGCCGCACGTCTCCAGCAGCCGGTCTGCGAGCGTGCTCTTGCCGTGGTCGATGTGGGCGATGATCGCGAAGTTGCGGAGCTGGGATTGGCGGATCACAGGGGGCTTCAGCTCCAGGAGGATCACGGGGCCCGGGGCGGCGGGCGGCCCCCAAGCTTAGGTGCCATGCCCGAGCCTGAAGCGTCCCCGGCGCCGGTGGCTCCGGCTGCGCTCGGGCGAGCCGGAGTCGGAGTCCCGCCCGGGCGACACTCCTGGTAACCTCCTCTGTTCCTCGACGATCTCCGGGAGTTCTACGCGCGTGGCGAACATCAAGAGCCAGAAGAAGCGGATCCTCACCAACGAGAAGGCCCGCCTCCGCAACAAGGCGGTCCGTTCCGAGCTCAAGACGCGTATCAAGCGCGTCCAGGACTCGTTCGGCGCCGAGAGTCCCGACACTCCCGAGCTGCTCCGTCTCGCACAGAAGCGGATCGACAAGGCCGGCGAGAAGGGCCGCATCCACAAGAACCAGGCCAGCCGCCGGGTCTCGCGCCTCATGAAGGCCGCGAACAAGGCCGCAGCCGCCACCGACTGACCCACTGCGGGTCGTCACCGGTCGCACCTCACGGCGCGTGCCCCCGGGCACGCGCCGTTGCGCGTCCCGAGGCTTTGGGCCCGTCCGCTGCGCTGGCGGTGTTACGGGCCGCCCGCATGTTGACGGGCTCAGTCACGCCTGAGCAGTCACTGCCGAGCCGGGAAGCAGAGCTCAGTGGCGGACGCGGGAGCGGTTGGTGAGGCCCGCGAGACGGGCGACCAGGATCTCGACCACCGCCTGCTCCGGGATGGCCCGCTTGCCCTTCAGGTCGAGGTCGGCCTGGGCGAGGTAGCCGTAGGCGGTGCGGATACCGTCCGTGCCGAGCGCACGCGAGTGCGCGAGGGCCTTCTTCGCGGGATACGGCTTCACCTTGCCGCCCAGCGCGGCGACCGCGTCCTGGTCGGTGCGGATGGACGGGTCGTCGAGCTTCGCCAGGCGGCGGTACTGATTCTGCAGCAGGCCGATGATCTGGAGCGGGTGCATCGGTTTCGGCTGGGCCGACGTCGTGACGTTGAGCATGCGCTCGAGCAGCGCGAGCGCGCCGGGCACGTCGCCCGCTTCGATCGCGTTCGCGAGCTGGTAGACGGGCACCGAGCCGGTCTCGCCGAGGTACGGGCCGATCTGCGTGAGGTTGAGTCGGGGCGCCTCGTCGCCGTAGGCGGAACGCAGCGTGTCGACCAATGAGCGGGCCCGGCTCGCGTCCTCGCCGAAGTGGTCGCTGACCTCTTGCAGCGCGTCCGGGGTGAGGCGAACCCCCGCCGCGTTGAGCTCGTTGACGAGGACCGACTTGGTGTCCTCGGTCTCGGGACCGACCTGCGTCACCTGGCCCTTCCAGGCCTTCGTGAGGTTGGTCGGGAGCGTGCCGCCGCCGGCGACGCACACGAGCACGGTGGTGGGAAGCGGATCGGCCAGGTATTCGATCAGCGGTGCAGCCTCGGCGTTGGTCAGCGCACCGACGTCGTGCAGGACGACGATGCGACGCGCGGTCATGAACGGCGGGCTCAGCGCGGCATTGCTCGCCGCCGCGACGACGTTGGATCGACCTTCGCTGCCGCCGACCTCGTCGCCCTCGCCGGTGCGACCCGGGATCGTGAGGTCCTCGACGACGAGGCTTCGGTCCTCCCCGTCGAGCAGCTCGACGAGCAGCGTCATGAGCGCGTCGTGACGCAGGAGCGGGTCGTTGCCCCGCACGAGATAGACCGGCGCCGTCATCGGGCCGCGGGCTCCGCCACCGATTCGTGGGCGCGGAGCGCGGTCGTGACCCGGACGGCCCGCTCGACCGCCGACGGTTGGTCGCTCACGACGAGCATCACACCGGCGGCGACCGCGTAGGCGGCCGCGGCGCACTGCTCGTCGAGCGTCACCGGCGCGACGAGCGTGAGGACCGCAGGCACGCTCGGCGCCGTCCGGCCGTGGGCGATCGTGGCCAGCAACGCCGCGACCCGGTCGTCGAGCGCGACTCCGGCGCTGTACGCGTAGTCCACCGCGAGTTGCGCGTCCGGGTGCGCGACCGCGAGCGCGGCGAGCCGCGTCCCGAGAGGATCCGCGAGGTCGGCGGCCGGGACGCGAACGAGCGCCGGCGCGATCGTCCCCGCCGACCAGGACGCGGAAGAGCACGCGGTCGTGGCGTCGAGGGGGAGCACTCGCACCGTGGGGCCGGGATCGGTCGTCACGAGGCGAGCCTACGGGACGGCAGCAGGCGCCGACCGGCCCCGGAGCCGGAGCCCGGCGGCGATCAGAGACACGACCGCCCCCACCAGGAGAACGCCCCGGCCGTCGACCGCGAGGGGGAACCGGGCCGACGCCGTCGCCACGCCCTCGAGCAAGCGGACCAGCACGAACACCGGAAGCGCGACGATCCGCCCCGGCGTCGACCGGGCGCCGAAGACGTCGGCGACCACGCTGCTCACGAGCCCGAGAACCGTGATCGGGCCGACGAGTGGCGCCGCGAGCACGTTGGCGGGGAGGGCGACGAGCGGGAGCGAGCCGAAGATCGGGATCTGGACCGGCGCGACGCCGAGCTGAGCGGCGAACGTCGTGCCGAGCGCCTCGCGGAACCAGGCCGGGCCGCGCAGGCGCGCGCTCACCGGCGGGCCGAGGAACGCGATGCCGGCACACGCCGCGCACGAGAGCTCGAAGCCGACCGAGTGCACGAGGAACGGGTCGATCAGCAGGAGCAGCCCGGCGCCGAGCGCGAGGAGGCGAGCCGCGGACGCGGGCCGTCCGGAGTAGCGGGCCAACAGTGCGAGCACCGCCATGGTCGCGGCGCGCAGCACCGAGGGCTCCCAACGCGTCATCGTTCCGAACACGACGATCACCGCGATGCCGCCGACGAGCCGGCCCGTGCGCGGCATCCGCCCGAGGAACGGGCTCGCCAACGCGAGCACGAACGCGAGGTTCTCGCCCGAGACCGCGACCAGGTGGCTCAGCCCTGCATCCCGAAAGGTCGCCTTGGTCCCCGCGCTCATGGAGCGGGTGTCGCCGAGCAGGAACCCGGCCAGCAGTGCCCGTTCGGACGCGGGCAGGCCGCGCGTGCCCTCGAGCACCCGCCCCCGGATCGCGTCCGCGACGCGGGTCAGCGGAGCCCCGGTTGCCGTGAAGGCCTCGATGCGGCGCAGCTCGAGCCGGGCGACGGCGTGCCGCCACCGCTGGTACGCGTCCCAGCCCTCGAGCGGCTCGAGCATCCCGTCGAGCCGCACCCGGTCACCGGCCCCGAGGATTCCCAGTTGGCCCATGAGGTCACCGCTCGCGCGCACGAGAACCGTGCGGGCCGGCACCGCGGCGCCGTCGAGGTTGGTCACCCGCACCAGCGCCGACGTGCTGAACCGGAACGGGTCCGGGTCTCCGACGAGCGTGCCGCGCAGGACCACCGAGTGCATCGACTGCGCCGGAGCGCGGAACGCCGAATGCACCATCCCGTCGAACGCCCGCCCGGTGAGGGCGCACGCGAGCAGCAAGACACCGATCGCGCTGATCGCGAGCCGCAGCCGACCCGACGCAACGAGCGCGCCCAACCCCGCGACGACCGCCAGGATCAGCAGCGGCACCGAACCGCTAGGGCCCGAGGCCTCGCCGGCCTTGATCCCCACGACGATCGCCGCCACCAACGCGAGTGGAGCCCCCGCTGCACGCAGCGCGGTCATCCGACGTGCACGAGCGGCGCGAGATCCGCGAAACGGCCGTCGCCGATGCCGCGCACGCTGCGAAGGTCGTTGACGGACCCGAAGCCGCCCCGCTTCGTGCGCTCCGCGACGATCGCCGCCGCGAGGCTGGGACCGATGCCGGGCAGCTCGTCGAGCTGCGCGAGCGTGGCCGAGTTGAGATCGAGCGGCGCGTCGACCGTCGGCGCGGCTGCCGGTCCCCCGGCGACACCGCCACCGCTCGGGATCTCGGCCGGCGGCTGCTCACCGATCTTCGGCACCGCCACCCGCTCGCCGTCGACGAGCACCGCGGCCAGGTTCAGCCGGTCGAGGTCGGCCCCGAACACCCCGCCACCGACGGCCTCCAGCGCGTCGATGACCCGACTCCCGGCCCGCAGCTGCACCACACCCGGATGCACCACCGCCCCCGCGACGTGCACGACGACGACCTTGCCCTTGGTACCGGCACTCCCGCCCGAGGCCCGGGAGCCACTCTGTGTCCCTGGGCTGGCCGGCCGCGAGGACCCCGACGGCCCCGTCGCCCCGGCATCGCCTGCCGGAACAGCTGACTCGGACGTTTGTGTGGCTTGGGCAGCCTTTGTTCCTGGGCTGGGCGGGCGCGAGGACCCCGAGGCCCCCGTCGCCCCGGCAGGGTCGGCCGCAGCGGATGACCGGGACGTTTTCGTCGCGGGGCTGCGCGCGATCCCGGCGTCGCCCGCGGTGTCCGTCCGGTACCACGCCACACCGGCCGCGACCGCGAGCAGCACCAGGAACACCGCCCCGACGCGCGGGTCCATGGTGAAGCGGCGCACGCGTTCCCACGGTCCGTCGCGCCAGGGGGACGACGGCGCCGGCCGCGCGAACGGAGCCGGCTCGGGATGCGGAGCCTGCGCTCGACGCGCCGGTTCAGGTGGCGGGGCTTCCAGTGGCGGTGGTTCCGACATGACTTCCTCCGGGCGCGACGGGCCAGGGAGGAAGTGCGGGGGAAGTGGGTGACGGTACCAGCCGTCGTCACGAAGTGGCTATCGACCGCTCAGGGCGCGGGCTTCGACCTCGAACGGGTTCGCCGCGTACGCGTCCCAATGTGACTTGCCACGGAGTCGGCCGCGCACGTAAGCGGCGAGGTACCGCGCGAGGAACACCGGCGCGCGCAGCTCCCGCCACTGCCGCACGTGCACGAGCTCGTGGCCGAGCAACGCGTCGTCGTGCTCGTGCCCGCGACGGACGAGCACCCAGCGCCCGAGCGTGATGCCCACGATGCCGGGCGTCAGCACCGGCAGGACGACGATGCGCACGCGACCGCGGTCGACCGGCGGTACGTGTGGGAAGCGGGCCTGCTCGTCGAGCCGGAGCCGCCGACCGACCGCCACGGTCAGCCGAGGACGAAGTTGACGAGGCGCCCCGGGACGACCACGACCTTGCGCACGGTCGCGCCCTCGATCAGCGGCGCGACCGCGGCGTCGGCGCGCACCGCGGCTTCGGTCGCGTCGGCGTCGAGCCCCGCGGCGAGGTCGACCCGGGCCCGGACCTTGCCGTTGATCTGCACCGCGAGCTGCACCTCGTCGTCGACCAGCAGCGTCGGATCCGCGGTCGGGAACGGCTCGAACGCGAGCGACTCACCGTGACCGAGTCGCTCCCACAGCTCCTCCGCGATGTGGGGCGCGAGCGGCGCGAGCATGAGCGTCATCGCCTCGACGACCTCCTCGGGTGCTTCCCCGTGTTCCTGCACGACGGTGGTGAGGCGGTTGTTGAGCTCGAACAGCCGCGCGATGGCGGTGTTGTTCTGCAGCGCGGCGAGGTCGCGCCCGACCGCGTCGATCGTGCGGTGCAGCAGCTTCCGCGTCTCCGGATCGGCGGCCTCGGTCGTGATGCGCAGGTCGCCGGTCTCCTCGTCGACCGCGTTGCGCCAGAAGCGCTGCAGGAAGCGGTGAACGCCCACGATGTCGGCGGTGCTCCAAGGGCGGCTCGCGTCGAGGGGACCCATGAACATCTCGTACAGACGCAGTGTGTCGGCGCCGTAGTCGTCGTAGATCTCGTCGGGCGCGACCGAGTTCTTCAACGACTTGCCCATCTTCCCGTAGTGCCGTTCGACCGGCTCACCCTCGAAGAAGTAGCCGCCGTCTCGCGCCTCGACCGCGGCGGCGTCGACGAAGACGCCGCGTGCGTCGGTGTACGCGTACGCCTGGATGTAGCCCTGGTTGTAGAGGCGTTGGAACGGCTCAGGCGTGGAGACGTGCCCGAGGTCGTAGAGGACCTTGTGCCAGAAGCGCGCGTAGAGGAGGTGCAGCACCGCGTGCTCCACGCCACCGACGTAGAGGTCGACCGCGCCGATCGACGGTTCGCCGTTGCCGCGGGTTCCACCGGTCCAGTAGCGCTCGACCTCGGGATCGACGAGCGCCTCGTCGTTGGTGGGATCGAGGTAGCGCAGGTAGTACCAGGACGAACCCGCCCACTGCGGCATGGTGTTGAGCTCTCGGGTGTAGTGGCGCAACCCGCGACCGTCGTGCAGATCGAGCTCGACGTTCGCCCAATCGGTCGCGCGCCCCAGCGGCGGCTCGGGCACCGACTGGTCGTCGTCGGGAAGGATGCGCGGCGTGTAGTCGGTGATCTCCGGCAGCTCGACCGGCAGCATCGACTCCGGCACCGCGTGCGGCGCCCCGTCCTCGTCGTAGACGATCGGGAACGGCTCGCCCCAGTAACGCTGGCGGCTGAAGAGCCAGTCGCGCAGCTTGTACGTGGTCGTGGGAAAGCCCTGCCCCTGTTCCTCGAGCCAGCCGGTGATCGCGTCGATCGCTTCGCTCACGGTGAGGCCGTCGAGACTGGCGTCCGCGCTCGCCGAGTTGATGAGCGGACCGTCACCGGTGAACGCCGACGTCCAGGTGCCGGCATCAGTGGCGGACACCTCGCTCAGTCGCTGGGCCTCGAGCCACTCCACCGGCGGCCGGACCACGGCCCGGATGGGTAGCTCGAACTCGGTGGCGAACTCGAAGTCGCGCTGATCGTGGGCGGGCACCGCCATGATGGCCCCGGTGCCGTAGCCCATCAGCACGTAGTCGGCGATGAACACCGGGATCTGCTCGCCGTTGACGGGGTTGCGGGCGAACGCGCCGGTGAAGACGCCGGTCTTCTCGCGGTCGTCGAGCTGCCGTTCCAGATCCGACTTCGACGCCGCGAACTCGCGGTACCGGTGCACCGCGTCGACGGGTGAGCCCTCGGTCCCCCAGGGCGCGATCCACTCATTGGGCGTGCCCTCGGGGAACTCGGCGCCCCCGGGCCACTCGCTCGGTGTGATGTCCTCGACCAGTGGATGCTCGGGCGCGAGGACCATGTACGTCGCGCCGAAGAGCGTGTCGGGCCGGGTCGTGAAGACCCTGATCTCCGTGACCTCGGGCGGCCCTTCGACCGTGAACACGACCTCGGCGCCGCGGCTCTTGCCGATCCAGTTGCGCTGCATCAGCTTGATCGAGTCGGTCCAGTCGAGGTCGTCGAGACCGGACAACAGCCGCTCGTTGTAGGCGGTGATGCGCAGCATCCACTGACGCAGCGGGCGCCGGAAGACCGGGTGGTTGCCGCGTTCGCTCCGGCCGTCGGCCGTGACCTCTTCGTTGGCGAGGACGGTGCCGAGCGCCGGACACCAGTTGACCGGCGCCTCCGCGATGTAGGCGAGCCGGTAGTCGTCGACCAGCGCGCGTCGCTCGACCGGCTCCAGCTCGGACCAGTCGCGGCCGTCGGGGACGGGCCGCGCGCCCGACGCGAACTCCGCTTCGAGCTCCGTGATCGGGCGAGCCTTGTCTGCCCGCTCGTCGTACCAGCTGTTGAAGATCTGCAGGAAGATCCACTGCGTCCAGCGGTAGTAGGCGACGTCGGTGGTCGACGGCCCCCGGCGCGGATCGTGCGCCAGGCCGAGTGCGCGCATCTGGCGGCGCATGTTGGCGATGTTGGCCTCGGTCGTGACCCGCGGGTGCTGGCCGGTCTGCACCGCGTACTGCTCGGCGGGGAGCCCGAACGCGTCGTAGCCCATCGCGTGCAGCACGTTGCGCCCGTTCATGCGCTGGTACCGGGCGTAGACGTCGGTCCCGATGAAGCCGAGCGGGTGACCGACGTGCAGGCCGGAGCCGCTCGGGTACGGGAACATGTCGAGCACGTAGAGCTTGGGCTTGCCCTCCATCCGCTCGAAGCCGGCCGACAGCGGACCCACCGGATTGGGCGCCCAGAAGGTGTGCTCGGCCTCCCAGCGGTGCTGCCACTTGTGCTCGATCTCGTTGGCGAGCGCGGCGGTGTAGCGGTACGGGGGCAGCTCAGGGCCGGGAGTGGTCGTGTCGGTCACGACGGCGAATCTACCGGGGGCGTGTGACCGGGCGGCCGCTTTGATCCGGAGTCGGCCGGACGCCGGACCGTGGGGGGCCACTGGTATGGTGTCGCCTCTTCCGGGGATGTAGCTCAGTTGGCAGAGCACCTCCATGGCATGGAGGGGGTCGGGGGTTCAATTCCCCCCATCTCCACCCCAGGACGCGACACCGGAATCGCTCCCGGCACCCCGCAGCGGGCGCCGGGAGCTTTTGCGTCCGGACGCACGCGGCCCGTCCGTTACCCTCGGAGCCCTGTGAGCAGCCCGCCTCCGACCCCAGAGACGCCGATCGCCGTGGTCGACTACCGCGCCGGCAACGCGCCGAGCGTCGGCTTCGCGCTCGAGCGCCTCGGCATCCCGGCGCGGCTGACGGACGACCCCGCGGTCGTCGCCGCCGCGACCCGGCTGATCCTCCCCGGGGTGGGCGCGGCCCGGGCGACGATCGACTCGCTCCGCGAATCCGGGCTGCTCGAGCCACTCACCGAGCGTGTGCAGGCGGGCGTGCCGTTCCTCGGGATCTGCATCGGGCTGCAGGTGCTCTTCGACCACAGCGAGGAAGGCGACACCGAGGGGCTGGGCTGGGTGCCGGGCATGGTCCGCCGTTTCGCCGACGACCGACGCGTGCCGCAGATCGGCTGGAACGAAGTCCGGGTGGTGCGCGACCACCCCGTCACCCGAGCGCTGCCCACGGGCGCACACTGCTACTTCGTGAACTCCTACTACGCGACGCCGTCCGACCCGGCCGACGTGTTGGGGGTCACCGAGTACGGGCCGGAGTTCTGCTCGATCGTCGGCCACCGCAACATCGTCGCCACGCAGTTCCACGCGGAGAAGAGCGGCCCCGTCGGCCTCGCTCTGCTCGAATCCTTCGCGGCCTGGGATGGCGTGGAATGTTGACCAAGCGGCTCATCGCGTGCTTCGACGTCATCGATGGCCGGGTGACCAAGGCCCAACAGTTCCAGGACAACATCGACGTCGCGCCCGCCACCGAGCTCGCGCAGCGGCTCTACGAGGACCAGATCGACGAGATCGTCTTCTACGACATCACCGCGAGCGCGCAGCGCCGTGCGATCGACCTCGAGACCGTGCGATCCGTCGCGCATCACGTCTTCGTGCCGTTCACGGTGGGCGGTGGCATCCGTTCGCTCGACGACATGTTCGAGGTGCTGAAGGCCGGCGCGGAGAAGATCTCGGTCGACTCCATGGCCGTGCGCAACCCCGACATCATCCGCCAGGGCGCGGAGGCCTTCGGGCGGCAGTGCGTCGTCCTCTCGACCCAGGTGAAGCACGTCGGCATCCGGCCCGGGATCCCGAGCGGGTACGAGGTCTTCATCGACGGCGCCCGCACGGCCACCGGCATGGATGCGCTCGAGTGGGTGCAGCAGGGCGAGGCGCTGGGGGCCGGTGAGATCGTCGTCAACAGCATCGACAACGACGGCACCGCCGCGGGCTACGACCTCGACATCACCCGCGCGGTCGCCGATTCGGTGAACGTCCCGGTCGTCGCGTCCGGAGGCGCCGGCAACGCCGAACACATCGGGGCCGCGCTGACCCAGGGCCAGGCGTCGGCCGCGATCATCAGCTCGATCTTGTACTCGCCCCGACTCGAGCGGAACACCCCGGTGCGCGAGCTGAAGGCCGCACTCGCGGCGCAGGGCGTGCCGACCCGGCCGTGGGTCGAGGGTTCCTCCACCGCCTGAGGTCGGGCTCGAGGGTCAGAGCGCGGCGAGCTTCGGTCCGCCCCAGTCGACGCGGTCGGCGTCAGCCCAGAGTCGCTCGAGGTCGTAGAACGTGCGCGTCTCCTCGAGGAACACGTGCACGACCATGAAGCCGTAGTCCATCAGGACCCATGAGTTGTCCTGCAGACCTTCGATGGCACGCGGTGCCACGCCCTGCTCCGATTTCAACCGGGCCTCGATCTCGTCGACGATCGAACGCACCTGGCGGGGGTTCCCACCGCTGGCGAGCACGAAGTAGTCGGTGATCGAGATGATGTCGCCGACGTCCAGGATCAGGATGTCGTCGGCGAGCTTGTTCGACGCCGACCGGGCTGCGATCAGCGCGTACTCGCGGGTGTCGATTTCGCTGGTGTCGATGAGGTCCCCTCTCGAGCCGGTGCACATCCGGTGAAATCGGTGCCGACCACCATCGCGAGGTCGACAACACCGAGGTCGCGGGTCGACTTCTCGACCTTGACCGTGGCCAGCGTAGCGGCGAGGCGGTCGGCCTCCGTACGCATCCGGTCGTCGTGGTAGAGCACCAAGGTGGCTGCCTGTCCGAACCCGGGCAGGTTCCCGGTCAGGCGGACGTCGAACCCGGCCGGCACCGCGCACTCGGCCGGGGTCTTCACGACGCCGACCGCACCCGTGCCGTTGAGGATCTGGATCGTGGTGCGGTCCCCGTCCGGTACGAGCCGGGAGTCGGGGAAGTCGGACTTCACGGTGCTGAGCGTCTCGGCCGGTACCGGCTGGTCCTTCTGGGCGTCGCCACTGCCCGTGGGCTTGGTGACCAGGGTGTCGATCGTGAGCTTGGCCCGGGTCAGGGCGAGGAACGGGGAGATGGCCGGCTGAGCGGTCGCGACGGCCTGAGCGTGCGCGGGGTCGGTGAGGGTCGGCGCCCAGGCCTCCATCACCGCCTGGCCCGCGGCGATCCGGTCCGACTCCTTGTGCGAGGCCGGCGCGATCGAGATGATCCGGGCCGCGTCGGGGCCGGACACCACTTGGCGCCCGACGGCGAGGTTGACCGAGCCGTCGGCCGTGCGGATCGGCGAGCGGACGTCGAGCGTGAGCGACTTCGAGGTCGCGAACGCGGAGGTCCAGCCGGCGTCGTCGAGGAGCACGATGTCGGGCATCGCGACGCCGAGCACGTTCTGCACGCTGGCGCGCAGGAGCCCGACGTCCCCCAGGCGGACGATGTCGCGGAGGCTCTGCACACCGAGCGACGGCGCCTGCACCTGCAACGTGGTGGGGATGAACAGCACGCTCCCCTGCCGCACCCCGCGGTTCGCGCCCGCCACCATCAGCAGGTCGACGGTGCCGTCGGAGGCCCGGTGACCGATGACGACGGTCGGCGTCGGCGCGCCCGCGAGCGCTCCCGCCTTCGGAGCCGGCGAGCTCGAGTGCTTCCGGCCGTCGCGCACCAGCACACCCGCACCGACGATCAGCGCGACCACCACCAGTGACGCGGGCAGCCAGAGGAACCAGAACCGCCGCCGCTTGCGTCGGCGCACGAGATCGCGACGCGAGCGCACGTTGCCCCGGTCGCGGGGAGGCGCCGCCGCGGGAGCGGGAGCGGCGGCGGCGCGCCGGG
>JAODBH010000144.1 GCA_025463865.1 Actinomycetes bacterium | reverse complement strand
GACGGCTGCATCTACGTCATGGACCGCAAGCACGACATGATCATCTCGGGCGGCGAGAACATCTACAGCCCCGAGGTCGAGGGTGTCATCAGCTCGCATCCGGGGGTGGCCGAGGCCGTCGTCATCGGGGTGCCGCACCCGAAGTGGGGCGAGACGCCGGTCGCGTTCATCGTCCCTGCCGATCCGGACGCGCCGCCGTCCTTCGACGACATCATCGAGTGGACCCGGACCCGGCTCGCGTCGTACAAGAAGCCGACGGCCGTCATCGTCATCGACGCGCTGCCGCGCAATGCCACCGGCAAGGTCGTCAAGCCCCGGTTGCGCGAGCGGTACGCGGCGTCGGTCGAACAGCCGGCCTGATCGCCTGAGGAGGAGCGCCGTGGGAGTCGTCGAGGACTACGTCCGGTACTACCGGGAGCACGACTGGCCGAGCCTGACCCAGGTGTTCGCCGAGGGCGACTTCGAGCGGATGGGCCCCTATTGCGACGTCATCGCCGACCGCGACGAATACGTGGCGTTCCTGGCGCGCGTCGCGCCCACCATGAACGAGGGCTACGAGCTGCGGCTCGACCGGGCCGTCTACAACGAGGCCGAGCACGTCGCGTTCGCGCAGATGACCGAGCACTACCAGGTGGACGGCACGTTCAAGGACGTGCCCGAGCTGATCCTGTTCGACCTCACCGACGACGACCGTCACATCCGGCGCATGCGGCTCTACCTCCAGCAGCCGGGCGGCGTCGCCCCTGTGGGCGGCAAGGCCGCGATGGGTGAGCCGGTAGACGCCTGATGCTCGACCTCGCCGTGCTCGGTGCCGAAGTGATCGACGGCACCGGAGCGGCGCGCTTCCGGGCCGACGTCGGCGTGCGCGACGGACACGTGGTCGCGATCGGGACCGTCGACGAGGACGCGACCGAGACGGTCGAGGCCGGTGGTCTCGTGGTTGCCCCGGGCTTCGTCGACCTGCACACGCACTACGACGCGCAGCTGTTCTGGGACCCGATGGTCACGCCGTCGTCCCTGCACGGCGTGACGACGGTGGTGGGAGGCAACTGCGGCCTGACCCTGGCGCCCGCGGCCCCCGCCGACCGTGACTTCCTGACCCGGCTGCTCGCCAACGTCGAGTCGATCCCGGAGGCCGCGCTCGCCGCCGGACTTGCCTACAGCTGGGAGACGTATCCCGAGTTCCTCGACGTGGTCGAGGCCACCCCGCTCGGGCTCAACATCGGGTTCATGGTCGGACATTCGGCGATCCGGCGCGCGGTGATGGGCGACGACGCCTCGAGCTCCGAGGCGTCCGACGAGCAGCTCGAGCAGATGTGCGCGCTCCTCTCCGAGGCGATCGCGGCCGGAGGGCTCGGCTTCTCCACCGCGAACGCCGCGACCCAGGTCGACGGCGACGGGCGCCCGACGCCGCCCAACTTCGCGACGCGCGCGGAGTTCCTCGCGCTGGCGGCCGTGTGCGGCCGCCACCCCGGTACGGCCATCGAGTTCATCCCCGACTCGTTCATCCGTGGCTTCAGCGACGACGACGTCGAGCTCCTCGCCGACATGTCGACTGCGGCCGACCGGGCGCTCAACTGGAACACGCCGCTCATCAACCGGGCGTCACCGGATCTGCACGAACGCCAGCTCGCGGCCACCGACCGCGCCCGTGAGCGGGGTGGTTGGCTGGTACCGATGTTCTCGCCCCAGAACACGCAGCTCCAGCACGACTTCCTGCGCGGCTACGTCTTCCGCGCCATCCCCGGTTGGGCGTGGCTGTTCGACCTCGACGTCGACGCCCGCATCCGCGCGCTCGAGGACCCCGAGGTGCGGGCCCAACTCGAACGGAGCATCAACGAGCCCACCGCGGGCCTCGCGGTCGTCGTGCGGAACTGGGCGAACTACTGGGTCAACGAGGTCAACGACCCCGCGCTCCAGTCGCTCGTCGGCCGTCGCATCGCCGACCTTTCGAGCGAGTGGGGAGTGAGCCCGTTCGACGCCGTGCTCCGGGTCGCGGTGATGGCTCGGCTCGACGTCGGCTTCACCCGCACCAGCTACCAGCAGGACGACGACTGGGCCTGGCAGGCCCGCCTCTCGGTGCTCAAGGACCCGCGCGTGTTGCTGCAGGCGTCGGACGCGGGCGCCCACCTCGACATGATGGCCAACGCCGACTTCCCGACCCGCTGCATCGCCGAGCTGGTGCGCGAGCGCGGCGTCTTCGGGCTCGAGGAGCTCGTGCACCACTTCACCGACCGCCCGGCCCGGCTCTACGGCCTCAAGGGGAGAGGACGGGTGGAGGTCGGCGGCTGGGCGGACCTCATCGTGTTCGACCCCGAGACCGTGGGCGCGGGTTCGCTGCACACCGAAGCCGACCTGCCCGGCGGCGCCGTCCGGCTCACCACCAGCCCGGTCGGGATGCACCACGTGATCGTCGGTGGCGGTGTGGTCGTGCGCGACGGCGCGCCGACCGGAGCGCTCACCGGTCGGCTCGTGCGCTCCGGGCGCGACACCACCACCGTGCCGGCGTCGAAAGGACGGCTGGATTGAGCGCGAACCCGATCTGCATCGGCATCGACGTCGGTGGCACCTTCACCGACTGCGTGCTCACCGACGGGTCCAGCACCTGGCGGGCCAAGGCGCCGACGACGCCGGGCGAGGTGGGCAAGGGCGTGCTCGCGGCCGCCGCCCTCGCCGCCGAGCGCAGCGGCACGACCCTCGCCGAGCTCATGCCCCGGGTCAGCCGCTTCGGTCTGGGCACCACCGCGGTCACCAACGTCCTCGCGTCACGCACCGGCCGCAAGGTCGGCCTGATGACCACCAAGGGCTTCGAGGAGATGCTGCCGCTCGCGCGCGGCACGCGGATCGTCGACGACGAAGGCTGGCTCGCCACCCCGCAGGAGATCGTCGCCCGACGCGCCATCGCCGGCATCGAGGAGCGCATCGACCGCGACGGCCAGGTGGTCGTCGCGCTCGATCCCGAGGATGTGAAGGCGGCAGCCCGACGCCTCGTGGAGGAGGAAGGCGCGGAGGCCATCGCGGTCTCGTTCTTCTGGTCGTTCCTGAATCCCACCCACGAGCACCAGGCCGTGGAGGCGGTGCGGGACATCTATCCCGACCTGCCCGTGGTCTCGGGGGCGGCGTTGCATCCGGCGATCCGTGAGTACGAGCGCACCACGTTCGCGGTGCTCAACGCCTACGCGACCGGGGCCTTCGCCGGCATCGAGCAGCTCGACGCCGACCTCCGGGGCCTCGGCCTCGCGGTGCCCATCCTGCTGGTCCACTCCGGCGGCGGCTCGATCACCATCACCGAAGCCCGCCGCCGTCCTCTCGGTCTCGCGGTCTCCGGTCCGGCAGCGGGTGTGGCGGCCTCGGTGTCGGTCGCGGCCGCAGCCGGCTACCCGAACGTCATCACCTGCGACATGGGCGGCACGTCGTTCGACGTGTCGGTCATCGAAGGCGGAGAGCCCGAACGCCGCACGCGCGGCGAGCTCATGGGCGTGTGGACCGCGCTCTCGCTGGTCGACGTGGCGTCGATCGGTGCCGGCGGTGGTTCGCTGGGCTGGGTCGACGCCCGCGGCATGTTGCGCGTCGGGCCGCGATCGGCCGGCGCGGTTCCCGGACCGGCCTGCTACCAGCGCGGCGGCACCGACGCCACCGTCACCGACGCGCTCGTCGTGCTCGGCTACATCGATCCGGGCCGGTTCCTCGGTGGCGACTTCGAGCTGAGCGGTGAAGCGGCCCGCGCCGCGTGCGCCCGGCTCGGCGAGCCCCTGGGTCTCGACGCCGACGAGACGGCTTGGGGGATCCGGCGGCTCGCGCTCGCGGGCATGGTGAAGGCGGTGCGGGGCCGGCTCGCGGCCCTCGGGCTCGACCCCCGGACCCACGCGTTGCTGAGCTTCGGTGGTAGCGGCTCGCTGTTCACCCCCGACATCGCCCGCGCCATCGGCGCGCCGACCGTGCTCGTGCCCGAGTTGGCGTCGGTGCTGTCCGCGTTCGGGGCCGCAACCACCGACGTGCGCCGCGATCGCCTGCGCTCGGTGCTCGCGACGATGCCGGTCGACTCGGTCGTCGTACGCAAGCTGATGGAGGAGCTCGAGACCGAGGTGCGCGGCGACCTCGCGGCCGACGGGATCGCGCCCGAGGATCAGCAGGTGTCCTTCGAAGGCGACCTGCGGTTCAGCAAGCAGGTGTTCGAGCTCCAGATCGCGATCACCGAGGGCACGTTCGACGGAGCTGCGGGCGAGCAGCTCCTCGAGGACTACAAGACCGAGTACGCGAAGCGCTACGGCTCCGGTTCCATCGTTCTGGGGGCGGCGATCGAGCTGGCCAGCCTCCGGGCGATCGGCATCGGGCGCACGATCCAGGCCTCGCTCGACGCCAGCGTCCGCGAGGCCGTTCCGGAAGGCACCCCTGCGCCTGCCGTCGGCACCCGTTCGGTCCGGCTCGAGCGCGGCCCCGACGGCCTGCGCGACGTCGACGTGTACGACGGCGCCACCATCCGGTCCGGGCACGCGCTGCGCGGCCCCGCATTGGTCGACGGCACCGATACGACGATCTGGATTCCCGAGGGCGCCAGCGTCCGCGCCGATCCACACGGCACGCTGTTGATGCAGGTCCCGCCGGACGATCAGCCGGGAGCGACGGAGGAGCAGCCATGAAGGTGATCGACCCGATCGACCTGGAGGTTCTCCGCAGCCGCCTCGAAGCCATCGCCGAGCAGGCGGCGTCGGCGGTGGAGCACACCGCGATCTCGCCGACGATCACCGAGTCGAAGGACTACTCGGTGACGCTCCTCGACGCCGACGGCGGCCTGATCCTCGGCGCCGGGCAGGTGCTGTTCCACTTCGGCGCCGCTTCGCACGCGGTCCGCTCCACCATCGAGCGCCACGGCGACACGATCGGCGACGGCGACGTGTTCCTCGGCAACGACCCGCACAACGGTGGGGGACTCCACCCGCAGGACGTCATGGTGCAGCGACCGATCTACTACGAAGGCGGCCGCATCGCCTGGGTCGTGATCTCCGCCCACCTCCTCGACATGGGCGGCATGGTCGTCGGCTCGTTCGCGCCCGAGGCGACCGAATGCTTCCAGGAAGGCCTGCGGTTCCCGCCCGTCCGGCTGTTTCGCCGCGACGTCGAGGTCACCGACGTGTGGGACCTCTTCCGCAACAACGTGCGGATGTCCGACATCGTGGAGATGGACATGCGCGGGCTGGTCGCCGGCTGCCACTTCGCGCAGGACCGCTTCGGCGCGGTGATCGACTCGGTGGGCGAGGCGACCTTCGTCGAGAGCCTGCGGGCGATCCGCGACCTGTCCGAGGCCGAGATGCGCCGGCGGATCACGCAGATCGAGGACGGCGTGTACCGGGCGACGTCATGGACGGAGTTCGACGAGACCTTCTACGAGATCCCGTGCACGCTCACCGTCGACGGCGACCACATGGTCTTCGACTTCGACGGCGCGTCGCCGCAGACGCCGCACTTCTTCAACTCGAAGCCGTACATCATCGAGGCGGAGTTCGTCGTCATGCTGGCCCAGCGCATCGCGCAGGACCTGCCGTTCAACGAGGGGATCTTCGCCCCCATCGAGCTGCGATGCCCGGTCGGCTCGATCGTGAACTCGACGCCTCCGGCTCCGATCTCGGCCGCGCACATGCACGTCGGGCTCAACGCCGCCGGGGTGGCCATGCAGGCGATCAACCTCGCGCTCGCCGCGTCCCCCGAGGCGCCGTCGAGCCGATACCTCGGCGGCGCGGGATTCGAGTCGGCCCTCGGCAACCAGATCTGGTCCTGGACCGACGCCGAGGGCGTCACCGACGCGTTCGTCGTGCTCGACGGCAACTGGGTCGGCGGGTCGGCCGGCGCGGAGCGCGACGGCGGCGACCTGGGGCGCAACCCGGTCGGGGTGCCGGTGCGCGGCGCGTACCCCGACATCGAGATCCTCGAGTCGTGGTTCCCCTTGCTGTTCACCGAACGCCGCACCCGCTCGGGCGTCGACGGCGCGGGGGAGTACCGCTCCGGTGGCGGCAACCAGCTCAGCTTCCGGCCGCACGGCGTCGACCAGATCAGCGGGACGATGTTCGGCATGCGCCGATGGCTGCCGTTGCAGGGCTTCGCCGGTGGTGACCCCGGCGCGTGCAACGAGTTCGTGGTGCACAACGCCGGCGTCGAGCCCGAGACGCTCGCGGTCAACAGCTCGGGCAACACCGTGCGCGCCGGCGGGTCGGTCGAGATGCGCATCGCGAGTGGCGGTGGGTACGGCGACCGCCTCGAACGCGACCCGGAGCTCGTCGCCCGTGACGTCTCCGAGGGCCGCTTCGAACCCGGCGAGGCCGACGCGGTCTACGGCGTGATGGTCGACGCCTCGGGCGCGGTCGACGGGCCCGCGACCGAAGCCCGGCGGGCCGAGATCCGCGCCGCGCGCCTGCGCGCGGCCGAGCCGCCGAGCCACCCCGTCACCCACGGCGAGGCCGCTGCCGCGAGCGAACGCGGCGGTCGCGTGGATGCGCCGCTCTACCCGGGCGTCGTGCAGCGCGGTGCGGTCGCGTACGCCGAGGCGAGCGGAGCGCCGCTCGCGATCGCGCCGGCCCACTGGACCGACGGCTGCCCGGTCCTGATCGAGCGCCGTTGGGGCACCGCCGGGCCCGACGTCTTGTTCCGCACGTACCTCGACCCCGTCTCCGGGCGCGCCCTGCACGTCGAGGCCGCGGTCGGCAACGGCCCGCGGTCGTTCGAGGTCAGCCCCACCCGTTGGACCAACGCGTGAAGAAGGAGTCCCCATGAGCCTGGTCATCGATGCCGACGGACACGTCGAGGAAGACATGGACGCGCTGCGCGCCCGACTGCCCGACGATCTGCGCGACCTCGCGCCGGTGTGGCTCGGCGACAAGGACGGCCGGGTCCAGTACGCACTCGAAGGTCGCGTGTGGACGGGCAAGTACCCGTACCCGGGCGGCATGAAGAACCACGTGTCGGCCGGTGGTGAGCGCCGCGAGGGCGGCAAGGACCCGAAGGTCCGGCTCGCGGTCCTGGAGGACGAGGGGATCGACGCCGCGGTCCTGTTCCCGAGCACGGGTCTCCTGTTCGGACTGCTGGAGCGGGCCGACGTCGCCAACGCGTGTTGCGTCGCCTACAACGACCTGCTCGCCGAGTACTGCGCGAACGATCCGAGCAAGCTCGTCGGTGTCGCGCTGCTCCCGCAGCAGGACCCGGCCCTTGCCGCCGCCGAGCTCGAGCGCTGCGTCACGCAGTACGACTTCGTCGCCGGGGTGATGCGCCCGAACAAGATCGGCGGCCGCACCGTTGACGACCCGGCCTTCGACGTGCTCTACGAGACCGCCGGCCGGCTCGACGCGCCGATCATGCTGCACGAGGCGTACAACTCGGGCATGGACACGGTGGGCGTCGACCGCATGGTCTCCTACGCGGGCTGTCACATCATCAGCCACCCGTTCGAGCAGATGACCGCCATGGTCTCGCTCAGCCTGTCGGGCGTGTTCCAGCGGTTCCCGAACCTCCGTATCGGTTTCTTCGAGGCGGGATGCGGGTGGGCGCCCACGTGGGCCGACCGCATCGAGGAGCACTTCGAGCTCGCCCCGGGTGACTTCCTCGGCGGCGACCCGACGGGCGTGCTCAACACCCGCACGTACGTCACCTTCGAGCTCGAGGAGCCGGGCCTGGGCTCGACCTGCGAGCAGGGGTGGGCCGACAACGTGTGCTTCGCGTCCGATTACCCGCACTTCGACGCGGTGTACCCGGGCGCGGTGAAGTCGGTGAAGGAGCGCCAGCTCCCGGCCGACGTCGAGGAGAAGATCCTCGGACTCAACGCGCTCACGCTCTACGGGCCGCGCCTCGCCCGGCGCCTGGGTCGGTAGGTTGGTGAGCATGTCCGGAACCGATCTCGAGTCGATGCTCGTCCAGCCGAACGCCTTCCTCCCGGCGGCGCGCTACACGTCGCCCGAGTTCCTCGAGCTCGAGCTGGAGCACCTGTTCGGCAAGGTGTGGCAGATGGCAGGCCGCGAGGAGCAGATTCCGGCGCCGGGTGACTTCCTCGAGTACCAGATCGGCGACGAGTCGGTGATCATCGTGCGGTCGGAGTCGGGCGGACTCGATGCCTTCCCGAACGTGTGCCTGCACCGGGGCACGCAGCTCGCGCACGGGTGCGGCCATTTCGACGGCAACTCGATCCGCTGCCCGTACCACTCGTGGACGTACTCGATCGACGGCACGCTCCGCTTCGTGCCCGACCGCGAGGAGTTCCCCGACCTCCCCGACGACCTCGCGCTGCAGCACGTCCAGGTCGATTCCTGGGGCGGGTTCATCTTCGTCAACCTCGACCGCGACGCCAAGCCGTTGCTCGAGATGCTCGAGCCACTGCCCACGTTGCTCGCCGCGTACCACCTGGAAGAGCTCAAGTTCCGGTCGTACCTCAGCACGGTGATCCACGCGAACTGGAAGACGGTCGTCGACGCGTTCAACGAGGCGTACCACGTGCAGGGCCTCCACCAGCAGATCCTCGCGTGGACCGACGACGTGGCCATCGCCTACGAGCAGTTCCCGCTCGGGCACGCGCACTACGGCCAGATCGGTGCCGCTCGGGGCATCCTGCGCCCGAGCCCGCGCCTCGGGCTCGACCCGAGCGAGTACGACGAGGGTGAGCTCCTGTTCTCCCGGGTCAACGCGCTCGGCGGCGCGTTCATGGGCGCGGAGCGCGACGCGGTCCAGGCGTTGCGGGACGAGGGCCCGCCGGAGGGTCAGACGCTGCTCGAGGCGTACCAGCACTACCGGCTCGGCGTTCTCAACGGCCGGGGCTTCGACACCTCCGGCCTCGAGCCCGCGCAGATGACGTCGGTCGAGGACACCTTCGTCTTCCCCAACGTCGTCGGCCCCCTGTTCCCGGGCACCGCGCTGATGTTCCGGGTACGGCCCAACGGCCACGACCCGAACAGCTGCCTCAAGGACACCTGGGTGCTCGAGTGGCCCGACCCGGGCTCCGACTGGAAGATGCCGAAGATCCGCGACTACCCCAACTGGCACGACCGCGACTGGGGCGAGGTCACCGAGCAGGACTACAACAACCTCGGCAACGTCCAGGCCGGCATGCGGTCGAAGGCCTGTGAGGGCCTGCGCCTCAACCCGCGCCAGGAGGGCAACGTGCTGCGGATGCACGAGGTGGTCGACGAGTACATCACCAAGGGTCTGGCGAACTCCTGACCCCGGTGACGTCGCAGATGGTGGAGACCGCGCTCGGCCCGATCGACGCGGACCGGCTCGGCCGCACGCTCATGCACGAGCACGTGTTCATCGTCGACATGGAGATCCGGCAGAACTACCCCGAGACGTGGGGCGACGACGACGTCAAGATCGCGGCCGCGGTGACCAAGCTCAACGAGCTGAAGTCACTGGGCATCGACACGGTCGTCGACCTCACCGTCCTCGGCCTCGGCCGCGACATCCCGCGCGTCGCCGAGGTCGCGCGGCGCACCGACGTCAACATCGTCGTGGCCGCGGGCGCGTGGACACTCGACGTGATCTCGCACTACTTCGACCATCGCACCGCGCGGGCGAACGGCGGCGTCGACCCGATGGTCAACCTCTTCGTGCACGACATCCTCGAGGGCATCGCCGACACCGGGGTCAAGGCCGCGATCCTGAGGTGCGCGGTCGACGAGGAGGGCCTGACGCCGGCGAACGAACGGGTGCTCCGGGCCGTCGCCCAGACCCACCTCATCACCGGCGCGCCGATCACCACCCACACCCACGCGGCCAGCAAGGTCGGCCTCGACCAGCAGCGGGTGTTCCGCGAGGAGGGCGTCGACCTCAGCCGGGTCGTCATCGGCCACAGCGGCGACACCACCGATCTCGAGTACCTCGAGGCGCTCATGGCGCCGGGATCGGTGCTGGGCATGGACCGCTTCGGTGTGAACGCCCTGCTGCCGTTCGAGGACCGGGTGAACACGGTGGTGGAGCTCGTGCGGCGGGGCTACGCCTCCCAGATCGTCCTGTCCCACGACGCGTCCTGCTACAACCACCACCTCCCGGACGACATCCAGGAGCGCTCGCAGCCCGACTGGCACTACCGCCACATCCCCGAGGCCGTGCTGCCCGCCCTCCTGGAGCGCGGCGTCACCGAGTCCCAGATCGACCAGATGCTGGTCGGCAACCCCCGCCGCATCTTGGCCCCACCCGCTTCGTGCGTCCCCTGAGCACACATATCGTGCTCGAGGGACGCACGAAGACCGGGGACGCCGGTCGTTGACGGGCAGGGGCCACGTCGTTACGTTGCAACCATCTCGATGATGGGGAGCACCCACGAATGGATGGTCTGATCTCGGTCGACGACCACGTGATCGAGCCTCCGGGCGTGTGGGTCGACCGGGTGCCGAACGCCGACCGCGAACGCGTCCCCCACGTGGTCGAGGAGGACGGCGCCTCGATCTGGCACTACGAGGACGTCCGCATCCCGATGCCGGCACTCTTCGCGCAGGCCGGGCGGGACGAGGACGACATCGTCCCCGGGCTCATGACCTACACCGAGATGCGCGCGGGCTACTACGACGCCGCGGCCCGCACGGTCGACATGGACGCCGACGGCATCCTCGCGTCGCTCTGCTTCCCGACCATCCCGCGGTACTGCGGCCAGCTCTTCCTCGAGGCCAAGGACCGTGACCTCGCGCTCACGTGCGTACGCGCGTACAACGACTGGATGGTCGACGGCTGGGCCGGTGCCGCGCCCGGACGGTTCATCCCGCTCGTGATCATCCCGCTGTGGGATCCGGTGCTCGCCGCGGCGGAGGTGCGCCGCGCCGCGGCCATGGGCGCCAAGGCCGTCAGCTTCTCCGAGAACCCCGCCAAGCTCGGCCTCCCGTCACTGCACGACAAGGACGGCTTCTGGGATCCCTTCCTCGACGCGGTGAACGAGACCGGTCTGCCGATCTGCATCCACTTCGGGTCGTCGTCGATGGTGCCCAACACCGCGCCCGACGCACCGATCTACGTGTCGGCGCTGCTCTCGCCGCTCAACCTCGCGTACGCCACCGCCGACTGGCTCTTCTCCCACAAGCTGCACAAGTACCCCAACCTGAAGATCTGCCTGTCGGAGGGCGGCATCGGCTGGATCCCGTTCATCCTCGAACGGGCGAAGTACAGCATCGAGCACATGCCGTGGGCCCGGAAGTACGACGCCTTCGACTACGACCTCAACCCGCAGGACGATCTCGGGCCCGAGGCCACGCCCGCGGAGCTCTTCCGCGACCACATCTACGGCTGCGTCATCAACGACGAGTTCGGCATCAAGAACCTCGACGCCGTCGGCGTCGACAACGTGATGATGGAGTCCGACTATCCCCACGGGGACGGGACCTTCCCGAACTCGATGGCCAACGCCGAACGTCTCCTCGCCGGCCTCGACGACGAGACGCGCTACAAGCTCATGCAGGGAAATGCCCGCCGGGTCTTCGACTTCGTCCCGGCGTGCGACCGAGTGGGGAGCGACGTATGACCAGGACCGAACCGGCACTCGCAGGGTTTCCGCAGCTCGACGTGAGCCCGAAGGCCGAGCTGGCGCTGCTCGCCCGCGTGCTCTTCAACGAGGGCTACGACGACCATCTGAGCGGCCACATCACCTACAAGCAGCCCGACGGCACGTTCCTCGTGAACCCGTGGTGCCTCACGTGGGACGAGCTCACCGCGAGCGACGTCTGCCGCATGGACGCCGAGGGCAATCAGCTCGAGGGCCACTGGGAGATCTCCAAGGCCGTGATGCTGCACATCGTGCTGCACCAGAAGCGCGAGGCCGGCGTCGTGGTCCACAACCACCCGCGCTGGGGGACGATCTGGGCCGACGCGCACCGTGCGCCCGGGATCTACGACCAGACCAGCGCGATGTGGGCCGGCGAGCTCGCGGTCCACACGCAGTACGAAGGTGCGGTCAACAAGGTCTCGAACGCGTCCGACGTGGTCGACGCGCTGGGTGACGCCGACGTGGCGCTGCTCGGCAACCACGGCGTCATGATCCTGGGCAAGACGATCACCGAGGCGTACATGCGGTCGATGGTCCTCGAGTGGCGGTGCCGACAGGCGTGGCACGTCGAAGCGCTCGGCACCGGCGTTCCGATGGAGCGCTCGGTGGTGGAGAACCTCCGCACGATGATCGACGCGCACCCGACCGCATTCGACGGCCACTTCGAGGCCATGGCCCGCCGGGTCATCCGCCGCGATCCCGGCGTCCTTGATTGAGCCGTGCTCGACGGACCCTTGCGCGACCTTCGGCGTGAGGCCCTGTGTGACCTGCTGTGCTTGACCTCCTGATCACCGGGGCCGAACTGGTCGACGGAACCGGCGCGCCCCGGCGGCGGGCCGACGTCGGCGTGCGCGACGGCCGCATCGTCGCGCTCGGGAAGATCGACGAGCCGGCCCGTCGCACCGTCGACGCGGACGGCCGGATCGTCGCGCCGGGCTTCATCGACCCGCACACGCATTACGACGCCCAGATCCTCTGGGACGCGGGGGTCAGCCCGTCGCCGCTGCACGGCGTGTCGACGATCGTGGGTGGCAACTGCGGGTTCACGATCGCGCCCGTCGTCCCGGAGACGACCGACTACATCACCCGCATGCTCGCCCGGGTCGAGGGGATGCCGGTCGAGAGCCTTCAAGCCGCGGTCGACTTCGGCTGGTCGACCTTCGGCGAATGGCTCGACGTCCTCGAAGGTCAGGTGGCGGTCAACGCCGGGTTCCTCGTCGGTCACTCCACCATTCGGCGGCTCGTGATGGGCGCGGCCGCGGTCGGCGAGCTCGCGACCGACGACCAGGTCGCGGCGATGGGCCGGATGGTGCACGCGAGCCTCGAAGCGGGCGCGCTCGGCTTCTCCAGCTCGCGTGCCGAGTCGCACCGCGACCATCACGGCGACCCGGTGCCGTCGCGACACGCGTCGCCGGCCGAGCTGCTCGCGCTGTGCAGGGCCCTGCGCGACCACGAGGGGACGATTCTGGAGATCGTCCCGAGTGCCCAGCTCTACTTCGACGACGCGGTCTACGAGCTCCTGACCGCGATGTCGCTCGCGGCCCGGCGCACGGTCAACTGGAACCTGCTCGGCGTGCTCGGCGGCACCAAGAAGATCCGCAACAAGTTGGGGGCGTCGGACCACGCGGCCGACCACGGTGCCCGCGTCATCGCCCTCACGATGCCCGACCCGCAGGCGATGCGGCTGTCGTTCGCCACCGGCTTCGTCTACGACATGCTTCCCGACTGGCCCGAGGTCATGGCGCTGCCCGCCGACGCGAAGATCCGGGCCCTGCGCGACCCCGAGACGCGCCGCCGGCTCGAGGCGGCGAGCGCGGATGCGCCCTGGTGGGCCAACTGGCCGGAGACCACGTTTGCCCAGGTGGTGGCGCCGGAGAACCAGCGATGGGAAGGCCGTACGGCGGGAGAGGTCGCGCGTGAGCGCGGGGTCGGCGTCTTCGATGCCCTCTGCGACGTGGTCGTGGCCGACAACCTGCACACGGGCCTGGTGCCGCTGCCGATCGACGACAACGACGAGAACTGGGCCCTGCGGGCCGAGCTGTGGCGCGATCCGCGCGTCGTCATCGGTGGCTCCGACGCCGGCGCGCACCTCGACACCATCTGGACGTTCAACTGCATCTCCTCGCTGGTGGGCCCCTCCGTGCGCGACCGTGAGCTCATCGAGCTCGAGGAGGCCGTGCGCCTGGTCACCGATGTGCCGGCACGGATGTACGGGCTGCGCCAACGGGGACGCGTGCAGATCGGCTGGCACGCCGACCTCGTCGTCTTCGACCCCGAGACCTTCGGGCCCGAGCCGGTACGGACCGCGGCCGACCTTCCCGCCGGGGGCGAGCGGCTGGTCGGCGGCGCGACCGGCCTCGACCATCTCTTCGTCAACGGGGTCGAGATCGTGCGGGGCCAGGAGTACACGGGCGAGCGGCCGGGCACCGTGCTGCGGTCGGGGCGCGACACCGTGACCGTGCCCATCCCCGCCGATCAGTGAACCGCGCGCCATGACGGCGGACCTCGAAGGCCACGTCGCGGTGGTCACCGGGGCGGCGGGCGGCATCGGCCGCGCGTTGGTCGACGAGCTGTTGCGGGCGGGGTGCAAGGTCGCGCTCGCCGACGTCGACGCCGAAGCGTTGCAGGCCACGATGGCCGAGTTGCACGCCGACGACGCGCCCGTTGTCGGCGTCGAGACCGACGTCCGCTTCGCCGCCGCGTCGGAGCGGCTACGCCAGGAGACCGAGCAGGAGCTCGGGCCCGTCGACATCGTCTGCCTCAACGCCGGCGTGTCGCCGAGCGGGCGCGTGATCGACACCAGCGAGTCGACCTGGCGATGGCTGTTGGAGGTCAACGTGCTCGGTGTGGTCCACGGCCTGCGGGCGTTCGGGCCCGGGCTCGTGCGGCGGGGTCGGGGTCACGTCGTCATCACCGCATCCACGGCCGGGTTGATCCCGACTCCCGCGTTGGGTGCCTACAGCGCGACCAAGCACGCGCTCGTCGGTCTCGCGGGCGCGGCCCGCAAGGAGCTCGCCGCGTCGGGCGTCGGCGTGTCGCTGCTGTGCCCGGCCAACGTGCGGACCCGGATCTACGCGAGCGAGCGGAACCGACCGCCGGAGCTCGCGGGAATCTCGCACACCGACGCGAACGTCGCCACGAAGTACCGGGAAGCCGTCGACGGCAGCCGCCTGCAGCCCGCCGACGTGGCCGCGGCCGCGGTCGCGGCGATCCGTGACAACCGGTTCCTCGTGCTGCCCTCGCCCGAGGTGGACCCGATGATCGATGTCTGGCTCGAAGAGATCCGCGCCGCCATGACCACCCGCCCCTCAAGAACTTGACCCTGAGCTCCTCGGAGGAACCATGCGCGCTGCATTCCTGCGGAACCCCGGCGATCGCCTGCTCGAGGTCGTCGACGACATGGAGACCGTCGAGCCGGGCCCGACCGAGGTCGTGGTCGAGATCAAGGCCACGGGCGTCTGCCACTCCGACCTGTCGATCCTGAACGGCACCTTCGAGCACCCGGTGCCCGCGGTGCTCGGCCACGAGGGCTCCGGCGTCGTGACCGAGATCGGGTCGGCGGTGACCCGCGTCAAGGTGGGCGACCACGTGATCGTGGCGTGGTCGTCGCCGTGCGGTTGGTGCGTCAACTGCACCGATCGCCACCGGCCCCAGCTGTGCAACACGATGTACCGCGACGGGAGCATGCGGCCCACGTTCCGCCTCGGGGGCGACCCGGTCCACAGCATGAACGGCGTCGGCAGCTTCAGCAACTTCACCACCGTCCGCCAGGACGCGGCGATCGTCATCGACGACGACATCCCGTTCGACGTCGCGTCGCTCATCGGCTGCGGCGTCACGACCGGCGTCGGGGCCGCGATCAACAGTGCCAAGGTCACGCCGGGCTCGTCGGTCGTCGTGTTCGGCTGCGGGGGAGTGGGCATCTCCGCGATCCAGGGCGCCCGCATCGCGGGCGCGTCGACGATCGTCGCCGTCGACCTGTTCGAGCGGAAGCGGGAGCTCGCGCTCCAGTTCGGGGCGACGGCAGCCTGCGCGCCCGAGGACCTCGACGAGCTGAAGGCCGAGCTCACCGGCGACGGCTTCGACTACGCCATCGAGGTCATCGGCCTGGCGAACACGATGCGGGCCGCGTGGGACGCGGTCCACCGGGGCGGGACCGCCTGTGTGGTGGGCGCCGGCAATCCCGACGACATCTTCCAGTTCAGCGCGTTCGAGATGTTCTTCAACGAGAAGACGCTCGTCGGCAGCTACTACGGCTCGTCCGACGTGCGCTCCGACTTCCACCGGCTGTTGCGGCTGTGGCGTTCCGGCCAGCTCGATCTGGAGGGGATGATCAGCCGCCGGTCGGGGATCGACGGCATCAACGAGGCCTTCGACGCGATGGTGGGTGGCGAGGTGATCCGCACCGTCATCTCGTTCTGAGGCCCTCTCCGAAGCAGTCGAAGCGGACGGTTTCCCTGGGGGTTCGCGATGGGTCAGGATTCCGGCGCCGAACCGACGGAGGAGCTTTCGATGGACCGCGCGTACGACCCCGAGCTCGCCGTCATGGTGCCGCTCCTGCCGACGAACGATCTGCTCGACATCGGGTCGGCCCGCCAAGGCCTCGCCGACATGGTGGCGGCGAATCCCCGTGTCGTGGACGACTCGGGTCTCGTGATCGAGGACCGGCTGGTCCCCGGCCCTGATGGTGATCCTGATGTCGCGGTCCGGGTGTTCCGGCCTCGCGACGCCACCGCACCGACGGCGGCGATCGTCTACATCCACGGCGGCGGCTTCGTAATGGGGAGCGTCGACGTGGAGCACGGCGCGGGCGTGGCGCTCGCCAGCGCCCTCGACGTCACCGTCGTCTCGGTCGAGTACCGCCTCGCGCCGGAGCACCCCTTCCCGGCCGGGATCGAGGACTGTTACGCCGTGTTGGTGTGGATGGCGGCCCAGGCCGACGAGCTGGGCATCGACGTCGAGCGGATCGCGGTGGTCGGACGCTCGGCCGGCGGTGGACTCGGCGGCGCGCTCGCGTTGCTCACGAGAGACCGCGGCGGCCCGGCGCTCTGCTTCCAGTGCCTCGGCATGCCGGTGTTCGACGACCGGCTCGAGACCACCAGCATGCGCGACTTCGTCGACACCCCGCTCTGGAACCGCCCGAGCGCCGAGCTCAGTTGGCAGTACTACCTCGGCGACGACCGCGGCGACGTCTCGCCCTACGCCGCGCCCGCGCGTGCGACCGACCTCGGCAACCTGCCGCCCGCCTACATCTCCACCAACGAATACGACCCGCTGCGGGACGAGGGCATCCAGTACGCGCTCCGGTTGCTCGAGGCCGGCGTGCACGTCGAGCTGCACTCGTTCCCGGGCACGTTCCACGGTTCGAGCGTGATCCCCACCGCCGCCGTCTCCCGTCGCGCGGCCGCCGAGGAGCTCTACGCCCTGCGCCGGGGACTCGGCCTCGACGGGAACGTCTGACCAGGTGGAGCCACCCCGGTCGATCGACGACTACGCCCTCCTCTCCGACTGCCAGGGCTCGGCGCTCGTCAACCGTGAGGGCTCGATCGACTGGGCCTGTGTTCCCCGTTTCGACTCGCCGTCGATCTTCGCCCGCCTCCTCGACCCGGCCGCCGGGCACTGGCGCATCGGGCCGACGGGCGAGGCGTCGGTCAGCCGTGAGTACCTTCCGCAGACGATGGTGCTCCGGACCCGGTTCGAATGCGCGACGGGTGTGGTGGAGCTGACCGACGCGATGGTCTTCGGTCCCGACGACCGTGGCCACCGCATCGGTCACGGCTCCCCGCACGTCATCGTGCGCCGGCTCGAGGGTGTCTCCGGTTCGGTCGAGTGCGAGCTCGACCTCACGGCGCGCAGCGAATACGGGTTGATCCGTCCGAGCTGGCAGATGGCCGAGGGGGGCTACGTCGCCCGAGGCGGCCCTCAGGCGTCGGTCGTGTCGTCCGACATGGGGATCGAGATCGACGACGCCGGCGATCTCCGGGCGACGGTCGCGGTGGCCGAGGGCGACGTGCTCCTCACCTCCATGCAGCTCGCGTCACCGTTCTCCCGCCGGCCCGACCCGCTCGGCCACGACGCGATGGACGGGCTCGTCGACCGCACGATCGAAGGGTGGCGGTCGTGGGCCGAGCTGCACCAGTCGTACAGGGGTCGTTACGCCGACATCGTCCGCTTCGGCGGCATGCTGCTCCAGGCCCTGACCTACGCGCCCACCGGAGCCATCGTGGCCGCACCCACCACGTCGTTGCCCGAGACCATCGGCGGTACCCGCAACTGGGACTACCGGTACTGCTGGGTGCGCGACGCGAGCTTCACCCTCGATGCCCTGTGGGTCGCGGCCTGCCCCGACGAGGCGGGCCGCTTCTTCGACTTCCTCAGCATCGCTACCGGGCGCTCGAGGGGTAACCATGAGCACCTGCAGATCCTGTACGGCGTCGGTGGTGAGTGCCTGCTCCCCGAGCACGAGCTCGAGCATCTCGCCGGCTTCGCGGGGAGCGCCCCGGTACGGATCGGTAACGGTGCCTGGCAACAGGTGCAGCTCGACACGAGCGGCGAGCTGCTCGGCGCGGCGTCATTGCTCGCCGATCAGGTGGGGACGTTCGACGTGGTGACGGCGCGGTTCCTCGTGAGCGCGGCGGACATCGCGATGCGCGAGTGGCGGAACCCCGACTCGGGGATCTGGGAGATCCGAGGCGAACCACGGCATTACGTGTACTCGAAGCTGATGTGCTGGGTCGCGCTCGATCGCGCCATCGCGATCGCCGACGCGCTCCGCGCCGCCGAGCGGGTGGACGAATGGACGCGCGTGCGCGACGAGATCCGCGACGCGATCGAGACCGAGGGCTGGAACGAGTCGGTGGGGGCGTTCACCCAGTCCTTCGGGTCCGACGCGCTCGACGCGTCGAACCTGATGCTCGGGATCACCGGCTTCCTCGACGCCGACGATCCGCGGCTGCGCGCCACCGTCGAGGCGATCGCGCGCGGTCTCACCGACGATCACGGCCTCGTGTTCCGCTACCTCGCCGGCGACGGCCTACCGGGCGACGAGGGCACCTTCACCATCTGCAGCTTCTGGCTCGTGCGCGCGCTCGCCCAGCTCGGAGACCTCGAGCGGGCCGAGGCGCTGTTCCAGAAGGTCATCGGCTTCGCGAACGACCTCGGTCTCCTGGCGGAGGAGGTCGAGGCCGCCACCGGCGGACAGCTCGGCAACTTCCCCCAGGCCTTCACCCACATCGGCCTGGTCAACGCGGCGTGGGACCTCGACCGGGCCCGCACGGGACCGGTGGACTGAGGCTTCACTTCGACCGGCCCGAACGCGTCGCGCAGCAACCGGTTAGTCGGTGAGGCCGCCCAATGCGGGGCCGCCGGCGACGAAGAGGGTCTCGCCGCTCACGTAGTCGGAAGCGGTCGACACGAAGAACAGGATCGGCCACGCGATGTCGTCGGGGTAGCCGACCCGGCCCAGCGGGAACCCGCGGGCGATCTCGTCCTCGTCCATGCCCGATCGGGCCCACGACCGGCGCGAGCCCTCGTTGGCCACGAGGCCGACCGCGACCGCGTTGCAGCGGATCCCGAACTTGCCCCACTCCGAGGCCGTCACGCGGGTGAACATCTGGAGCCCCGCCTTACCGGCGCTGTAGGCCGCGCCGCCGCGCACCCCCGACACTCCGGCACCCGACGAGATGTTGACGATGCGCCCGCCGCCGTTCTCGATCATGTGCTGGCCGACGGCCTTGGTGCAGAGGAAGGGGCCGCGCAGGTTGAGCGCGATGCTGTTGTCCCACTTCTCCGCGGGCGTGTCGAGCAGCGGGAAGAGATACCCGCCGCCGGAGTTGTTGATCAGGATGTCGATGCGGCCGAGCTCGCGGTACGCGCGCTCGACCATCGCGTTGACGGAGTCCTCGTCCCGCACGTCGCACTGGATCGGGAGACAGCGGCGATCGGTGGTCGACTCGATCTCGCCCGCGACCCGCTCGAGGTTCTCGAGCTTGCGGCTCGCGATGACGGTGTGCGCCCCGAACTTGGCGAAGAGCTTCGCGGTCGCCTCGCCGATCCCGGTACCGCCGCCTGTGACGATCGCCACCTGATCGGTGAGATCGAACCCGTACTCGACCATGCTTCCCCCCGGTTGGATCGATGCGTCCGCATCGGAAACCGGATCGTACGACGCGACGCCGCTACGCGCGGCGTCCGTAGAGCGCGAGCAGGCGGGTCTGGATCGTCGAGCCCTCGGGCAGGTCGACGACGGGCGCGAAGAAGCCGGTCGCGTCGAGGCGGTCGACGATCGGGAGCGACCGCTCGTAGATCACCTCGACCAGCTCGGGGTCGAGGTTCTCGGGCATGTCGATCGCCCGGGACAGGTCCCAGGTGTGGATGAGCAGGTCGGCGGTCATGTCCCAGCAGTAGTTCCCCGCCGAGACCGCTCCCGACGGCAGCCGAATCGTGCGGTCGAGGGCGCCGGGCTCGTCGAAGGCCCGGAGGCACTCGCTCGCGGCCTCGTTCCAGGCGCCCACCGGATCGCGCCCGAGCACGTCGCCGTCGAACCGGTCACCGATGTCGGCCACGGTGCGGCCGGTCAGCAGGAGCGGGACCCGGAGCTGCTCGGCCGTGAGGTGGTTGACCAGCGCCCGGACGTCCCGCTCCGGGTTGGGCGTGGGGGCGGTCCACTTCGACGGCGCCACCAGGTGCACCCGGTTGCCGAAGACCTCGATCGCGCGCCAGTGGTATGCCAGGACATCGGTCATGCCCCACATTTAGCCCATCGCGGCCGCCACGCGTGCCCCCGGCACGACGCGCGAAGCTGCGCGGGTGACCAAGAACCCGCGCCGGATCGAGCTCGAAGGCCCCGCCAACTTCCGTGACCTCGGCGGATACCCCACCGCCGACGGCCGCCACCTCAGGCCCGGGCGCGTGTTCCGCAGCGACTCGGTCTCGCACATGAGCGTCGCCGACATCGCACACGTGGTCGACGAGCTGGGGCTGCTCACCGTCGTCGACCTCCGCTCGCCGTACGAGGTCGAGACCTTCGGCCACGGGCCTCTGGGCGACGCGGGCGTCACCGTGCATCACCTGCCGATCGTCGACGAGGTGCGGGCCGACCGGATCGAGCGCCCGGCCGATGCTCCGCCGCCGGGCACCATGACCGTCGACGAGGTCTACCTGGGAATGCTCGACCGCTACGGCACCCGGTTCGCGGGCGTGCTGCGGATCATCGCCAACCCGGCCAACCAGCCGGTCGTGTTCCACTGCGCCGCGGGCAAGGACCGCACCGGCATCGTCGCCGCCCTGCTGCTCTCGGTGCTGGGCGTCGACGACGGCATCGTGGCCGCCGACTACGCGCTCACCGAGGAGCACATGGAGGACCTCATCGCGCGGCACCGAGCGCGCGCCGAGGCCGCGAACGAGTTCGCCGAGGTCGGCCAGACCTACTTCCGCATCAACGCCGAGTCGATGCGCGCGGTCCTCGAAGCTCTGCGGGACCAGTACGGCTCCATCGAGGACTATCTCGTCGCCCAGGGCCTCGACCCCGACAGCATCGGCGCCCTCCGCGACGATCTCATCGAGTGATGCGTCCCCCGGCGACCGTGGGGTCGTCGGGCAGGAACTAACGGCCGAGACCGGCGAGGGCCGAGACCTCGGCGGGGGACAGCTCGAGGTCGTTCGCCTTCAGGTTCTCCTCGAGGTGGGCGACCGAACCGGTACCGGGGATCGGGACGATGCACGGCGAGAACGCGAGCATCCAAGCCAGGATCACGACCCGCGGCGACACGCCGTGCGCGTCGGCGATGTCGTTGAGGGTGGCGTCGTTCACGCCGCCGGTGCCTCCGATCGGGGCCCAGGGCAGGAACGCGATTTCCTCGATCTCGCAGCGGTCGAGCACGTCGTTCGAGCTGCGGTCGGTGGGGTTGTAGCGGTTCTGCACCGACACGATCGGGGTCAACGACAGTGCGAGCGAGATCTGCGCGTCGGTGACGTTGCTCACGCCGATGTGCCGGATCTTGCCCTCGTCCTTGAGCTCGATGAACGCGGCCATCGAGTCCTCGAAGGGGACCTCGGGGTCCGGCCGGTGGAATTGGTAGAGCGGGATCTGCTGGAGCTTCAACCGCTCGAGGCTCTCTTCACAGGCGGCCCGGATGCGCTGCGGCCGGCCGTCGGGCCGCCACTGGTCGGGGCCGTCGCGCAGGAGCCCCCCCTTCGTCGCGATCACGAGGTCCTCGGGATACGGGTGCAGGGCCTCGGCGATGAGTCGCTCGGAGACGAACGGGCCGTAGGAGTCGGCGGTGTCGATGAAGTTGACGCCGAGCTCCACCGCGCGGCGGAGGACCCTGATGGCCTCGTCGTGGTCGGGCGGCTCACCCCAGATGCCGGGACCCGTGATGCGCATGGCGCCGAACCCGAGTCGATTGACGGGCAGGTCGCCGCCGATGCCCCAGGTCTTGGACTGCTCGTTCGCGGTGAAGGGATCGGTCATCGGAGGCTCCTCAGGTCTGCTGCCGCGCGCGGAAAGGGGGGATGGATCAGGTTGCGTAGCGCCCGGTGATCGTCGCCTCGGCGAGCACGTGGCCCCGGATCAGGAACCGGAACTTCGGGTAGGTGGTGGTCGACCCGGAATCGAGCTCGGGGACGTCGAGCGCGTAGACGGTGAAGATGTAGTGGTGGGGGTCGTCGCCCTCGGGCGGAGCCATCCCCGCGTACTCGCTGTCACCGAAGTCGGCGAGGCCGAGCATGCTCGCCGGGGGGTTCTTGCCTGCGGCGCCGGCGCCGGCCTCGAGGCCGGTGAGGCTCGGATCGAGATTGAACAAGATCCAGTGGGTGAAGCCCACCGTGGTCGGGGCGTCGGGGTCCCACACGCTCAACGCGAAGCTCTTGGTGCCTTCGGGCGCGCCGGCCCACTGGAGGTCGGGGCTGATGTTCTGGCCCCCGGTGTAGGGATACGCGGCGGACGAGGGAA
>JAODBH010000113.1 GCA_025463865.1 Actinomycetes bacterium | reverse complement strand
TGCGCGCGCTTACGGGCGTCTTCGATCTCCTGGATCGCCGGCCCGACGCCTTCCCACCCGCGGGTCTCGGTGCTCTTGTCGGGCTCGAGGTCCTTGTACACGTCGAAGAAGTGGGCGATCTCGTCGAGGACGAAGCTGCGCATGTCGGTGATGTCGTTGACGCCCGCCCAACGGGGATCGTGGGCCGGTACCGCCACGATCTTGGCGTCGGGCCCCTTCTCGTCGCGCATCCAGAACACTCCGATCGGCCGCACGAGCATGTGGCAACCCGGGAACGTCGGCTCGTCGAGGAGGACCAGCACGTCGAGCGGATCGCCGTCCTCGCCCAGTGTGCCGGGGAAGAAGCCGTAGTCGGCGGGGTACTGCATGGCCGTGAACAGCAGGCGGTCGAGCCAGATCGCCCCGGTCTCGTGATCGATCTCGTACTTGTTCCGTGATCCTTTCGGGATCTCGATGATCGCTTCGATCTCCACCACGAACTCCTGCCGTACCGTCGACGTCTCGGACCGTGACCGTAGCGGTCGCGACGTTCGTACCGAACCTTCGGAAAGCCGCGGGTCGTCCGGTTGCGCCCCGCGCCTGACTACCGTCTTGCATGGTCACCGAGGGGAGTTGGCTGCGCGTCAACGGTGGGCTCCGCATCCCGCTGTCGGAGCTCGAGTGGCGCGCCACGGGCTCCGGCGGCCCCGGAGGTCAGCACGCCAACACCGCGAACACGCGGGTCGAGGCGCACTTCGACGTCGAGCACTCGCCCTCGCTCGGACCGCGCCAACGGGCCAAGCTGCTCGAACGGCTCGGTCCCAACGTCCGCGTCGTCGCGTCGGACTCGCGTTCGCAGGCCCGCAACCGCCAGCTCGTCTTGCAACGGCTCGCCGCACGCCTGGCCGACGCGCTACGGGTCGAACGCCCCCGGGTCGACACCCGTCCGACGCGCGGCAGCAAGGAGCGGAGGGTCGACGCGAAGCGGCAGCGCTCGCGCACCAAGCAGCAGCGGCGGCCGCCCACGCCGGACGACTGACGCGCCACGCCCGACGCATCCCATCGCGTCGTGGCCGTCGGGATGGGAGGATCAGGCAATGGAACTGGTGATCAGGATCGTCGCGTTCGCACTCGGCGTCCTGTTGATCTTGTTGATGGGTGACTCGGCGCTGCGCACCTTCGTGCTGCCCCGGGCGGCGTCACCGAAGATCACCCGCCTGGTGTTCCTCGCCGTCCGGCGCGTCTTCGACCTGATCACGAACCACCAGAAGACCTACGAACAACGGGACGCGCTCATGGCGTTGTACTCGCCGATCTGCCTGCTGCTGCTCCCGCTCGTATGGCTCGTGATGTTGATGATCGGGTTCATGCTGATGTTCTGGTCGCTCGATCCCGGCTCGTGGAAGAACGCGTACGCGTCGAGCGGCTCGTCGTTGCTGACGCTCGGTTTCCTCGAGCACACCGATTGGACCCGCCTCACGGTCTCCTTCGCGGAGGCATCGCTCGGGATCGGCATCCTCGGCCTCCTGATCGCGTATCTCCCGACGATCTACACCGCCTTCTCGCGGCGCGAGGTACTCGTCGCGCAGATGTCGGTGCGGGCCGGCACGCCTCCGACCGCCGTCGATCTCCTGCGACGCGCGCAGCTCATCAACCGGATCGACAACCTCGACGACATCTGGACCGCCTGGCAGACCTGGTTCTCGGAGGTCGAGGAGACCCACACCTCGCTCGCGGCGCTGGTGTTCCTGCGATCACCCCGGCCCGACCGGTCGTGGGTCACCGCGGGAGGCGCGGTGCTGGATGCCGCAGCACTGCATCTCTCGGTCGTCGACGTGCCGCGCGCACCGCAGGCCGCCCTCTGCATCCGTTCCGGCTTCCTCTCGTTGCGGGCGATCGCCGGGTTCTTCGGGGTGCCGTACGCCGACGACCCCGATCCCGGCGACCCGATCAGCATCGACCGCTCCGAGTTCGACGACGCCGTCGAACGGATGCGGCAGGTGGGGGTGCCACTGCTCTCCGACCTCGATCAGGCCTGGGCCGACTTCCGCGGCTGGCGGGTGAACTACGACCAGCCGTTGCTGGGTATCGCGGCGATCACGATGGCGCCGTTCGCCCCGTGGTCGTCGGACCGTTCGTTGCGCTACCGACCGGCGTTACGGAGGTCGCGACGCTGGTTGATCCCGGGGGATCCGGGAGTGAAGTAGCCGGCCCCGGCCGGGCCGGACCGGGCAACGCCCCGGTGAGGAGCGGTACGCCCCGGCGGTACGCGGTCCGGAGCACGTCGACGAACTGTTGCGCGCCGGTGAGCGCGAGCGCGGTGCGGATCGAGTGGAACGTGTCGAACGCGTGCTGCGCGCCATGGAGCTCGGCGTAGACGACCGGCGCCCGCGAGACCTCGCGCAGCGCGGCGACGAAGCGCCGGGCCTCCGCGATCGGCACCAGTGTGTCCCGCGTGCCGGCGGCGATCAGGAACGGTGGGGCGTCCGGATTGATGCGGAAATACGGCGACGCCTGCTCGTATGCGTTCCGGTGCTCGTCGTCGAACGGGACCCGCATCACGAACTTGCGGAGCAGCCAGGGCAGCGTCTCGGGGTGGAACTGGTGCGCGCCGTTGGTGAAGTCGTAGACGCCGTAGAACGACACGCACGCGGCGACCGACGTGTCGACCGACTCCCATCCGGGCTGGAATCCCGGGTCGTTTGCGGTCAGCGCGGTGAGGGCGGCGAGGTGACCGCCGGCGCTGCCGCCCCCGATGACGACGAAACCCGGATCGACCCCGTACGCGGGGCCGACCTCCTTCGTCCACCGGAGCGCCTCCTTCACGTCGAAGGCCTGCGCGGGGAACACCGAGCGCGGCGCGAGCCGGTAGTTGCAGGCGACGCAGACCCAGCCGTCGCCGGCGAGCCGCTCGAGCAGCGGTCGACCCTGGTCGCGCTTGCTGCCAGTGATCCAGCCGCCGCCGTGGACGTAGAGGAGCGTCGGGCGCGCGTCGCCAGCGTCCGATCCCTTCGGTCGGTAGACGTCGAGCCGACCCCTACGGCCGCTCTGTTCCCGGTACGCGACGTTGCGGGTGACCTCGACCGCACGGGTGGAGAACCGGAGCGGAAAGAAGATCTGCCTCCAGGCCAGGCGCCGGGGCTCGGACCCGGCGAGATCGGTATCGATGTGATCCTCGAAGTCCGGACCGAACACCGCCGCCAGCGCATGGACCATCGACGACCGGGTGCCGAACGACTGGACGATCAGCCCGATCAGCGCGGCCCACGACACGAGCGTGATCCCGAGCCCCACCCAGCCCAGAGGGTGGTCGAGCGCGCCGAGGATCACGAAGAGCACGGTCGCCGCAATCTGCCAGAGCAGCTGCAGCGGCGCGGCCTCGTTGGTCACCCAGGCCGCGATGAAGCTCGGGAACCCGAGCTGCACCGTCCGCCGGATCGGGAAGTACGCGTTGAGCGTGAAGAGCGCCCCCACGATGCTCACGGCGAGGAAGAGACCCGGCATGGCCCCATTGTCGCGGGAACGTGCGCGATGCCGCACGATCGGACAGACTCACGCGATGGCCGCGCAGCTCCGCACCAAAGACCTTCTTCCCGAGCCGGTGCTGCTGTCCGACCCTGCGACCGAACGGATCCGGGGCGGGTTGGTCGGCGGGGCGGTCTTCTGCCTCGGCATCGGTGTGGTGCTGCTCGCGGTGGGCCTCTACCTGCAGGGCGTCTTCATGCTCGGCGTCGCTTCGCTCTGCACCGGCCTCGCGCTGAACCGCTGACGCCCGCCGCGCGCCCGGCACCTCGGAGCGATCACCTCGGAGCGATCACCTCGGAGTGACCGGCGGGTAGGCCGGTAATCTGGCCCCGTCGACCAGTCCGGAGGGAGGCCCGAGATGCTGCGACTGAGTGGGGTCGACGCCGCCTTCCTGGCCCTCGAGACGCCCGAGAACCACATGCACGTGCTCGCGACGTGCGTGTTCGACCCGACGGGCGTCGACGGTGGCTTCACCGTCGAACGCGTGCGTGCGCTCGTTGCCGGTCGGCTCGACCTGTTGCCGCCCTTCCGTCGCCGCATCGTCAACGTGCCGTTCCAGCTCGACCACCCGATCTGGGTCGAGGATCCCGACTTCGACGTCGAGCACCACGTACGCCGGGCCACCGTCCCGTCCCCGGGTGGGCGCGCGGAGTTGGCCGACCTCACCGCCGAGATCGCGGGTCGCCAGCTCGACCGCACCCGGCCGCTGTGGGAGATCTGGGTCGTCGACGGGCTCGAGCACGGGCACGTGGCGTTGATCGCCAAGGTGCACCACGCGTGCATCGACGGCGTGTCGGGGGTGGAGCTCATGGCCGGCCTCTTCGACCTCGAGCCCGATCCCGCGCCCCGCGACGAGCCCGACGACTGGGAGCCCGACCGCGTGCCGACCGAGGTGGAGCTGCTGCTCGGCTCGATCCCTTCGATCGCGAACCGGCCGGCACTGGCGGCCCGCGCGGTCGGCAACATGGCGAAGTCGGCGTTGCGGGTGGGTCAGAAGCTCCGCGACGGCGAGGTGTCGAGTGGCGTGCCGTTCGCCGCGCCCCGCACGTCGCTCAACGGGCCGATCACGCCGCACCGCAAGGTCGCGTTCGTCTCGATCCCGCTCGACGACGTGAAGCGGGTGAAGAACGCGTTCGGGGTGACGGTCAACGACGTCATCCTTGCGGTCTGCACCGGCGCGCTGCGCCGGTTCCTCGAGCGGGGCGACGAGCTCCCGGAGCGCCCACTCGTCGCCGCCATCCCCACTTCGGTCCGGTCCGAAGACCACCGCGGCCTCATGGGCAACCAGCTCTCCGCGATGTTCACCGAGCTGCCTACCCAGATCGTCGACCCGGTCGAGCGGCTGCGCGCGGTCCGTTCGGTGACCAACGGTGCGAAGCAGATCCACGACGAGATCGGGGGCCGGACGATCCACGACTGGGCCGAGATCGCGGCGCCGCAGGTCTTCTCCCAGGGCATCCGCTTCTACAAGCAGTTCTCGGCCCAGTTCCCGATGCACAACGTGATGGTCTCCAACGTCCCGGGGCCTGCGTTCGCGGTCTACTGCGCCGGCGCCCGGGCGGTCTCGCTGCACCCGATGGGCCCGATCTTCCACAGCGCTGCGCTCAACATCACCGTGATGAGCTATCTGGGCTCGGTCGACTTCGGGTTCCTCGCCTGCCGCGAGACCGTGCCCGAGGTCGACGTCATCGCCGACTTCGTGCCCGAGGCGTTCGCCGAGCTGCTGAAGGCGGCCGACGAGCTGGTCGGCGAACCCGGCTCCTGAGCGGCGTGCGCGCGTCGAAGAGACGGTGAAGCGTCAGTCGGTGAAGAGATCGTGCACCGCGACGACGCCGTGAGGCACCTCGCCTTCGCGCACGAACCACTCGGTGCCGAACGCGACCGTGAACCCCGGCATGGGCAGGGCGAGGAAGAAGGAGTTGTCCCCGATCTGGCTCGCGTGCGCAGCCATCGCGGCGCGCTTGAGCTCCATGAGATCGCTCACGTCGACGGATGTGGTGATCTCCGACTCGGAGAGCCCCAGGTCGCCCGGGTCGGGTCGGTCGACGCCCTCGGGGAGTTCACCCATGACCTCGCTCGAGAGCCTGCGGATGTGATCGCCGTTGGCGGTTGCCTGGAACACGCGTGGCGTGCCCGCGAGCTCACCCGCGCGCTTGCCGACCCGGTACACCTGGATGTGGTCGGGGTGCCCGTAGTTCCCCTTGGGGTCGTAGATCGTGAGGACGTCGGCCTGCTCATCCCGGAGGATCGCGGCCAACCTCTGCGCCGCTTCTTCCACGTCGGCGCGCCAGAACGCGCCGGGCTCGTCGTTGGTGGGTTCGCCCATCATCCCGGAGTCGCGGTAGCCGAGGAACTCGAGACGGGAGACGCCGAGCACCGCGCACGACGCCTCCGACTCGAGCACGCGCCGATCGGCGAGTGACTCGCCCGGGTCGAGGAACCCCTCGTCCACCTCGCCGACCTCACCCTTGGTCGCGACGACGAGGACGACCCGGTCACCTGCGGCCGCGGCGCGGGCCATCACACCGGCCGTGAGGATGCACTCGTCGTCGGGATGCGCGTGGAAGACGACCAGGGTCCGGGGCATGGTCAGATCCTCGCGCGAGGCCCTGAGGAAGCAGAACGGCCGGGGCCGGCCCGACGCACCCGGATTCGGAACTCATGGGAAATGCCCACGGTTCCCGGGCTCCGATTTGCGAAACCCGACGGAAATGGCCAGACCGCCCTGTTTTTTTCCGCGACATCACGTACTGTCTCGCCACCTGAGGTATCGCGTCTTCGTAACCGGGGGGATACGGAATGCGTAATCGGCTGACATTGGTGACCGTTTTCGGGCTGGTGCTCGCCCTTGCTTTTGAGGGGCTGGCGGGCGCTTCACCTGCGGCCCGGAGCGCCGCGAGTGGCCCGGGCGTGACCGCGACGACGATCAACATCGGCGGTCTGGCCGGAGTCACGGGCGGACAGAGCCTCCAGGGCCAAGCGTTCCAGGGCCTCAACGCCTACGTGAAGTGGTTCAACGCGAAGGGCGGGATCTACGGCCGGAAGCTGAAGGTCGTGGCCCAGCGTGACGACGCGAGTCGTGCGTCGCAGGACATCTCGCAGGCCCGTGCCCTGGTGGAGCAGGACAAGGTCTTCGCGATCCTGCCGGTGGCGACGCAGAGCTTCCTCGGAGCCACGTACCTGGCGACGACGACGACGCCGGTGTTCGGTTGGAACATCAACCAGGAGTGGATGAAGGGGAAGAACCTCTTCGGCCAGAGCGGCTCACGCAGCGTCTTCGGCGAGGCCGGCACCTACCTTCCGTACATCGCCAAGTCCGTGGGCGCGACCAAGGTCGGGATCATGGACTACGACGGTGCCGCCCAGTCGGTTTCGTGTGGTGACGGTCAGTCCGCGTCGTACAAGAAGTACGGCCTCGACCAGGTCTACCGGTCGACCGGTTTGAACTTCGGCTTCACCGACATCTCGGGCGAGATCGCCAAGATGCGGAGTGCGGGCGTGCAGTTCCTCAGCACGTGCATGGACCTCGACGGCAACGTCGCGGCGGCCAAGGCGGTCAAGCAAGCCGGCCTCAACATCACGGTGTACTCGCCGCAGGGCTACGACTCGACGACGCCGAAGAAGTACGGCAGCTCGGTCGAGGGCTTCCTGTTCCAGACGATCTTCCGGCCGTTCGAGGCCGTCGGCAACAACAAGGCCGAGAAGCTCTACCTCGCCCAGATGAAGGCCAACAAGTACCCGACCAGCGAGCTCAGCCTCGTGGGTTGGCTCAACGGGATGCTCTTCACCCAGGCCCTCAAGGACGCGGGTCCGAACTTCACCCAGCAGAAGGTCATTGACGCGGTCAACAAGATGAGCAACTGGACCGCCCAGGGCATCCTCGCCCCGGTCGATTACACGCAATGGCCCCGCACGAACCTCCGGCCGGGCGGCAAGTCGTGTGTCTCGACGGTCCAGGTGAAGAACGGGAAGTTCGTGCCGGTGTTCGGCAAGCCGGGCAAGCCGTTCGCCTGCTTCCCGAACGCTCCGCAACCGGCAACTTTGGATAATCCCACGTACCTCTGAGAAATCAGCAGTCTCGCTGGTATCGCCGACGAACCTGACGCTAGTGTCACCTGGTTCGCCATGACGGCCAGTATTCCGGGGGGAAGTAGTCCATGCGTGTACGTGCCTCAATCGTCCTCGTCGTGTGCCTTGCGATGACGATGGCCACCATCGGTGTCGCCGGTGCTCAGACCAGCGGTCAGCCCGGTGTCACCTCCACGACCATCAACATCGGTGGGTTGGCCGGTGTCACCGGGGCGCAGAGCCCCGACGGCCAGGCCTTCCTGGGCACCCAGGCGTACGTGAAGTGGTTCAACGCCCAGGGTGGGATCTACGGCAAGAAGCTGAAGATCGTGGCCCAGCGGGACGACGCGAGTCGCGCCTCGCAGGACATCTCGCAAGCCCGTGCGCTCGTCGAGCAGGACAAGGTCTTCGCGATCCTGCCGGTGGCGACGCAGAGCTTCCTCGGAGCCACGTACCTGGCGACGACGAAGACGCCGGTGTTCGGTTGGAACATCAACACCGAGTGGGAGAAGGGCAAGAACCTCTTCGGCCAGAGCGGCTCCCGCAGCGCGTTCTCCGAGGCCGAGACCTACCTCCCCGCGATGGCCAAGGCGGCCGGCGCGACGAAGGTCGGGATCATGGACTACGACGGCGCGGCGCAATCGGTTGCGTGTGGTGACGGTCAGTCCGCGTCGTACAAGAAGTACGGCCTCGACCAGGTCTACCGGTCGACCGGTTTGAACTTCGGCTTCACCGACATCTCGGGCGAGATCGCCAAGATGCGCAGTGCCGGAGTGCAGTTCCTCAGCACGTGCATGGACCTCGACGGCAACGTCGCGGCGGCGAAGGCGATCCACCAGGCCGGCCTGGACGTCAAGGTGTACTCGCCGCAGGGTTATGACGCGTCGACGCCGAAGAAGTACGGCAGCTCGGTCGAGGGCTTCTACTTCAGCACGATCTTCCGGCCGTTCGAGGCCGTCGGCAACAACAAGGCCGAGAAGCTCTACCTCGCCCAGATGAAGGCCAACAAGTACCCGACCAGCGAGCTGACGCTCGTCGGCTGGGTCAACGGGATGCTGTTCACCCAGGCCCTCAAGAACGCCGGGAAGAACTTCACCCAGCAGAAGGTCATCGACGCGGTCAACAAGATGGGCAACTGGACCGCCGGCGGCATCCTCGCCCCGGTCGACTACACGCAGTGGCCGCGGAACAACCAGCGGCCGAACTCCCCGTCGTGCTCCGCGATCGTGCAGGTGCAGAAGGGCAAGTTCGTCCCCGTCTTCGGCAAGCCCGGCAAGCCGTTCGTCTGCTACCCGGTCAATCCGCTGCCGGCGAACCTCGACACACCGACCTACCTCTGATCCACGTCGACGGGTCGGGCCCACCCTTGTGCGGGCCCGACCCGTCGGCGACTCTTTCTGAATCCGACCACCGACATCCGACGTAGTGGCGATCTGCGGGACATAGAGGCGGGGGCCCGGAGTTGGCGAACTTCCTGAATCTGAGCGCTCAGGGCGTAGCGCAAGGCGCGATCTACGCGCTCATCGCCATGGGCCTGGTCCTGACGTACAAGACGTCGGGGGTCTTCAACCTCGCGTTCAGCGCGCAGGCCTTCATCGCCGGCGCCGTCTTCTACTGGCTCAACGTCGACGAGGGTGCGCCGCTGCTTCTGGCGTTCATCATCGCGGTGTTCGTGGTGAGCCCGCTGCTCGGTCTGCTCCTCGATCGCGCCATCTTCCGCTACATGCGGACCGCGCCCTGGTCGGTGAAGCTGGTCTCCGCGCTCGGCCTCATGCTGGGCCTTCCACAGATCATCCTGTTGCCGGCGGTCCTCGGACCGGAGCTGCAGTCGAACCCGCCGAACCTGGCGTCGATCGTGGGCATCAGCCAGGACTACGTGTTCAAGGCCGGCGACTTCGCGATCGGCATCGAGCGGATCATCGCGGTCGTCGTGTCGCTCCTGGCCGTCATCGGGCTCGGGATCCTGTTCCGGTACTCGTCCATCGGCCTGCAGATGCGCGCGGTGGTCGAGAGCCCCCGGATGGTCGAGCTCGCGGGTGTCGACGCCGACCGGGTGAGCGCCTACTCGTGGATGCTCTCGAGCTTCATGGCCGGGCTCGCCGGCGTGCTGCTCGCTCCCATCATCACCAGCGTCAACCCGGCGACCTACATCCTGATCATCGTGCCCGCCGTGGTCGTCGCGTGCTTCGGCCGCCTGTCGAGCATCCCGCTGACCCTGGCCGGCGGCATCGCGTTCGGGCTGCTCGAGAAGCTCATCGGCAGCGACCTCCTCACCAACGGCTTCGGGATGAGCTCCGACCTGGTGAGCAAGCTGCAGGTGTCGTTGCCGTTCATCGTGCTGCTCCTCCTGCTGCTGTTCCTCCCGGGACTGCGCACCCGGCGGGAAGCGCAAGACCCGCTCTCCGGTGTCGACCCGCCTCCTCCCAGCCTCGCCGCGAGCTACAAGGACGCGAGCACGCAGCGCCTCACGAAGATCATCTTCCCGATCTTCGTCGGCACGTTCGTGGTGGTGTCGCTGTTCTGGCTCTCGGGCATCTGGGTCAACCGGCTCACCGCGGGTCTCGTCTGGACGATCATCTTCCTGTCGATCACCGTCTTCACCGGCCTCGGCGGACAGATATCCCTGGGCCAGACCGCCTTCGCGCTCACGGGCGCGTTCGCGGTCGGCCAGCTCATCGACCATCTCGGCATGCCGATCCTGTTGGCGATGGTGATCGGCGCGTTGATCGCGGCCGCGTTGGGGGCTCTGGTCGCGCTGCCTGCGCTCCGACTCGACGGCTTGTACCTGACCCTGGCCACCCTCGGGTTCGCGCTCATGATGGGGACGCTGATCTTCCAGGATCCGACCATCAGCAAGCAGCCCACCGGCTTCGTGCTCAACCGCCCCTTGCTCTGGGGCAACATCGACGTGTTCGGCTGGTTCACGATCCACCGCGACTTCTTCCGGACCGACGACGGTTTCTTCGTGCTCACGCTGGGCGTCTTCGCGATCGTGGCCGTCGGTGTGATCCTCGTGCGCACCGGCACCACCGGGCGGTCGCTGCTCGCGGTCCGGGGCAGCGCGACCGCGGCGGCTTCGATCGGCATCAACTCCGCCCGGCTCCGGGTCGTCCTGTTCGCCATCGCGGCGGCGATCGCGGCCACCGGCGGGACCATGTACGGGATGCTCATCCAGAACACCCCGGATCCGAACGGCACCGAGTTCCAAGCCATCGTCGGCGCCTTCTGGGTCGTGCTCGTCGTGACGGTCGGCGCGCGCACGGTCGACGGTGCCGCGAACGCCGGTCTCTCGTTCGTGCTGACGGCGTGGCTGATCGAGTCGCAACGCCTGCCCGCGAGCCTCCAGATCATCGGCTTCGGTTTCGGTGCCATCGCCTACGCGAAGCACCCCGAGGGTGTCGTCGAGTGGCAGACCCGCCGCGGGATCCAGGACCGGGCCCGCAACGCGGCCGAGAAGGCGCGCGTCGCGGGGCTCAAGGCGCGCGGCCTCATACCCGCGCACTTCAACACGCGCGACATCGGGCTGTCGGCCGCGCCGTTCGGTCTGTACGCCCTCTACTGGCTGGCCGACGGCATCTACAACGCGCAGGTCCCGAGCCTCAAGGTCCTCGGCGTCGCGTTCCTGATCTGCCTGCCGTTCGGCCTCGGTCCGGCGTTGAAGGCGATCCGCGGCGACGGCGAGAGCCGTCGCCTGTCGCTCATCCTGCTGGTGATCAGCCCGATCTCGATCTACGTGATCTTCTGGCTGTTCACCGCGATCGCGAAGGGCAACCCGCCGAACGTGAAGTGGTTCGAGGCCGCGTGCGCCGCCTCGGCCGCCTACGGCGTCTACTGGTTCACCCGCAACTTCCGGGACATGCGAGCCGAGACGGGTCGCGGCCTGGGCGCGGTCGGCGGATTCCTGCTGGCGCTCGCGTCGGTCGTGTCCGCCACGGCCGGGTTCTTCCTGGTGAAGGACAACCTGTTCGTCGGCCTGGCCCTCGGTCTCATCGCGTGTCCGATCTTCTTCGTCCTCTGCCGCGAGATCGACCTGATGACCACGGCGGTGACCCGTCAGGACCGCATCAACCGTTACACCGGCTTCGGACTCACCTTCATGGTGCTGTTCATGATCTACCTGCGGAAGCTGCAGTTCGGCGACATCCAGCCCGAGGTGCTCGGCACCAGGATCCTGGTCTTCGCCGCCATCGGTGCGTACATGCAGTTCCTGATCGGGGCGCAGAGCGTGCTCAACGACTATTGGCTCTCCAGCGTCGAGGAGGCGCGCGACCCGGCCGAGGAGAGACCCGGCGAGGCCTTCGCCAGCCTCGACGCGTCGCAGCCGGTTCCCGCCGGCGCGATGGGCTCGGTCGAGCTCGCAGGGGAGGGGACATGAACCAGCAGTCGCCGCTCCTCGATGCGAACGAGATCACCAAGCGCTTCTCCGGCATCACCGCGCTCGACAGCGTGAACCTCGACGTCGCCGAGCACGAGATCGTCGGCCTGATCGGCCCCAACGGAGCCGGCAAGACCACGTTCTTCAACTGCCTGCTGGGCATGCTCCGTCCGGACGACGGCGAGGTCCTGTTCAACGGGCAGGACATCACGAAGCTGCCCGTCTACAAGCGGGCCCGCCTCGGCTTCGGACGCACGTTCCAGCGCATCGAGCTGTTCTCGGGGCTCACGGTCCGCGAACACCTGCTCATCGCCGAGCGTGTCCGGCGCGGCGACGGGCGGCTCTGGAAGGACTTCCTGAACCTCGCCAAGACCCGCCCCGAAGAATCCGCCGCGGCCGAGGCGACGCTCGAGCTCCTCGAGCTCACCGACGTCGCCGATGCGCCGGTCGAATCGTTGAGTCTCGGCAAGGGCCGTCTCGTGGAACTCGGGCGGGCGCTCATGACCGAGCCCAAGCTGCTGCTGCTCGACGAACCGTCGTCCGGCCTCGACCAGGTCGAGACCCGGGCGCTCACCGACGTGCTACGGGTGGTCAATCGGCAGCGCGGCACCGCGATCCTGCTCGTCGAGCACGACGTCGAGATGGTGCAGAGCGTCGCTCAACGGCTCTACGTCCTCGACTTCGGTGTGCTCATCGCGTCCGGCCTCACCGACGAGGTGCTCGCCGACAAGGCCGTACGAGCCGCCTACATCGGCGACATCGCGGTGTCGTCATGACCGCGGTCGAGCCGAAGTCGAGCCCGCCCCGCGGCGCGTCGGACACGGCTCCGCTGCTCGAGCTGCGCAACGTCTACGCCGCCTACGGGCCGTTCCGGGCCGTGTTCGACGTCTCGTTGTCGATCGCGCCCGGTTCGGTCGTGGCGCTCCTCGGCTCCAACGGCGCGGGCAAGACGACGATCGCCCGCATCGCGTCGGGGCTCCTCAAGCCGACGCGCGGCCAGGTGTTCGTCGACGGTGTCGACGTCACCGGGATCCGGACCTTCCGCCTGACCCGGCTGGGCGTCACCCATGCACCCGAGGGCCGCTCGGTGTTCGCGTCGCTGACGGTGGAGGAGAACCTCACCCTCGTGTTCCGACAGGAGGCCGGCCGCAAGGGCGTGCAGGCTTCGCTGGACCGGGCCTTCGAGCTGTTCCCCCGGCTGGGCGAGCGCAGGAACCAGAACGCCGGCTCGCTCTCCGGTGGTGAGCAGCGCATGCTGTCGCTCGCCCGGGTCATGGTGCACCCGCCGAGGCTCCTCATCGCCGACGAGCTCTCGCTCGGACTGGCACCCATCGTCGTCGACGAGGTGTACCGGACCCTGGAGAAGATCCGCGACTCGGGCACCTCGCTGCTCATCGTCGAGCAGCACGTCCACCACGCGCTCGCCCTCGCCGACCAGGTCGTGGTGCTCACCAAGGGCCAGGTCAGCTTCGACGGACCGGCCGACGACCTCGGCGACCTCGCGGCCCGCCTGATGCCGGGCGTCGCCTCCGACGGTCAACTCGTCGAGCCGGCCGCGGGTGTGGGAATCCTGACGCCCGAGCCCAACGGCTCGGCCGACCACCCGCCCACCTAGTTCCACGCGCGGGCCCGGCGCCGCCACGCCGGGCTCTCGCGCGCCCGGCCTACGACACGGGAATGTCGGCCCGGACGAAGCCGGGCGGATGCGTCCGGGACGCGAAAGGGACCGCCACCGAGGTGGCGGTCCCGATCAGGACGCAGATTGCGGCGGTGCGGTGGTGCGGGCCCTCGATCAGCTCGCGGCGGCGGTGAGGCACTCGTCCGCGTACTGCGGCGCACCGGCGGAGCCGAGGTCGCAGATGGTGTTGCGGTCGAGGAGATACTTGCCGTCGCTCTGGAGCACCACGCCACCCGACTGGCCACCGAGCAGGACCTTGGTGATGTCCTTGCCGTCGGCGAGGTCGTAGGTGAACTTCGCGGTCTTGCCGCCCGGATCCGGGGTGACCTTCACGTTCGTGACCTGCACCGCGATCTTCAAGCCGGCGGTAGCGGCATTCAGCTTCGTCTGGACGGCGAGGAGGGTCTGGCCCTTGTCGACGTACGACAGCTGCGAGTTGACGTCCGGTGCCGCCAGGTAGGCGTCGAAGGCCGTCTTGATGTCGGTCGCGAGCGTGGCCGCGTCCGCCGTGCTCACGGTCGCCTTGGTGGTGGTGGTTGCCGCAGCCTTCTTCGTGGTCGTCGTCTTGCTCGACGACTTGCTGCTGCTGCTCCCGCACGCAGCCAGCGTCCCTGCCAGCGCAAGTACGACGAGCAACGATGCAAAACGCTTGGATGTCGCCATGAAGTGTGTTCCCTCCTGCCAGAGCCCCCTGACGCTGGCGTCAGCAATATAACGAAGGATCGGGTACCGCGACAGCCGAACCGCGGCTTTCGGGCCAGGTTTTCCCAGGTGGAACGCGTTCCTCGGCCTCGGCCGAACGGCTCAGATCCGCCGCTTGGCGGCGTCGGTCTGGCGGTCGCCGCCGAACAAGCCGGCGTGGGTCACCGCCGCCAGCGTGTCGAGCATCACCGTTCGATCGATCTCGATCTGCTCCGAGAGCACGTAGTAGTTGAGCCGCTCGATCATGGCCACGAGCGCGAGCGCGGCGATCGGCGGGTACACGTCGGCCGGGCCCGACGTGCGGACGCGGTCGGAGAGCGTGTGGGAGAAGTCGGCGAGCACGCGCGCGCCCAGCCGGCCGAACTCGCTGCCCCCGATCTCGGCTTCGGTCCACGCGCGCACGACGGGCCCGTAGTGCTCGTAGAGATCGGCGAAACGCTCGAGCCAGATGCGCAGGGCTTCGTAGCCGTCGATGTCGGGGCCGATCTCCGGCAGCGACTCGGCGAGCACCCGCATCTCGGTGGCGACGTCCTCCGCGAGCGCGCGGAAGAGGTCCTCCTTGTTCGAGAAGTAGAGGTAGAAGGTGCCGTGTGAGGTCTTCGCCAGCTTGACGATGTCGTCGACGCGCGCGGTGTGATAGCCGCGCTGGGCGAAGACCTCGTTGCCCGCGTCGAGGAGCTTGCGCATCGTGCGACGGCCCCGGGCGCGCAGCTCGCGGCCCTGCGCCGGGCCGCCGGCGGGGGAGGAGTCGACGGCGCCGTCGGCCGGGTCCGCGACCGCTGCAGCCC
>JAODBH010000040.1 GCA_025463865.1 Actinomycetes bacterium | reverse complement strand
GACCGTCGTCGCGCAGCGTTCGCTGGCCGAGGTGGACAGCACGGTCTCGAAATTGACCAACATCATGTGGTTCGCGGTGCCCGGCCTCATCGCCCTCGTCGGCTTGGCTGCCTGGTACTTCACCGGTCGCGCGCTGAGGCCCGTCGAAGCGATCCGGCTGGAAGCCGAGTCCATCACCGGTGCCACCATGAACCGCCGGGTGCCCGAACCCGAGACCGACGACGAGGTCGGCCGGCTGGCGCGCACGATGAACGCGATGCTCGACCGGCTCGAGACGTCGTCGCAACGGCAGCGGCAGTTCGTCTCCGACGCGTCGCACGAGCTGCGCAGCCCGTTGGCGTCGATCCGCACCAACCTGGAGGTCGCGCTGCGCCACACCGACCGGACCGACTGGGCCGAAGTCGCGAACCGCGCGCTCGCCGAGGACGTCCGCATGGAGGACACCGTGAGCGAGCTGCTCGAGCTCGCCCGCCTCGACGAATCCGCCGGTCCGCTTCCGCTGGGATCGCTGCCCGACGTCGACGTCGACGAGCTGGTGCTCGACGACACCGTGCAGCCGCGGCGGGTGCCCATCGACACCACGCGAGTGTCGGCCGGACGCGTGCACGGCCGTCGGGAGCAACTCACCCGCGTGGTGCGCAACCTGGTCGACAACGCAGCCCGCCACGCCGACTCGCGGGTCGCGGTGGAGCTCTCGACCGACGATGCCGAGGTCGTGCTGATCGTCGACGACGACGGGCCGGGCATCCCGATGGAAGAGCGCGAGCGCGTGTTCGACCGCTTCACGCGCCTCGACGACGGTCGGGCCCGCGACGCGGGCGGGCTCGGGCTGGGCCTGTCGATGGTGAAGGTCATCACGGAGCAGCACGGCGGGACGGTTTCCATCGAGGACGCGCCGCTCGGCGGTGCGCGCGTCCGCGTACGCCTCCCCGCCGCCTGACGCCATACGGTGCCTCTCTCATGCCGGAACTGACCATCGCCAGCTTCAACTGCCACGCCGGCCTGCAGGCGCGCCGCAACGGCGTGTGCGAGCCCTACGACCTCGAGGCGGTGCTCCTCGGCATCGAGGCCGACGTGCTCGTGGTGCAGGAGTCGTGGACGCCCGACCACGGCGTCGCCATGGTCCGACGGGTGGCCGACACGGCCGGCATCGAGCTGTTCGAGCTGCCGTTCGGGCCCGCGAGGCTCGACCCGTGGCCGCACATACCGCGCGACCGCAACGGGCTCGGCACCGTCGGCCTGGCGATCCTGAGCCGCATCCCGGCCGAGATGCAGGGCCGGCTCCCGGTGGGCACCGTGCTCAACGACCACACTCCCGAGCGCGGCGGGTTGCACGTGATGCTCGATGTCGGCGGCACCAAGGTCGACCTCGTCGGCGTCCACCTGACGTCGCGCCTGCCGTACGGCCCGCCGATCCAGATGCGGCGCCTCGCCGCCCAACTCCCGCCGCCGGGCCGTCCGGGCATCGTCGCCGGCGACTGCAACTTCTGGGGCCCCGGTGTCCGGTCCTTCCTCCCCGGGTGGCGCCGCGCGGTGCGAGGGCGGACCTGGCCCGCCAGCCGCCCGCACAGTCAGATCGACCACATCCTGGTGCGCGCGACGGACGGCACCGAGGTGCTCCACAGCGAGGTGCTCCCCGCGGTCGGGTCCGACCACCGACCGGTGCGGGCGACGCTGCGGTTGAGCTAGACAGGTCTGCATGGCAGCAGTCACGGTCAAAGGTGTCGTCGCGCTCGCGCCGGGTGCGCCGGTCGAGGTGCGGGACATCGTCGTCCCCGCTCCCGGCCCCGGCGAGGTGCGCGTGACGGTGCAGGCGTGCGGCGTGTGCCACACCGACCTCCACTACCGCGAGGGTGCGATCAACGACGAGTTCCCGTTCCTCCTCGGGCACGAGGCCGCCGGGATCATCGAATCGGTCGGCCCCGACGTGACCGATCTCGCGCCCGGCGACTTCGTCGTCCTCAACTGGCGCGCGGTGTGCGGCACCTGCCGGGCCTGCAAGCGCGGACGCCCGTGGTACTGCTTCGCCACGTTCAACGCCAGCCAGAAGATGACGCTCGCCGACGGCACGCCCTTGAGCCCCGCGCTCGGGATCGGTGCGTTCGCCGAACAGACCCTCGTCGCCGCCGGGCAGGCGACCAAGGTGGACCCGCGCGCCCGACCCGAGACTGCGGGGTTGTTGGGCTGCGGTGTCATGGCCGGGCTCGGCGCCGCGATGTACACGGGTGAGGTCGGGCGCGGCGACAGCGTCGCGGTGTTCGGGTGCGGGGGCGTCGGCAACGCCGCCATCGCCGGAGCCCGGCTGGCCGGCGCCAGCCCGATCATCGCGGTCGACATCGACCCGCGGAAGCTGGCCTGGGCCGAGGAGTTCGGCGCCACCCACACGGTCAACTCGCGCGACACCGACGCGGTCGAGGCCATCCGCGCGCTCACCGACGGCAACGGTGCCGACGTGTGCATCGAGGCGGTGGGGCGTCCCGAGGTGCTGGAGCAGGCGTTCTACGCGCGCGATCTCGCGGGCACCGTGGTGCAGGTCGGCGTGCCCGATCCCTCGATGACCATCGAATTGCCGATGATCGAGTTCTTCGGCCGCGGCGGTGCGCTCAAGCCGTCGTGGTACGGCGACTGCCTGCCGTCACGCGACTTCCCGATGTTGATCGACCTCTACCTCGAAGGTCGGCTCGACCTCGACCGCTTCGTCAGCGAGACCATCTCGCTCGACGCGGTGGAAGACGCGTTCCACAAGATGGAGCGCGGCGAGGTGCTGCGCTCGGTCGTCCTCATCTAGTTCGCGGCTAGCTCGCGAGCACGGTGCTGCCGTCGTTGCGCAGCATCAACGGCTTCCCGCCGTAGATGGTGACGCCCCGCCAACGGTCACGGAAGATCGTCCCCCCCGGATTCGTCCGCGGCGGGAGACCCGAGGTGTTCGAGATCCCGCCCCACGCGTCGAGCACGTAGTAGCCGAACGCGCCATTGAAGGCGGACACGATCACGAGGTCACGCCCGAGGTCC
>JAODBH010000265.1 GCA_025463865.1 Actinomycetes bacterium | reverse complement strand
GATGGGTACCTGCGACGACGTGTGCACCCCGATGACGTGCAGGGGCCGGCCGTCGACCTCGACCGTGACCTGCAGTGCGCTCCGCTTGCCGATCGGGTCGGTGGGCACGGTTCCCATGGGGAGCTCCCGCGTGGCGAGAACCGGGAAGCGGCTCAGCACCGCGATCCCGAAGCGGAGGACGCCGTCGGGCCGTGCCTTCGGGTGGTCGGCGTCGGTGGTCCTCCCGTAGTAGATGTCGCTGATCTCGTAGCCGTCGTCGGCGAGCGCGTCGATCGTGCGCTTCCCGTCGGGCTGGAGGGTCGTCTCCGGCAGGACCAGCACGTCGGCATCAAGGGCGCGGCAGGCCGTGACCACGTCGTACGGGGCGAAGGCGCTGCGAGGCGAGCGGCCGCCGTGACAGATGTTGAAGGAGGCGAGGGTGAGATGCGGCACCGGTGTTCTGTAGCACCCCGGCGGGGGGTGACCGTGAACCGGAGCCCGCTCACCCGTCCGCGGGACGCCTCCCGCCGGTAGTCTGACGATCCGTCAGGTACCGCCGGGAGGCCCCATGCGCGACGTGCTGAGCCGATACGACCAGAGCGGCAAGGTGGCCGTGATCACGGGCGCGGGCAGCGGCATCGGACGGGCGACCGCGCTCACGCTCGCGGCGGTCGGGGCCACCGTGGTCTGCGCCGACATCGACGACGCCGCGGCCAAGGCGACCGCGGAGGAGATCCGGGGCGACGGGGGCACCGCGTCGGTCGCGCGGACCGACGTCACCAAGCGGGCCGAGATCGACGCGCTGGTGGAAGGGGCGGTCGCGGAGCACGGCCGGCTCGACATCATGGGCAACGTCGCGGGCGTGCCCCACAACAAGATGGTCGTGGACGTCACCGACGACGAGTTCGAGCGCATCCTGGCGATCAACCTGAAGAGCGTGATGTACGGATGCCAGGCCGCGATGAGGGTGATGGTGCCCCAGGGTTCGGGCAACATCGTCAACGTCTCGTCGGGCGCGATCGACACACCCGCGCCGACGCTCGCCTGCTACGCGATGACCAAGGCCGCGGTCGCGATGCTCACCAAGACCCTCGCGATCGAGGCGGGACCCTCCGGCATCCGGGTCAACGCCTTGGCGCCCGGCATCATCGAGACCAACTTCTCGGCGCAGCACTTCACCGCCGACGACGGCACGGTCGATCCGGAGCGGCTCGAGGGCTACCGCGCGCGGTTCGGGTCGATGGCGCCGCTCGGCCGGGTGGGGGAGGCCCAGGACATCGCCGACGCGATCCTGTACCTGGTGTCGGACGCGGCCTCGTTCATGACCGGCCAGATCCTCCGCCCCAACGGCGGCGTCGCCATGCCCTGGTAACGCGGCCGCTCGCGCGGGCCTGGTAGCGCGGGCTCAGGCGTCGCGGTTGCGGCAGTCCTCGAGCGCGGCGAGGACCGCGGCGTCCTCGGCGGAGGCCTCCGGACCGTAGGAGAGCACCGCGGTGCCGAGCGTGCCGCAGAAGGAGCACTGGAGTCCGGCGACGGCGACCATGTCGGCCGGGTCGGAGGCGCCCTCGAGGCGGCGCAGCTCCCGGAAGACCGTGCCGTCGGCCGTGCACCGGTTCCCGCAGGTGACGCACTCGACGGTGGCGTCGGCCCGGGGAACGAACTGGCCGCGGTAGCCCTTCGCCTCGAGCTCCCCCAGCACGTCGAGGATGGTGTTGTCGTGCATCTCCGGGTCGCTCATGGGTCCGAGCGTACGCCCCCGGGACCCGGACCGATCGGGTGGATCAGTGGGCGTATCGGGCTCTAGTACCCTTCGTGGTCGCGAGCACCCCCGTTCCGGGGCTCGCGGGTCAACCTCACGGATCCGTTGCCACGCATCGCCGACGTTGGTGGTCGTGCCTCTCGAGGCTTGACCCAATCGCACCCCGCGATACCTCCGTCCACCGAAAGCGAGCACCACTTCTGTGAATCCGACCTTCGAGGCGCTCGGCGTCTCCCCCGAACTGACCCTCGCGCTCAAAGAGCAGGGGATCATCGAGCCCTTCGCGATCCAGACCCTGTCGATCGCCGACGGCCTCGCCGGCAAGGACATCTGCGGCAAGGCCAAGACCGGTTCCGGCAAGACCCTCGCCTTCGGGCTCCCCCTCCTCGACCGGGTCGGCAAGGCGGCGCCCAAGCGCCCCCGCGGCCTGATCCTCGTACCGACCCGTGAGCTGGCCAACCAGGTGAAGGAGGTCCTGAAGCCGCTCGGCAAGGCCAAGCGTCGCCGGGTCCGGGCCTTCTACGGCGGCGTGTCGATGGACCCGCAGATCACCGCGCTGGCCAAGGGCACCGACGTCGTGATCGGTACGCCCGGCCGCCTGATCGACCTCATGGAGCGGGGCGAGATCTCCTTCGCCGACGTCGAGGTCCTCGTGCTCGACGAGGCCGACCGCATGGCCGACATGGGGTTCATGCCCCAGGTCCAGAAGATCCTCTACCGCATCGAGTCCGAGCACCAGACGCTGCTGTTCTCGGCCACGCTCGACGGCGCGGTGAACCGGCTCGTCAACCGCTACATGCACGACCCCGTGTACCACGAGGTCGAGTCGACCGAAGAGACCGTCCACGAGATGGCCCACCGGTTCCTGCACGTGCACCAGCTCGACAAAGTGAAGGTCACCGCGGCCATCGCCGAGGGCAAGGGCCGCACGCTCGTGTTCGTCCGCACGAAGCGCGGTGCCGACCGCCTGGTCAGCCAGCTCCAACGCGAAGGCGTGAAGGCCGGCGCGATCCACGGCGACCTGCGCCAGGGCGCTCGTGAGCGGGCCCTGGCCGACTTCGCCGACGGCTCGCTGCCGGTGCTCGTCGCCACCGACGTCGCCGCCCGCGGGATCCACGTCGACGAGATCGACGTCGTGATCCACTTCGACCCGCCGGAAGACGAGAAGGCCTATCTCCACCGCTCCGGCCGCACCGCACGCGCGGGCAGCCTCGGCGTGGCGGTGACGCTGATGCTCTGGGACCAGGAGAACACCATCCGGTTCCTGCAGCGCCGGCTCGCGATCGAGCAGCCCATCGTCGAGGTCTTCTCCAACGACCCCCGCCTCGCCGACCTCCGCAGCTGGGACCCCGCCGCGGAGCTGGCCAGCTGACGGAGGAGCTGGCCAGCTGACAGAGGAGCTGGTCCAGCTGACGCCGCGGAGCCGGCCAGCTGACGGAGCGGAGCCGGCCGGCTGGGAGCGGCGACGCGGCCTTGCACAGCTCGCACAGCTCGCTCGGCGACGTGCGCTGACGCGACGCGACTAGCGGGGACGGCTGCGGTCGCGTTTGCGGCCCGCGGCCGGGCGGATCACCGCGACGTGTGAGGTCTCGGCGGTCGGCGGCTCCACGATGTCGATCATGTTGCGACGGCGAGCGACCGCCAGTGCCCGCTGACGGGCGAGGCGCACCTTCCGCCTGCGCTTGACCTGCGCGCGGCGGGCGAAGAACGCGATCGTGAGCAGGACCAGCAGGACGATGGCGATCGTCCCGAGCGGCAGGCCTCCACCCGAGCTCCCGGAGGACGCGGTCGTCCTGGGCGCGGTTCCCGAGCCCGCGGTGGTGGTGCCGGCCGCCGTGGTGGAGCTCGCGGCCGTGGTCGATGTCGGCGCGGTCGTTGCGGAACCGGCGGTGGCCGCGGCGGTCTGGAGCTTCGGGCCGCCCAGCGCGCGCGGAAGGCTCGTCAGGAGCGCGTTGCGCGCATCGAGCGTGCTCGCGACGACGGGCGGCAACTTCTCGTTGATCCCGGCCGCGCCCGTAGGTGTCGCGAAGCCCTGATCGAGCAGCCTCGCCGCCCAGGAGTTGTAGTCGTAGACACCGAGGACCACCGCGATCATCGTCCGCCCGTTGCGGGTGGCCGAGGCCACGAAGCCGCGGCCCGCCTTGCTCGTGAAGCCGGTCTTCAGACCGTTCGCGCCGTTGTACTGCTTGAGGAACGTGTCGTGCGACGTGAGCGTGTGGTGCACGCCGTCGGGACCGGTGAACTTGAACGTCTGCTGCTTGGCCATCTCGGCGAGCGCAGGTACCGCAAGCACGTTGCGCGCCGCGATCGCGAGGTCGTACGCACTGGTCGTGCTGCCGCCGAGCGTGGCGCTGGAGTCGTCGAGCCCGGCCGGATCCTTGAACGTCGTGTCGCGCATCCCGAGCGCCTTGGCGTATGCGTTGGTCTCGACCGCGAAGTTGGTGACGGTCCCCCCTGCCTTCTCCGCGAGGGCGTAGGCGGCGTCGTTGGCCGACACCAGCATCAGCGACTCGAAGACGTCGGAGGCTTTCCACTGCTCGCCGGTGTGCATCCCGATCTTCATCGCAGGCCGGGACGACGTGAGGTCGCTGATCGGCAGCGTGTCGTTCATCGAGACGTGTTGCAGGGCCGACAGCGCGGTCAGCAGCTTGATGGTGCTCGCGGGGTAGCGGACGTCACGCTCCGACTTCGCGAGCAGGACGGTGCCCGAGTCGGCGTCGACGAGGATGTAGGACGCAGGTACGGGCTCGGCGGTGGTGGTCGGGGTCGGCGCGGCGACCGCGGGGCCGGCCAGGGCACCGATCGGGATCAGGGTCGCCAACGCCAGCGCGCCGAGACCGATCAGCGCACGAAGCGCGTGAGACGCGTGAACGCGTGAGGACCCCCGGACCATGTGGGGGATCAGGTTAGGGGAGCAGGGCGCCGAAATGCCGGACGCCGGGTCCGTCCGGCCGGGAAGGGCCCTCGGGCAGCCGGCTAATGGATCGAGCCGGCCGGCGGCCACATGCGAGGATTGGGCCATGAGCCGCATCTCCGAACGCAGCCGCATCTCGTCCAAGATCGGGGCCATCCAGGAGTCCGCCACCCTGGCCGTCGACGCCAAGGCGAAGGCCCTGCAGGCCGCAGGCGAGCCCGTGATCGGCTTCGGGGCGGGTGAGCCCGACTTCCCGACCCCGGCCCACATCGTCGAGGCCGCGGCGGCCGCAGCCCACGATCCCAGCACCCACAAGTACTCACCCGCGGCGGGCCTGCCCAAGCTGCGCGAGGCCATCGCCGCGAAGACCCTCCGGGACTCGGGCTTCTCGTGCACGCCGGGCCAGGTCCTGGTCACGAACGGCGGGAAGCACGCGATCTACAACGCCTGCCAGGTTCTGCTCGACCCGGGTGACGAGGTCCTGCTCCCGGCCCCCTATTGGACCAGCTATCCCGAGATGATCGCCCTGGGCGGGGCGACCACGGTGGTGCTCCCCACCACCGCAGCCGACGGCTTCCGCGTCACCGTCGACCAGCTCGAGGCGGCGCGGACCGACAGGACGAAGGCGATGTTCTTCGTCTCCCCGAGCAACCCGACCGGCGCGGTGTACCCGCCCGACGAGGTCGCCGCGATCGGAGAGTGGGCCCTCGAGCACGGCATCTGGGTGCTCACCGACGAGATCTACGAGCACCTCACCTTCCGCGGTCACCGCGCGGTCTCGATGCCGACCCTGGTGCCCGGCCTCGTGGACCAGTGCGTGATCCTCAACGGCGTAGCCAAGACCTACGCCATGACCGGCTGGCGCGTCGGGTGGATGATCGCCCCCGACGACGTCATCAAGGCGGCCACCAACCTGCAGTCGCACAGCACCTCCAACGTCGCCAACGTCGCCCAACGCGCCGCGCTCGCCGCGGTGTCGGGCGACCTCGTGGCCGTCGCCGAGATGCGCGCCGCGTTCGAGCGGCGGGGCGACACGATGTACTCGATGCTCTCGGCGATCGACGGGGTCACGTGCCTCGAGCCCCAAGGCGCCTTCTATTGCTTCCCGTCGTTCGAAGGCGTGCTCGGCCGGGAGATCGCCGGCCGTACCCCGCGCACGTCCCTCGAGCTCTGCGAGGTCTTCCTCGAGGCGGCCAAGGTCGCGATGGTGCCGGGCGAGGCCTTCGGCGCACCCGGCTACGCCCGGCTCTCGTTCGCGCTCGGTGACGACGACCTCGTCGAGGGCGTGAGCCGTGTCGCCAAGCTCTTGGCCTAGCCTCCGCAACGCCGAAGCCCGCCCGTCTCACCACCGATCCGGAGCCCGCAATGACCGCCCGCGTACTCGTCACCGAGCAGCTCGCCCCCCGCGGCCTCGACGCCCTGCGCGCGGCCGGATTCACGGTCGACGAGCAGCTCGGGCTGTCGCCGGAGCAGCTGTGTGAGGCCGTGCGCGGCGCCAAGGCTCTGATCATCCGGTCCGCGACCCAGGTCGACGCCGACGTCCTCGACGCCGGCACCGACCTCGTGGTGGTCGGCCGCGCCGGCATCGGGCTCGACAACGTCGACGTCGCGGAGGCGACGAAGCGCGGCGTCATGGTCGTGAACGCGCCGCAGAGCAACGTCCTCTCCGCGGCCGAGCACGCGATCGCCCTGTTGCTCGCGCAGGCCCGCAACATCCCGCAGGCCAATGCGGATCTCAAGGCGGGGCAGTGGAACCGCTCCCGGTGGGAGGGCGTGGAGCTCTACGGCAAGACGCTGGGCATCCTCGGCCTCGGCCGGGTCGGAGTCCTGGTCGCGCAGCGCGCCCTCGCCTTCGGCATGCAGCTCGTGGCCTTCGACCCCTACGTCGGTCCGGAGCGCGCCCGCCAACTCGGCGTGCGCCTCGCATCCACCCTCGAGGAGATGCTCGAGGAGTCCGACTTCCTCACGATCCACCTGCCGAAGACGCCCGAGACGATCGGGATCATCGACGCGGCGGCCTTGAAGCACGCGAAGCCCGGGATGCGCCTGGTCAACACCGCGCGCGGCGGAATCGTCGACGAAGCCGCGTTGGCCGACGCGGTGCGCGACGGGCGCCTGGCCGGTGCCGCGCTCGACGTCTTCGTGGCCGAGCCGACCACGGAGTCGCCGCTGTTCGAGCTGCCGACGGTCGTCGTCACGCCACACCTCGGAGCGTCGACCGCCGAAGCGCAGGACAAGGCCGGCGTCACCATCGCCGAGCAGGTGATCCTCGGTCTCAACGACGAGTTCGTGCCCTTCGCCGTGAACCTCGCGGCGAAGGAGGCGAACGCAACCATCCAGCCCTACCTGCCCCTCGCGGAGCGCCTCGGCGGACTCTTCGCCGCGCTCGCCGACGGCGAGCTGCTCGCGCTCGAGGTCTTCTACGAAGGGCAGATCGCGGACTACGACTGCCGGCTGCTCACGCTCGGCGTGCTGAAGGGGGTCTTGGGGCCGGTGGTCGACGAGCCCGTCACCTTCGTGAACGCGCCGCGGCTCGCGGAGTCGCGTGGCCTCGCCGTGCGCGAGAGCAACTCGTCGAGCGCACAGGACTTCGTCAACCTGATCACGCTGCGGGGCACCGTCGGCGATCGGCCCGTCCACGTGGCCGGCACCCTCGGTGGGCACCAGCAGGTCCCGCGCATCGTCGGCATCGACGAGCACCTCGTCGACCTGCCGCCCTCGCGGCACATGCTCGTGGTCCATAACGACGACCGTCCCGGGATGATCGGCACCGTCGGTACGATCCTCGGCGAAGCGGGGGTCAACATCTCCGACATGGACGTCGGCCGGGGCCCGACGGGCGACCACGCACTGATGATCCTCGCGATCGACAGCCGGGTCGGACCCGCGACGATCGTGGCCCTGCAGGCGCAGCCAGGCATCCTGCTGGCCAAGGCGATCGAGCTCTGACGCCCTCGATGTCGCCGCATGCGGGCGGTGCGGGACATGCGCGTGTGATCGCGAGAGTTTCCGTGTAGGTGGGTCGGTCATCGGCCGAGAATGTCGGGGTACACAGCTGATTCCCAGGCCGGGCCGTTCCGACGCCCGCCGACCTTCGAGGAGCCCTCATGAACCGTCCTGCCGTGAGCCACCCGGTCCCCTCCGGTGCCGTGACCGAGATCGGCGCTTGACGTGCGGCGGATCTCGATCCTCCTCGTCGCCGTCGTCGCCCTCACCGGTCTCGGGCTGAGCGCCGGCGCCGCCGGCGCCACCACCACGAAGTCGAGCAGCACCTGCGGGACCCTCGCGAAGCGGTTCAGCGGTCTGTCCGGCATCGACGCCAGCGCGGCCAAGAACCCCAAGGACCTCAGCAAGATCTTCGGCAACGCGTCGAACGCCTTCAAGGCGATGGCCAAGAAGGCTCCGCCGAAGCTCAAGGCCCCGCTGAACCGGCTGGCCAAGACCTACGCCAGCCTCAAGAGCATCGACTTCACCAGCGCAACGTCGATCGCGAAGATGGAGTCCCTCACGGCCACGATCGGCAAGGACAGCGCCGCGGTGAGCAAGTACTTCGCCACCTGCAAGCTCTGACCGGCCACGTCCGACGGAACGACGGCGTCTGTGCGTCGGTCACCTACCTGTGCGGTTGGTGACCGTCGCACGGAGCCGGGTCAGGGTGACCGCACGACCGACTCCACGATGGAATCGACCAAGTGGTCGTCGACCTTGGAGCCGCCGATCAGGGTCCGGAAGTAGATCGGGCCGACGACCTGGTCGACCGCGGCGTCCAGAGGGACGCGCAACCGGTCGGACTCGAGCGAGAGGCGGGCCGCCAGCTCCGCCCGTCGGGGTGCGACGACGTGCTCGCGCAGCGCCGTCGCGAGCGCGGGGTCGGACGAGGCCTCGCCGATGACTGCCGCGAGCACCTGGCGGGCCCGCGGGTTCGCGAGCACGTCACCGACCTCGACGATGTACTGGCGCAGATCGGCCTCGAGGTCCCCGGTGCGGTGGATGGGGTGCTCCCCGATCACCTCTTGCATGGCGTCGCTGACCGCGTCGACCCGCGACGTCCAGTAGTGCTCGAGCGTCGCGGTCCCGATCCCCGAGCGCGCCGCCACCGCGTTGTAGGTGAGGCTCGACATGCCCGCGTCGGCCAGGAGCCCGAGCGTGATCTCGGCCAGGCTCCGGCGTTGTTCGGGCCCGAGACGGATCGCGGCGCCGTCGACGAGCGCGTCGATGGGCTGGGCGGCATGGACCCGGGCCGGCAGGAAGAACCAGGCCACCGCGGCACCGAGCGCGGCGACCGCCGCGCCCACGATGACGCCCCGGTCGACCGCGTGGATGAACGCATCGTTCGCGGCCGTCGTGATGGTGCGCGCGACGGCCGTCGGCAGCTTCTCCGCCACGACCGCGGCACCGCCGACCGACTCCTGCACCGCGCGCGCTGCGGCCGGCGACGCGGCTTTCAGCTTCGCGAACGCGGCGTTGCCCGTGATGGTCGAGGTGTAGACCGCGGTGGTGATGCTGCCGAGGATCGCGACACCGAGCGCACCACCGATCTCGCGGGTGGTGTCGTTCATGGCCGAGCCGACGCCCGCCTTCTCCGGCGGGAGCGAGCCCATGATCGAGTCGGTCGCGGGGGCAATGGCGAGACCCATGCCCACGCCGATGATCACCAGGACCGCGGCGATGAGGGGGTAGCCGCTCGTGGGAGTGGCCCGGGAGAAGAGGAGCAGGGCGCCGGCAGTGAGCAGCAGTCCGAGCGTCACCACCCGCTTGCTGCCGAAGTAGGCCACGAGCCTGGCGCTGAGGGGCGCGGCGACCATCAAGGCGAGCGCCACCGGCAACAGCCGGATCCCCGATTGCAGCGCCGTGTAACCCAGGACGAACTGCAGGTACTGGCTCACGAAGAACAGCGAGCCGAACAACGCGAAGAACACGAGCGTGACCGCGATCGACGCCGCGGTGAAGCGGGGGTTGGCGAAGAAGCCGACGTCGAGGATCGGGTGGTCGGTGTGACGTTCCCAGAGGACGAAGGCCGTCAGCGTCACGACCGCGAGGATGAAGGAGCCGACGACCACGGGGTCGCTCCATCCGCGTGACGGACCCTCGATGATGCCGAACAGCAGGCTGATCAGACCGACGACCGAGAACACGGTGCCGAGGATGTCGAGTCGTGCCGAATGCGGGTCGCGTGACTCGGGGACCACGAGCACCGCGGCCACGACCGTGACCAGGCCGATCGGGACGTTGACGAGGAAGATCGAGCCCCACCAGAAGTGCTCGAGGAGGTAGCCGCCGGTGAGCGGGCCGATGGCGACCCCGAGGCCCGAGACGCCCGCCCACAGTCCGATGGCGCGGGCGCGTTCGGCCGGGTTGGTGAACACGTTGGTGAGGATCGAGAGGGTCGCGGGCATGAGGAAGGCGGCACCCAGCCCCTGGACACCCCGCAGCAGGATGAGCTGGTTCGGCGTGGACACCAGCGAGCACCCGAGCGATCCACCGACGAACACGAGGAGCCCGAGCACGAAGCACCGTCGACGCCCGAGCCGGTCTCCGGTGTTCCCGGCGATGAGGAGGAACCCGGCGAACACGATGGTGTAGGCGTCGACGATCCACTGCAGCTCGGTGGACGACGCGCCGATCTCGCGCACGAGTGACGGCAGGGCGACGTTGACGATGGTCCCGTCGATCCCGACCATGAGCAACGCGAGGCAGAGGACGCCGAGGATGACCCACCGGCGGGGATCCGGCCCGATCGTGCCCTCCTGCTCGGCGTCCGTGGTGGGGAGCGGTGCGGGCGGTGGGGTGGCCTGCTCGACGGTCATCGAACGTCCTCCGTGGCTCGGTCTGTCGCCGGAGCCGGAAGCGAGCGCTGCCGCGGCATCAGCGCTTCGGCGGCCGCAATCCGTCGAGCTCGGCGGCCTCGACGCTCGAATAGCAGCGGTCGGCCTTGGCCCGGTCGTAGTTGGTGCCGCCCGGCGCGTGGAAGATGCCGCTCGAGAGCTTCGCCTTGATCTCGAAGCCGATGGGGCAGCTGCCGTCGTCCAGGGGCGCGACCCACGCCGGTTCGGGCCGCCCGGCGGGGGTGCCGTCCTCGGCGGCGATGGCCACCTCGACGCCGTCGACCTCCACCAGCTCGATCGTCCCGTCGACCTCGACGACGTCGACCTCGATGCCGTCGACGTCGAGCACGGCAACCGCGGCCTCGATGCCGTCGACGTCCACCAGGTCGAGCTCGACCAGGTCCGCCGCGTTGCCCTCGGCCCGCAAGCCCTCGACGAGCCGCAGCGCGCCCCCGCCACCGTCGTCCTCGGGACCGGCCGAGGTGACGGCGTCACCGAGCCGGGGCGCGGTGATCAGCCGCCAGGCCAGATACACGGCGGCTCCGATGAGCCCGAGCTGGATGAGTCGCCGGACGGCTCTCCGCATCCCTGCACGATACGCGCGGGTCGGGCCGGCGAGAACCATCGCGAGAACTATCGCGACGACGATCGGCTAGCCGGGAAGCGACGGGTGCCAGTCGGGCCGGCCCGACTCGAACGCCGTGATCGCATCGTCGTGCTGCTCGGTCAGGCCGATGTCGTCGAGCCCGTTGAGCAGCCGGTGCTGGGCGAAGTCGTCGAGCGGAAAGGTCCCTTCGATCGCCAGCTCCGGCGCGACCACCGTGCGGTGCTCCACGTCGATCGTGATCTCGAGCTTCGGGTCCTGCCCGACCCCGACGAGCAGCGCCTGCACCTCGTCCGCGGGGAGCTCCACCGTCAGCAGTCCGATCTTGGCCGCGTTGCCGCGGAAGATGTCGGCGAAGCTCGGCGCGATCACCGCCTGGAACCCGTAGTCCTCGAGGGCCCAAGGCGCGTGCTCGCGCGAAGACCCGCAGCCGAAGTTGGCCCCCGCGACGAGGATCGACGCGCCCGCGTACCGGGGGTCGTTCAGGACGAAGTCGGGGTCTTTGCGCCAGGCCGAGAAGAGCCCCGCGCCGAAGCCGGTGCGCTCGACCCGCTTGAGCCACTCGGCGGGGATGATCTGGTCGGTGTCGACGTCGGCCCGGTCGAGCGGGACCGCGGTACCGATGACCTCGCGTACTGCACGCATCACAGCTCCTCGGGGCTTGCGAAGTGACCGGCGATCGCGGTCGCGGCGGCGACGGCGGGCGAGACGAGGTGCGTCCGCCCACCCGGACCCTGTCGGCCCTCGAAGTTCCGGTTGCTGGTGGACGCGGCGCGTTCGCCGGGCTGGAGCTTGTCGGGATTCATCGCGAGGCACATCGAGCAGCCCGGCTCACGCCAGTCGAAGCCGGCGTCGGTGAAGATCGTGTGCAACCCCTCCGCCTCCGCGGCGTGCTTCACGACCGCGCTCCCCGGCACGACCATCGCCCGCACGCCGGCCTTGACGGTGCGGCCCTTGGCCACCGACGCGGCGGCCCGCAGGTCCTCGATGCGGGAGTTGGTGCACGAGCCGATGAACACGGTGTCGATGCCCACCTCGCGGATCGGCGTCCCCGCTTCGAGACCCATGTAGGCGAGCGCCCGCTCGACCGATTCGCGCTCGGCCGGGGTGTCGTAGGCGTCGGGCGACGGGACCGACTCGTCGATGCCGATCGTCATGCCGGGGTTCGTGCCCCAGGTGACCGAGGGGCGAAGCGTCGAAGCGTCGATGACCACCTCACGGTCGAAGGTGGCGTCGGCGTCGGTGGCGAGCGTCCGCCAATCGGCGACCGCGCGGTCCCACGCCTCGCCGGTGGGGGCGAACGGGCGACCCTTCACGTACTCGAACGTGGTCTCGTCGGGGGCGACCATCCCGGCGCGCGCGCCGCCTTCGATCGACATGTTGCAGAGGGTCATGCGCCCTTCCATCGACAGCGCGCGGATCGCCGACCCGCGGAACTCGATGATGGAGCCGACCCCGCCGCCGGTGCCGATCTGCCGGATGATGCCGAGCGCGACGTCCTTCGCGCTGACGCCGGCCGGGAGATCGCCCTCGACGGTGACGGCCATGGTCCCCGGACGCCGCTGCGGGAGGGTCTGGGTCGCGAGGACGTGCTCGACCTCGCTCGTCCCGATGCCGAAGGCGAGCGCTCCGAACGCTCCGTGCGTCGACGTGTGCGAGTCGCCGCAGACGATGGTCATGCCCGGTTGCGTGAGGCCCTGCTCCGGGCCGATCACGTGGACGATGCCTTGCGCCGCGTGACCCATGCCGTAGAGCACGACGTCGAACTCCTCGGCGTTGCGGGCGAGGGTGTCCATCTGCGTCTTCGAGACGGGGTCGTCGACGACGATCACGCCGTTCACCGGCGGGTCGGTCGGGACGTTGTGGTCCATCGTGGCGACGGTGAGGTCGGGTCGACGCACTCTCCGACCGGCCATGCGGAGTCCGTCGAACGCCTGGGGGGAGGTGACCTCGTGGATCAGGTGCAGGTCGATGTAGAGGAGATCGGGCTCGCCGTCCGCGGTGCGGACCACGTGCCGGTCCCAGATCTTCTCGGACAGCGTCCGTCCCATGTGGTGCTCCCTGCGGTGCGCTTGTGTCTCAAAGTCTGAGACCGTAATATCGAGGCATGGACAGTGTAAGTGGGGTCGGGGTCCTCGACAAGTCGGTTGCGGTGCTCGCCGCGCTCTCGGAGCACGGCCCGCTCTCACTCGCCGATCTGGTGGCGGCGACCGGCCTCAGTCGGCCGACGGCGCACCGGCTCGCGGTGGCGCTCGAGACCCACGGGATGGTCGGGCGCGACGACTCGGGCCGGTTCCGGCTCGGCCTGCGCCTCCTCGCCTGGGGGACCCGGGCCAACGAGGCTTCGGGGATGGTGGAGCTCGCCCGCCCGGTGCTCGAAGCGCTGCGGGACCGAACCGGCGAGAGCACCCAGCTCTACGTCCGCGAGGACGGCAACCGGGTCTGCGTCGCTTCGGCCGAGCGGCCGTCGGGCCTCCGTGACACCGTGCCCGTCGGGGCGGTCCTGCCCATCGAGCGTGGTTCCGGCGGAAAGGTGCTGCTGGCCTGGGGTGACGCGCCCGCCGACCCGAGCACGCGCGCCGAGCTGGCCGCGATCCGGGCCCAGGGCTGGGCATCGTCCGTCGGCGAACGGGAGCCGGGCGTCGCCAGCGTCAGCGCTCCGGTCCTCGACGGCTCCGGGCACCTGCTGGGCGCGATCAGCGTGAGCGGCCCACTCGACCGCTTCGGCTCCGAGCCGGGCCGGCGGTTCGCCGAGGCCGTCGTCGCCGCGGCCAAGGACCTCGAGCGCCGGGCCGGCCTCTCCTGAACGGCCCGGATCCGGCGCCTACTGGGGCGAGGTAGAGAGCCTTCACCGGAGTGAAACAAAGCTGAAACAGCCTGGCCGTACCTTCAATCCCGTGGACGTGGTGCTGGTGCGTTGGCCCGAAGAGGAACACCGACTCGATGAGCTGCGGGAGACCGGTTCGCCGCGGCTCCTGCTGGTGGGGCCACAGGTCTCACCCCCGGAGGCGGTCGACTGCCTCGAGGACTGGGTGCGGCTCCCAGCCGACGACCGCGACGTGCGGGCCCGCGTCGCCACGCTCGAGGCCCGGGCGTCCAACGGGCACGCGCAACCGGCCATCGACGGCGACGGCCTGCTGCGGTTCCGCAAGCACTGGACCGCACTGTCACCGGTCGAGCGTTCCCTCGCCGGTGGGCTGGTCGAGCGGTTCGGCGCGGTGGTCGGCCGGGATGCGCTCGCCAAACGGGCCTGGCCCAAGGGCGCTCCGACCCGCAACGCACTCGACGTCCACGTGCTCCGGCTCCGGCGGCGCATCGCGCCGCTCGGTCTCGAGGTGCGGACCGTGCGATCCCGCGGCTACCTGCTCCAGGCGACGGCGCAAGTCACCCTCGATCGGGCCTGAGAGCTCGAGCGCGCCGCACCCGGTGGGGTCGAAGCGCTACAGCGCGCGGACGCTCACGATCTCGACCTCGAAGGTGCGCTTCGGCCCCTGGTAGGTGACGACCTCACCCGGAGCCTTGCCGACGAGCGCCTGACCGAGCGGCGAGCTGGTGCTCAGCACCTCGTAGGTCTCGTTGCGCTCCTCGATCGACCCGACGAGGTAGGTGGTGCTGTCGGTGTCGTTGTCCATGCGGATCTCGACCAGCGTGCCGGGGGCGACGGTGTCGCCGTCACCGGCCTCGACGACGATCGCCTCCTTGAGGAGCTGGTCGAGCTGGCGCACCCGGGCCTCGTTGAGGCCCTGCTCGTTCTTGGCCGCGTCGAAGTCGGCGTTCTCCCGGATGTCGCCGTGCTCGCGGGCACGCTCGATCCATTCCGAGATCTCCATACGGCGGGCACCGGAACGCCAATTGAGCTCTTCGGTCAGGCGTTCGTGGGCCGCGGGCGACAGGTGGGTCGGATCCATTTGCGGAGGCTAGTCGGGCGGAACCCCGCGGCGGCAGGGTTCCTGGCCCGCAACCCGGTTGACACCGTGCGGGGTCAGCTGCCAGCCTGTTTCTCCCATGCATCACCTGTCCGCTTCCTTCGTCTTCATTTCGTAGCGAGCGCCGGCACCCGGCGTTCGCCTTGCTGACCGTCCACTTTCCGGTGGGCGGTTTTTGTTTGGGCGGACCCGGATGGCGGCCGATGAGGTACTTGTGAGCCACCAGATCGGCATCATCGGCGGGGACGGCATCGGCCCCGAGGTCACCGCCCAGGCGGTCAAGGTCATGCGCGCGGCCGGGTTCGACTTCGACGAGGTCCCGTTCGACCTCGGCGGCACGCGCTACCTGCGCGACGGCGCCGTGCTCCCCGACGCCGACCTCGAGGCCATCGCCGGGCTCGACGGCGTGCTGCTCGGCGCGGTCGGCACCCCCGAGGTACCGCCCGGGGTCATCGAACGCGGCCTCCTGCTGCGCCTGCGCTTCGCGCTCGACCTCTACATCAACCTGCGGCCGTTCCACTCCGACGACCTCGACTTCGTGGTCATCCGGGAGAACACGGAGGGTACGTACGCCGGCGAGGGCGGCTTCCTCCGGCACGGCACCCCGTTCGAGATCGCGACCCAGGGCTCGGTCAACACCCGCATGGGCGTCGAGCGCTGTGTCCGCTACGCGTTCGAGCTGGCGCGCTCGCGGGAGCGCAAGCACCTCACCCTGGTCCACAAGACCAACGTCCTCACGTTCGCCGGCGATCTCTGGCAGCGGACCTTCGACATCGTGAAGGCCGAGTACCCCGACGTCGCCACCGCCTACAACCACGTCGATGCCGCGTGCATCTACTTCGTGTCCGATCCGGAGCGCTACGACGTGATCGTCACCGACAACCTCTTCGGCGACATCCTCACCGACCTCGGCGGCGCCATCAGCGGTGGCGTGGGGCGGGCCGCCTCGGGCAACCTCAATCCCGAGCGCACCACCCCCTCGATCTTCGAGCCGGTGCACGGGTCGGCCCCCGACATCGCGGGAACCGGCAAGGCCGACCCACGGGCTGCGATCATCTCGGCCACCATGCTCGTCGAGTTCCTCGGCGACAGGGCGGCCGCCGGCCGCATGACCCGTGCGGTCGAGAGCAGTGACGACATCATCGGGTCGACCGAAGAGATCGGCGACGCGATCGCAGAAAGGGTGGAGCGGTAAATGGCGCTCACGAAGACCGACAAGATCTGGATGGACGGCGAGTTCGTCGCCTGGGACGAAGCCCAGATCCACGTCCTGACCCACTCCCTCCACTACGGATCGGGCGTGTTCGAGGGGATCCGCGCCTACCCCACGTCGGCCGGTGCCGCGGTGTTCCGTCTGCGCGAGCACATGACCCGCCTCCACGAGTCGGGCGCGCTGTTCCTCCTCGAGAACCCGTACTCGGTCGAGGAGCTGTGCGACGCGACCGTCGAGCTCGTCCGGGTCAACGGCCTCGACTCGGGCTACATCCGGCCGATCGTCTACCTGGGCTACGGCGAGATGGGCCTCAACCCACTGCCGTGCACGGTCAACGTCGCGATCGCCATGTGGCCCTGGGGCGCATACCTCGGCGACGAGGGCAGCCGCCACGGCGTGCGCATGAAGATCTCCAGCTGGCGCCGCATCGACCCCAACGTGAATCCGGTCGCGGCGAAGGGCACCGGCATCTACGTCAACTCGAGCCTGGCCAAGGTCGAGGCCCTCAAGGCGGGGTACGACGAGGCGATCCTGCTCAACACGCACGGCTTCGTGGCCGAGTGCACCGGCGAGAACCTCTTCATCGTGAAGGACGAGACGCTCATCACGCCGCCGCTCAGCTCGGGCGCGCTCGACGGCATCACCCGCCAGTCGGTCATGACGATCGCGCGCGACCTCGGGTACCAGGTCCGCGAGGAGAACCTGCTCCGCTCCGACCTCTACCTCGCGCACGAGGCGTTCCTCACCGGCACCGCGGCGGAGATCGTCCCGATCCGCTCGGTCGACGACCGGGTGATCGGCGATCCCGGAGGCATCACGCGCAAGGTGCAGGAGATCTACCACGCGACGGTCCGGGGCGAGGTCGAGCAGTACAAGGACTGGTTGACGTATGTCTCCTGACCTCTCGGTGGCGCCGTCGCACGTCGACCGCAGCGCGGTCCGCGACCCGTCGTGGCCGGAGCGGGTCGAGATCTACGACACCACCCTGCGCGACGGCAGCCAGCTCGAGGGCATCTCGCTCACCGTCGAGGACAAGCTGCGCATCGCCGAGCAGCTCGACTGGCTCGGCGTCTCCTACATCGAGGCCGGCTGGCCCGGCGCGAACCCGAAGGACGACGAGCTCTTCGCCCGCGCCCGGACCGAGCTGCAGCTCGGCCACAGCACCCTGGTCGCGTTCGGCATGACCCGTCGGGTCAAGGGCAAGGTCGACGCCGACGACACACTGCGCCACCTGGTCGAGGCGGCCACGCCCGCGGTGTGCATCGTGGGCAAGTGCTGGGACTACCACGTCACCGAAGCGCTCGGCACCGACCTCGACGAGGGCGTGGCGATGGTCGCCGACTCGGTGCGGTTCCTGCGCGGCAACGGCCTCGAGGTGCTCTTCGACGCCGAGCACTTCTTCGACGGCTACCGGCGCAACCCCGAGTTCTCCCTGCGGGTGCTCGAGGGCGCGGCCATGCAGGGCGCCTCGCGTCTCGTGCTCTGCGACACGAACGGCGGCACGCTCCCGCACGACGTCGAGCGCATCGTGCGCGAAGTCGTCGCCTACTTCGGCGGAGACATCGGCGTCGGGGTCCACCTGCACGACGACGCCGGCACCGGCGTGGCCAACGCGCTCGCCGGCGTGCGCGGCGGTGCGATCCAGGTGCAGGGCACGATCAACGGCTACGGCGAGCGCACCGGTAACTGCAACCTCACGTCGATCATCCCCGCGCTCACGCTGAAGATGGGCATCGAGACGATCCCGGCCGCCAACCTCGAGCGGCTCACGCCCGTCGCCCACCACGTCGCCGAGCTGGTCAACATGCCGCTCAACCCACAGGCTCCCTACGTCGGGAAGAGCGCGTTCGCGCACAAGGCCGGGCTGCACGTGAGCGCGATCGTCAAGCGCCCCGACGCCTACGAGCACGTGGGGCCCGAGTCCGTCGGCAACGGCACGCGGTTCGTGGTCAGCGAGCTCGCGGGCAAGAGCACGCTGGTGCTGAAGGCGACCGAACTCGGCATCCCGCTCGACGGGCCCGCGCTCAACGACGTCGTCGACACGCTCAAGCGGCTGGAGCACGAGGGATACCACTTCGAGGTCGCCGACGGATCGCTCGAGCTGCTGATGCGCCGGGCCGCGGGCGTGGTGCCCACGTGGTTCCACGTCGACTCCTTCCGCGTGATCACCGACGAGTCCGACGTCCGGCTCGACGCGGCCGGCGGGTCCGACACGTTCCGCACCGAGGCCACCATCAAGGTGCACGTCGGTGACGAGCGGTTCGTGACCACCGCCGAGGGCAACGGCCCCGTCAACGCGCTCGACGGCGCGCTGCGCAAGGCGATCCAACCGATCTATCCGGAGCTCGCCCGAATGCACCTCACCGATTACAAGGTGCGCGTTCTCGACACGTTCAAGGGCACCGGTGCCGTCACCCGGGTCCTGATCGACTCCACCGACGGCGATTCCACCTGGACCACGATCGGGGTGAGCGAGAACATCATCGAGGCGAGCTGGCAGGCGCTGGCCGACTCGATCGTGGTCGCGCTGCTCCGGTCCGGTGCCGAGCCCGTCCGCACGGTCGGCACCGCCTGACCGGACCACGGGACCGCAGAGCCACTGGGTAGCATCACCCCCATGCCCGTCGATCCCTTCGTCGCCCCCGGAAACTCGGACCGGCCCCGCCAGCAGCAGAACATGCCCGCCGGGGTGATCGCGCCGCCGTCGAAGTCGTGGCGCGCCGACCGGCCCGGCGATCTTCCCAATGGCCAGCCGAGCGGCCCGCTGTTCGGCGATCCCGGTCCCAACGTGGGATTCGCCCGGACGATCGTGGCCCGCAACAAGGACCGCTTCGACCTCGGGCCGGAGGACCACTTCGCCGACGCCGCGGCCCTGGTGTCCGAGCTCGGCATGAAACGGGCGGCGAGCTTCGGGCGGGCTCCGGTGCTCGCCGACGTCGAGCGCGGGATGCATGTCCTCGGGTTCGCGGGCCCGGTCACCGACGACGTGCGGGCCTGGCGCAGCCACGTGATCCACAACGCCGACCACGACTACCTCCGGCGCCGTACCGTCGTCGACTCGGTGCCGATCGAGTGGCTCCGTGGCACCGGCACGGCCACCGGCGACATCGACGAGATCCGCGCCCTCATCAACGCCGCCATCGCCCCGGAGCTCATGTCCGAGGAGTGACCCCGATGGGTGGGGCGGGGGCGGGGCGGCGGTTGGGTAGCGTTCGGACATGACGTCTTTCTCCCTCGAGCCGGAGTACGAAGAGCTGCGCGCGTCGCTGCGACGCATCGCCGAGGACGGCATCGCGCCCAACGCGGCAGCGGCCGACGAGCTCGAGGAGTACCCGTGGGCGTCGTGGAAGGCCTGGGCCAATGCGGGCTTCGCCGGCCTCCCGTTCCCCGAGCAGTTCGGCGGCCAGGGTGCCGGCATCCTCGCCCACGCGCTCGCGGTCGAAGAGGTCGCGCGGGTGTGCGGCTCGTCGTCGTTGTTCGTGTTCATCTCGAAGCTCGGCCTGACCGCGGTCCTCGACCACGGATCCGACGAGCTGAAGGCCAAGTACGTCCCGCGCGTCGCGAGCGGCGAGGCCCAGGCGAGCTACTGCCTCTCCGAGGCCGGCGCGGGTAGCGACGTCTCCGGAATGACGACGCGCGCCGTGCGCGACGGCGACCAGTACGTGCTCAACGGCCGGAAGCTCTGGATCACCAACGCGGGCGTGTCCGACTTCTACACCGTCTTCTGCAAGACGGATCCCGCTGCCGGTCACCGCGGGATCAGCGCCATCGTCGTCGAGAAGGACAGCCCCGGCTTCTCGATCGGCAAGCTCGAGCACAAGATGGGGATGCGCGGATCACCCACCGGCGAGATCGTCCTCGACGACTGCACCGTGCCGGTCCAGAACCTGGTGGGGGAGGAGGGCCGCGGCTTCTACTACGCGATGGGTGCGCTCGACCGCTCGCGGCCACTCGTCGGTGCGCAGGCGCTCGGTCTCGCCCAGGGCGCGTTCGAGGTGGCGACGCAGTACGTGCAGGACCGCCGGCAGTTCGACCAGCGGATCGCCGACTTCCAGGGAATCCAGTTCATGCTCGCCGACATGGCGACCCGGATCGACGCCGCCCGCCTCCTCGTCTACCGGGCGTGCGCGCTCCTCGACGCAGGGCTTCCCGGCACGGCCGGCGCGTCATCGATGGCGAAGCTGTTCGCGTCCGACACCGCGATGCGGGTCACCACCGACTGCGTGCAGCTCCTGGGGGGCGCCGGCTACACCCGCGACTTCCCGAACGAGCGGATGATGCGCGACGCGAAGGTGACCCAGATCTACGAGGGGACCAACCAGATCCAGCGGGTCGTCATCGCCAAGCAGCTCCTCGGCTGACCGCCGGTTCCGGGCGATACTCGACCCATGGCTTACGACGAGGAGCTCGCGGTCCGGGTACGAGCGGCGCTCGAGGACGAAGCCGGTTTGACCGAGCAGCGCATGTTCGGCGGCCTGGCGTTCCTGATCGACGGCAACATGGCCGTGAGCGCGAGCGGCCAGGGTGGCCTCCTGCTCCGGGTCGACCCCGCCGAGACCGATGCGCTCATCAAGAAGCCACGGGCGCAGCGGTTCGTGATGCGGGGCCGGGAGATGAACGGCTGGCTGCACATCGAGGCCGACGCCGGCACGACCACACGGGAGCTGCGGCGCTGGATCGCCCTCGGTGTCGCTTACGCCCGGTCGCTGCCGCCGAAGTGACGATCGTCGCCGTCGTCTCGCCCCGGTAGCCGAAGGGGCCACCCGTAGACTTCCGCGATGCCCGAAACCCCCCGTCTCCGCTTCGCGCCGTCGCCCACGGGCACCCTCCACGTCGGCAGCGTCCGCACGGCCTTGTTCAGCTGGCTCTTCGCCCGTCACCACAGTGGTGCGTTCGTGCTCCGCATCGAGGACACCGACGTCGCGCGGTCGCGCACGGAGTGGACCGAAGGCATCCAGTCGTCGATGCGTTGGCTGGGCCTCGACTGGGACGAGGGTCCGATCCTGCAGAGCACCCGGTTCGCGCTCTACGACGAGGCGATCGCCAAGCTGCTCGCCGACGGGCTCGCGTACGAGAGCTTCGAGACGCCGGAAGAGCTCGCAGCCATGAACGACGAGCGCCGGGCCCGAAAGCTTCCGCCGGGATACGCCGGCCGCGCCCGCGACATCCCGCCGGAGGCCCCAGCGGCGCTCGGGGCCGCGGGACGGCCGGCGGTGGTGCGCCTGCGTACCCCCGACGACGGTCGGAGCACGTTCCACGACGAGATCCGCGGCGACGTGTCGGTCGAGTGGTCGTCGATCGCCGACTTCGTGATCCGCCGCGCCGACGGCACGCCGACGTTCTTCCTCGCCAACGCGCTCGACGACATCGACATGGGCATCACCCACGCGATCCGGGGCGAGGACCTGATCGACAGCACGCACCGCATCCTCGCCGTGCGTCGGGCCCTGGGCGCCGAGCGGCAGTTGATCTACGCGCACATCCCGCTCATCCTCAGCGCCGACCGGGCCAAGCTCAGCAAGCGGCACGGCGCGGTGTCGGTGGAGGAGTTCCGCGACCAGGGGTATCTCCCCGAGGCGCTGATCAACTACCTGGGCCTGCTCGGGTGGGCCCCGGCCGACGGGAGGGAGGTCATGACCCTCGCGGAGATGGCCGCCGAGTTCGACCTCGACCATGTCACGCATTCCGCCGCGATCTTCGACCACCAGAAGCTCGACTGGCTCAACGGCGAATACCTCCGCGCGCTCACGCCGGAACACCTCGAGGAGCGCGCGTTGCCGGTCGCGGTCGCCGCGTTCGGTCCCGACCTCGACCGCGACGTGCTCTCGAGCGCGCTCGTCGTGGCCCAGGCGCGGGCGACGACGCTCAACCGGATGATCGAGCAGATGGACTTCCTCTTCGAGTCCGAAGCGGAGTTCGAGATCGCACCCGAGTCGTGGGAGAAGCTCGCGGGCACCGAACGGGTCGACGAGATCCTCGCCGGCGCGCTCCAGCACCTGATCACCTGCGAGTGGACCGTCGAGGGCGTCGACCTGCGCCCCGTCCTCAACCGGCTCGAGATCAAGCCCAAGAAGGCGATGCCCGCTCTGTACGCCGCGATCGAGGGGCGGCACGCGGGGCTCCCACTGTTCGACTCGATGCATCTGCTCGGCCGCGAGCGCGCCTGCGCGCGCCTCATCGCGGCCCGGGACCGGCTCGCATCGGGATGACCGCTCGCGTCGAGCGCCGCGCCCCGTGGCGCGGTCGCAAGGTGTTGGTCCGGGGAGTCCTCGCGGTCGTCGCCCTCATCGTGGTCTACGTCGGGGGGACGTTCGTGCAGGTGTGGTGGGCGGCCCGCCACGACGACAAGCGGCGATCCGACGCGATCGTCGTGCTCGGTGCCGCGGAGTACAACGGCCGGCCCTCGGCGGTGCTGGCCGCCCGCCTCGATCACGCGCTCGACCTGTACCGCGGTGGCTACGCGCCCGTCATCGTCGTGACCGGCGGCGCGGAGCCCGGTGACCGCTACACCGAGGCCGGCGCGGCGGCGCAGTACCTGCACGAGCACAACGTTCCCGACACCGCGATCCTCCGGGAGACGACCGGCCGGTCGAGCTGGGAGTCGCTCGCGGCGTCGGCGCGGTTCCTCAAGGCCCGTGGTACTCCACGGGTCATCCTCGTCTCCGACCCGTTCCATTCCAAGCGCATCCAGGAGATCGCCGGCGACCTCGGGCTCGAGGCCGTCACGTCGCCCACGCTCACGAGCCCGATCAAGGGCTGGGACGAGTGGAAGCGCTTCGGGTCCGAGACGATCCGGGTGTCGATCGGCAGGATCGTCGGCTTCGGCCGCATCTCCCGTGGCAGCCGCGTCACCAAGCTGGTTCCCGGATTGGGATGACCGGCTAATCTTCCTTGGCTGCGTTTCCCGCGAGGGACGGAGTTCCACCTTCGGGGGTGGTGTAATCGGCAACACAGCAGGTTCTGGCCCTGCCATTGGGGGTTCGAGTCCTCCCCCCCGAGCCGGTGCGTATCTGTTCCGTGCTCCCCGGAGCCCGGCACCGAGCCGCACCTGCGTCCTCGGACGCAACCTTCGGCCCCGTCGTCTAGTGGCCTAGGACGCCGCCCTCTCAAGGCGGTAACGGCGGTTCGAATCCGCTCGGGGCTACACCGAAGAAACGTTCCACCCGAAGGGGCCCGCGAGGGCCCCTTCGACGTACCGGCGGGCAATCGCTCGAGCACTACCGGTCCCATGCACGCAGCCAAGGGTGATCGTCGAAGACGAGCGTCAACGCCGCGTGGAGCCAGGCGCGCGCCATCGGGTCGAGAGCGGGAAGCGCGTGGGCGAAGTCGGACTCGTCCTTCACGCGCGGATCCTTCGCCTTGAAGAGCAGCTCGACCTCCGGCGCGACGATCGGCAACCCGTTGCTCGCGACCCGGCCGAAGTCCGCGACGGGAAGACGGACCCGTGGATCGCGACGGAAGATCCACTCGTCCCCCTCGGTCGCCTCGAAGAGGATCTCCAGCGACCAGGGTGCATGCGAATCGCGGCGGGCCCAGAGTTGATGGAGCGGAAGTTCGAGACCATCGCCACGTTCCCATGGGCGCAACGACCCCTCGTCGACCACGTGCAGGTCCCAACCGCTGAGGGCCTCCCGCAGGTCGCCCTGGTCGTCGAACCGCACCGCGATCTCGACGTCGTCGTGGTCGCGGGTTCGGCGCCCGAGATACAGGTCGATCGCCCACCCGCCGGCGATCCACCAAGAACCGGTGAAGTGCTCGAGCGTCTCCTCGACCTCGGTGAAGGACAGAGGTACGACCTCACCGAACCTTGTGAGCATGCGGCGTCACACTCCGGGGGACCGGCCGGGACATCACGGCCGACCGGCTTCACCGTGGTGGGGTCCCGCTCGGCTCTCCGGCCGGCGGGTGACCGCGGACACTTGCCCCTTGCGAGTCGCCGCGCAAGGCGCACCGCCCGCGTGCTCCCGCAACGGGGACCGGCCGGGTCGGTGTGGCGACCGCCGACACGTCCGCGCAGCCGATGGCCGACGCCACGTTCGACGTCGTGACGACCGACGTGGCGATCCAGAACGGGAAAGATCACGGCCTCCGGCGGAAGCCGATTCGGGAGATGTACCCGGTCGCCGAGCGGGGGCGGGACGATCCTCGTCGTCGACATGCACTCGACGGATGAGCAGCGCGACGACGTCGTCGCGATCCGCGCCTCGACGCTCGGTGCAGGGCCTCGGGGTCGACGGTTGGTCCGGGACCCCGTTCGTCGCGTGCACGCTCGTCGTGCGCGGAAGGCGCAGACGGCACTCCGATCGGCGGCCCGAGACCCCGCCGGAGCACTCGCGTCCGGGCTCGGCCACCGGGCCTCGAGGCGTCGATTCGCTCTCGGCGGGTGGCGGAACGGCGCGATATCACCACGCACGGTGAAGAAATCGTGCGCGAACCGGAAGGCGCGGCAGTGGGGCGTCGTCACCGTCGTACACGGGGATACCCGCAGCCGATGCGCGTCGAAGCGAAGGTGAGCGACTGCCGAGCGATGCGTGTCGAACCGGATCGCACGCGCCGCGCGGACGCGAATGTCGCGATCGCAGCGCGTCGCGCGTGTCGCGCGCGTCGCCGTCGAGCTCCAGCGCGCGGCGCGACACGCGTGTGTGACCGCCGCGCGGAACACGCCGCCGCGACTCGACGGACGTGTGCGGGCCGCGCTCGCGCGCGCACGCGGGGCGCCGCGCGTGCCGCGCGACGATGTCCAAGTTGTGCGAAGTATCCGCGTCTGTGTCACGCTGGTGCGCGAAGGTTCCGGGAACGCGGGATACCGCGTGACAACGCGCGCATGGGGAAATGCTTGACCTCAATGCGCGAATCAGTTCTGATTCCCGGAGCACAACGAACTCGGAGGTACGCGTGAACAAGTCTGAACTCGTCGACGGGATCGCAGAGACGTCAGGGCTGGCGAAGAAAGACGCCGAGTCCGCGCTCAACGCGCTCATCGAAGTCGTGCAGAAAGCCGTTGCCAAGGACGACAAGGTTGTGCTGCCGGGGTTCGGTTCCTGGTCGCGTACCGATCGCAGCGCTCGTATCGGCCGCAACCCGCGGACCGGCGAGCCTGTCAACATCGCGGCATCGAAGGGCGTGAAGTTCACGGCGGGAGCCGCCTTCAAGTCCGCCGTGAAGTAGGCCCGGACACATCGTTCCCGGCTTGCTCGTTCGAAGAAATATTCCCCTAGAAGGGTGGTGACCGTGCCTCCGGCAAAGAAGACAACTCGTAAGACCGTCGCTCGGAAGACGACAGCGCGAAAGCCTGCTGCTCGGAAGACGGCGGCAAAGAAGGCGGTCCGCAAGACCGCAGCCCGGAAGACCACGGCACGGAAGCCGGTGAAGCGTCGTACCGTCAAGAAGACGGCCGCGAAGAAGACCACGGCACGGAAGCCTGCGAAGCGTCGCACCGTCAAGAAGACGGCCGCGAAGAAGACCACGGCAAGGAAGACGACGGCCCGCAAGCCGGCGAAGCGTCGCACCGTGAAGAAGGCTGCGACCAAGACGGCGGCGAAGAAGACGACCGCCCGTAAGCCGGCGAAGCGTCGCACCGTCAAGAAGACGACCGCGCGCAAGACCGCGGCGAAGAAGACCACGGCCCGTAAGCCGGCCAAGCGGACGGCGACCCGTCGTCCCGCGGCCAAGAAGACGACGGCCCGCAAGTCCACGGCTCGCAAGACGGTCCGCAAGGCCGCCAAGCGCCGCTAGCAATCAGCTGCACGACGTGAGGAGGGGGTCCGGTTCGGGCCCCCTTCTTCGCGTCCGGAGCCGTTCGCGCTACAGGTCGTCCATGCGGGCGAAGGCCTCGGCCGCACGACACGGCCGGCCCTCGACGGCCGGCACCCCCGCCGCGGCCTGCGCCGCAGTGGCGTGCAGCCCGGCGACGAACGCCACGCGTTGCGCGTCCGCGTCGGGCGCGTCGACGTCGATCCCGTGCGTCGATCGCCACTGGCTCCGGTGCTCGAACAGCGCGGCGGCCTTGGCGTCGATGTCGTCGTCGATCCGTTCGAGGTGGTGCACCTCGTCGGCCTCGAAGAGCAGCGCGTGCGCGGGCCGATAGGGCGGGTCGGGCTGCTCGGGGAAGAAGTGCGGGTCCCGCGCGGCGACGATGCCGTCGAGCGCGAGCAGGCCGGCGTGGTAGTGGTCGGGGTGCAGGCGGTAGCGCTTCCAGGGGTCGTGGGCGAGGACGACCGTCGGACGGAGCTTGCGGATCCAGGCACACACCTCGGCCCGACCTGCGAGGTCGTGCTCGAGCTCGCCATCGACGCGGTCGAGGAAGTGGACCCCGGCGAGCCCGAGCGCCTTGGCCGCGAGTTGCTGCTCGCGGGCGCGCGTGGCGATCAGCTCGCCCAGGTCGGCGGTCGGGTCCCAGGTGCCCTTGGATCCGTCGGTGAGGACGAGGAGGTGGGTCTCGCACCCGAGTCGGGACCACTTCGCCAATGTCGCGCCGCAGCCGAACTCGACGTCGTCGGGATGGGCCCCGATCGCGAGCGCGCGCTCGGGTAGCGCGAGGTCGACGGTCACCGGCCTGCTCACGACGCGCCGGCCGGGACGAGCGGCCAGCCGGCGCCCAGCGCGAGGAGGTCGTCGGGAGTGTCGACGTCGAAGCGCAGCCGGGGGTCGCGCACGACGCGGATCGCGAGCCCGACCCGGCGGCACTCGGCCAGATGGCGGAGGAAGGAGCCTTCGCCGTAGTGGAACTCGAAGCCCGCGTCGACGGGGACCGACAGCACCGGTGTGCCGTCGTCGCGATGGCAGGGGACCACGGTCGCGATCGGAAGTGAGCCGTCGCGGACGACCGACGCGAGATCCTCGACGTGCGGGAGGTCGGAGTGCACGACCACCGCACGGACACAACCGTCGGCCGCGAGCCGGACCAGTCCGGCTCGGGCCGCGGCGTCGAGACTGCCGGGATCGTCGATGACGGCGATGCTCCGGGCGGCGCACCAGGCGCGCACCTCGGCTGCACCCGACACCACGACGAGCGGCATCCGGCCCGCGGCGCGGACCACACGTTCGGCCATCGACCGGGCGAGCTCGGCCCGCTGTGCAGCGTCGAGGACCTCGGCGAGCCGCGCCTTGCCGAGGCTGAACGCGCGGATCGGGACCACCACACCGGCTCCGGTCACGGGCACGGCAGGGCGGTTCGGCGGTGCGCGCGTGGCACGGGGTGGGAGCACATGAGCCCGCGTATGCTACCGAGCGTGGAGTTCGCCTACGCCACCGCGGCCGGTGTGCTGCGGCCCCTGCTCCGGCACGGCATGCGGTGGACCGTGGAGGGCGCGCAGCTGGTCCCGGCCCACGGCCCGGCCATCTTCGCGAGCAACCACATCTCCTATCTCGACCCGTTCGTCATCGCCAAGGTCACCGACCTGCGTCACCGACGGGTGCGCTTCCTGGCCAAGGCCGAGCTGTTCGGGCTACCGGTCGTCGGACCTGCCCTCCGCAATGCGGGGCAGATCCCGGTCGACCGCAACTCGCTCCGATCCGGCGACTCCACCGGCGCGGCCGGCGCGGCATTGGCGCGGGGCGAGTGCGTCGCGGTGTTCCCGGAGGGCACGATCTCGCCCGACCTCGAGCCGATGTCGGGCAAGTCGGGGACCGCGCGCATCGCCCGGGCGACCGGCGCGCCCGTCTTTCCGCTGGGTCTCTGGGGCACGCAGCGGATCATGGCCAAGGGCCGTCGGCCCGACTGGCGCTGGGGCGTCGCCCAGTCGGCGGTCGTCGGACCGCCGTTGCGCTTCGGACCCGACGCGAACGTGCGCGAGACCACCGACGAGATCATGAGCGCGGTTGCGGCCGCGGTGGCCCGGGCGCGGGAGATCTACCCGCAGTCGGATCCCGGCTCATGGTGGGACCGCGCGCCGGAGACGGCCACCCTCCAGAGCTGTCGCGCGTGAAGGCCGCCGTGATCGGGGCCGGCTCCTGGGGGACCGCGGTCGCGGCGATCGCCAGCCGCCACGCCGACGTCGCGCTCTGGGCCCGTTCGCCCGAGCTCGCGCTCCGCATCGCTGCCGAGCACCGCAACCCGCTCTACCTGCCCGAGCTCGAGCTGGCCGCCAACGTGCGGGCCACGAGCTCGATCGACGATGCGTGCGCCGGCGCCGACGTCGTCGTGGTGGGCGTACCCTCGCACGGCTTCCGGCAGGTGCTCAGCGGTGCGGCCGGACGGATCGGTCCCGACGTACCGGTCGTGAGCCTCTCCAAAGGGATCGAGGTCGGCACACTGCAGCGCATGACCGAGGTGGTGGCCGAGGTCCTTCCCGACCACCGCGAGGATCGCATCGGGACCCTCACCGGTCCCAACCTCGCGGCGGAGGTCGCGGACGGGCAGCCGACCGCTTCGGTGATCGCGATGCGCGACCACGACACGGCCGCCGGCCTGCAGCAGCTGTTCATGACCGGCAGCTTCCGCGTGTACACGAATCCCGACGTGACCGGCTGCGAGATCGCGGGAACCGTGAAGAACGTGATCGCGATCGCCGCCGGGGTGGCCGAGGGTCTCGGCTACGGCTCGAACACCCAGGCCGCGCTGGTGACCCGCGGGCTCGCGGAGATGGCACGGCTCGGTGTCGCGCTGGGCGGCGATCCGCTGACGTTCGCGGGTCTCGCGGGCATGGGCGACCTCGTCGCCACCTGCACGAGCTCGAAGAGCCGGAACCGGACCGTCGGTGTGGAGCTGGGCCGCGGCCGCACCCTCGACGACATCACCGCGGAGATGCGGATGGTCGCCGAAGGCGTGCGGTCGACCCGGGCCGTCCTGGAGCTGGCGCGGCGCCACGGAGTCGAGATGCCGATCGCGGAGCAGGTCGGCGCGGTTCTCTACGAAGGGCACAAGCCTGCCGACCTGGTGGCGACGCTGATGCTTCGCGAGGCGAAGCCCGAGCTGCGGGGGATCCGATGACCGGACCGGCACCGACGCTCGTCGGCACGCTCGGCACCAACTACGTCGCCGACGTCGACATCCACGGGGCCGTGAGCCCGACCCGGGACGCATCCTGGAGTCTCGATTGGTGGATCGGGGCCGACGACCGCTGGCACCGCCCGGCAGCCGAGTCGGTGACCCGTCAAACGGTCGACGACGGCTTCCCGATCGTGGAGACCTCGGTGCGGATCCCGAGTGGTGACGCGCGCCAAACCGTCTACGGCGTCGGTGGCGCCCACGGCCTCCTCGCCTACGAGATCGAGAACACCGCGCCGGTGCCGTTCGTAGTCACGCTCGTGGTGCAGAACCATCGGCGCCGGTCACAACGGGTCACGGTGCGCGACGCGACCGCGTTCCTCGGCGACGCGCCCGTGCTCGGTGCCCGTATCCCTCCGGCCCGTTGGGCCCACGCGGGCTCGATCCGGGAGCTCGACGCGATCGTCACCGGCGGCAGTGCCCGCGCCGACCCGTTCGTGCCCTTCGAACTGAAGCCGGGAGCCGCGTGCGCGCTCCTGTATCCAGTCACGCACCGGACCACGGCCCACTTCGCCCTCTCGGTGGCGCCCGCGCCGACGACCCGGGCCGCTCGGGCCGCGGCCGCCGGCATCCGGCTGGATCCCGCCGACCTGGTGTCCGCCGACGACGTCAGGAACGGGTGGACCGCGCAACTGGACCGCGGCTTGCGGGTCAGGCTCCCCGACCAGGTCGTGAGCCGCGACGCCACGCACGCGCGGGTGCAGGCGATGCTGCGGGCCACGGTCGACCCGGACGCCGCCGACGCGGCCGCGCTCGAGGACTGGGGCCTCGATCCCGAAGCGGTGTCGGCGTGGGAGCGGCTCTCGATGCGCGATCGCAGCCGAGCCTCGCGTCGCGCCGCCATCGCCGATCCGCTCGACGCCCTCGCTGCGGTCGACGGCAGTGAGCTGCTCCTGACCTTGCGCGACGTCCTGGTGCACGAGGAGCCGGACGGATCGGTCGACCTCCTGCGCGCGCTGCCACCCGCCTGGCTCGGGGGAGCGATCGAGGTGCACGACGCGCCGTTGCGCGACGGCGCCCGCATCGGCTTCGCGGTCCGTTGGCACGGCGCCCGGCCCGCGATCCTCTGGGCCCTCACCGGTGGACCACCGAGGCCGTTGCGAAGCTCGGGCCTCGATCCGGCCTGGTCGTCGGCCGAGCTCGAAGGCGACGCGCTGCTCGACCTGCCCGCGGTGAGCGGCGCGGAGCTCAGTCGAGGCGCAGCGACGCGATCTCCCACGGGCGGAGGCTTCGAGTTCCAGTGAACTCGGCGCCCGGTCGGCCGCGGAGATCGATGGAGGTGCCGGTGCGCGCGCCACGCTCGTCGGCGATGCGGACCTCACCGGCCACCGGGGCCGGGTTGAAGACCCGGACCACGAGGGCACCGTCGGGGTCGCGGGTGACCGCGCTCACCTCCGCGCCTTCGACCGACAGGAGCTGGCCCTTCGGGGCTCGGGGCGCGTCGGCGCCACTGCCGCCGAAGACGCGGTCGAGGGGCACGAGGAACTCGTCGGCCCGCGCGTGCAGACGCGCTTGCCCACCGGTGCCGCGGTGGAGGAGCACCGCGTAGTCGAACGCGAGCGGACCGGGCACCTGGGCTCCCGGCGTGGGCTCGAGCGGGCCGGCCGGGTTGGGCCGCAACGACGGCTGTGAGCGGGAGAGGTAGCCGGTGGCGCGTAGGAGCGTGAGCGCCAGCTCGCGACCTTCGTCGACGACCTCGTATTCGAGGAGGCCGTCGTGGAGCAGGGCGAGGCCGACCTCGCCGTCGGTCGCGTCGACGAAGCGCCGGGACACGAACGTCGGGAGACCGGTCTCGCTCGGCCCTCCCTCGGCGGTCAGTCCCCGGTGGACGACCGCGAACGCGCATTCGGCGTCGGAGCCCGTGACCGGCGCCGGCAGGGGGAAGTGCGCGCGGAGGCGGTGGTCCCGGATCTGGTGGTCGAGCTCGGTGTGGACGCGCACGAACGGCTCATGGGCCCGCAGCTCGAGCACGGTGCGGATGGTGACCGTGGCGCGCTCGGACGCGCGGCGGCTGCAGTCGCGCTCGTCGCCGACTGCGTGGGTCGGAAGCGTGTAGTCGGCCTCGATCGCGACGCGGGCCCGCACCGGTCCCGATTCGAGCGTGTCGACGCGCACCGAGTCGGGGGCGCTGATGACGACGTCTTCGGTGGGTGGCGAGTAGTTGTAGGTGTCGCCACCGTCGCCGCCGTCGACGTAGCGGTTGAGGCCGCGCACCTCGACGCCGTCGAGGGTGCGGATCGTGAAGGTGCCGTTGTGCTCGCTTACGCTCACGGTCAGGTGCTCGTTCGTCATCGACCCGTGGGTCGCGCTGACGTCGGCGAACGGACCTGGGCCCGGAACGGCCCGGAAGGTGCTCCATCCGAAGCCGGGTACCGGGCCGACCGCGGCGACGACGTCCCGCCGCGGCGCGAGCACCACGGAGAGGCCGACGCGCCGGCGGGCGTCGATCGCGGCCTCGACCCGCTGGCGCAGCTCGTCGAGCGGGCACCGGTCCTCGAGCGGCTCCGCGACCTGCATCTCGACGTCGAGGCCCGGGACTCCGTCGCCACCCTCGTCGTCGGTCTCGGAGATCGAGTAGCGGGAGATGGGAGCGCCGCCGAACTCGTTGCCCCGCATCAGCTCGAGGAGCCAACGCGCCTCTTCGCCGACGCCGCCGCTGCTGAAGCCCGGAGTCGCGGTCGAGCTCAGGATCTGCGTCGGGTAGGCCTCACCGCCGGGTCCGACGAGGTGGACCGGGCCGTCGCCCGTCAGCGTGAGCTCGACGAGACCGCCGCGCTCGTGGGCGGACGCGTTCACGACCACCGTCGAACCCGGTTCGGCCGCGACCTCGCGGGCGAGCTGCGTGATCGCGATGCCGGCGAGGCCGTCGGCGATCCGGAACGCCTCCTGGTAGCGGACCCGCACGGCGTCGACCACCTCGTCGACGCTGCACGCGCAGGACGAGTCGTGGGCGCTGTTGAGCACGAGCTGGTTCCACGCCTCGTCGACCAACGCGCGCGGGTAGCGCGCCGGCGGGAGCACCAGCGCGCTGAGCGGCTCGCCCCGCTTCTCGAGTGCCCGTTCTGCGCTCGCGCAGAGCTGGTGGACGTCGACGTGGTTCGACGCCACGCCCATCAGCACGTTGCTGCGGTAGCCGGAGCGCAGCTCGCCCCGCCATGCGGGCAGGCCGACCGTCGGCTGCTTCGGCAGGTACTCCGCGAGGGAGGTCACCTCGAAGCGGTAGTCGGACTGCGCCGCGTTGGCTTCGGCGACGATCCGGCCCAGCCACGGTTGGGGCAGCTGGTGGTCGGTGCCGTTCATGAGCAGCATGCCGCCGGGCTCGAGATAGGCGGCGCCGAGCTCGGAGCGGTAGTTGACGGCCCGGGTGACGAGCTGCGCGGGGTCGTCGGCGAGGTCTCGCCCGTTGGAGTACGAGCCCCAGAGGTACTCGGCCCGCACCCGCGACCCGTCGGGTGCGTCCCACCAGAACGCGCTGCGGTCGATCGGGCTGGGAACGCCGCGCCACACCACCGCGTGGGCCAGACCCGCCAGGGCGAGGATCTGCGGCATCTGCGCGATGTGGCCGAACATGTCGGGCAGATAGCCGACGTTCATCGCGCCACCGAGCTCGTCGCCGCGGCGGATCCCGCGTTGGAGGTCGCGGATGATCGTCTCGCCCGAGACCATGTACTCGTCCATCAGGATCGACCAGGGACCGAGCAGGATGCGTCCCGACGCGATCAGCGCGCGCAGCCGGCCCTCGTTCTCGGGCCGGATCGCGAGGTAGTCGTCGACCACCGCGGTCTGGCCGTCGAGGAGGAACCGCCTGTAGCCGGGGTCGCCCTCCAGCACGTCGAGCAGCTCGTCGAGCAGGCCGACGAGCCGGAGCCGGAACGTCTGGTACGGCTGGTACCACTCGCGGTCCCAGTGCGTGTGCGGGACGACGGCGACGGTGATCGGCTCGGTCATCCGGGAAGCGTACGGCGCGCCTGTCGCCGGCGGCCCGTCCTACGATGCCCGGACGATGTCCCCACCCCGATTCGATCCGTCCAACGCCTCGGTGTTCCTGGATTTCGACGGCACGGTCAGCACGCTCGACATCGGGCTCGTGCTGCTCGAACGGCACGGACACCCGGGTTGGGAGGAGCTCGACGCGGCCTTCGTCGGGGGCGAGCTCGGCAGCCGCGACACGATCACCGGCCAATGGGCGTTGGTGGACGCGTCCGAACCGGAGCTGCTGGTCACCGCCATGGAAGTACCCCTCGACCCGGGCTTCCCTGCGCTCGTCGCCGACCTCCGCGGCGCGGGAGCAGAGGTCGCGGTTCTCTCCGACGGCTTCGGCTTCTACGTGGAGGAGCACTGCCGCGCGGCCGCGGTCGACGTCGACCTCTATGTCAACCGGGTCGACTGGACCACCCGCGAGCTGCGCTTTCCGTTCGGGGATCCCACCTGCGCCTGCCAGCTCTGCGGCGTGTGCAAGCAGGCGCCGATCCGGGCCGCGGCCGCCCGCGGCCGGACCACGGTGATGGTGGGAGACGGAGCCAGCGACCGGCGGGCGGCCTCGATCGCAGACATCGTCTTCGCCAAGGCCGGTCTCGCCGCGTGGTGTGGGGAGGCGGGCGTGCCGTACACCTCCTACGTCACGCTGCGCGACGTACGTGACGCGTTGCTGCGGTCGTGATCGTCCGGGCACTACGTTCGGACGCGTGAACGCGATCGCGGCCTCGCCGCGCCCCTCGCTCCGCCTCGAGCGGAAATGCTGGCGGAACGGCGAGGCGGTCGTGTGCGGGATCGACGAGGTCGGCCGGGGCGCGTGGGCCGGACCGGTCACGGTCGGCGCGGTGATCCCGCCCGACAAGTCCCTTGCGGGCGTCCGCGACTCGAAGATGCTCAGCCACGATCAACGCGAGGCCGCGGCGAAGCGGATCCGGCGCTGGGCCGTCGGCATCGCGGTCGGTCACGCCAGCCATCGCGAGTGCGATGAGCTGGGCATGACCGCGGCGCTGCGGCTCGCGGCCACCCGCGCGCTCGACGACCTCGCGGCGCAGGGGCTGGTGCCCGACCGCGTGATCCTCGACGGCAACCACGACTACATCGGTCTCGGCAGCCGCTGCACCACGGTGATCAAAGGCGACTCGAGCTCGCTCGCGGTCGCAGCCGCGAGCGTGATCGCCAAGGTGACGCGCGACGCGCTGATGGCCGAGGAGGCCGAGCACTTCCCGGCCTACGGCTTCGAGTCGAACCGGGGATATCCCGCGCCGGTCCACCAGTACGCGCTGCGGGCGCACGGCCCGACGTCGATCCACCGCCGCACCTGGATCTTCATGGACAGCCTGCCGTGGCCGGGCCTGCCGCCGGCGCCGGGGCGGCTCTTCCACACCACCGGCTGAGCGTCGGCGGGCCTACTCGAGCTTCTCGCTGCCGAGCGCGAGTGCGGCGCGGATCCGTTCCTCACGGTCGTACCAGATCTCCTTGAACACGATCTGGATCACGCCCGCGGCCGGGATGGCCAACACCGCGCCGACGAAGCCGCCGAGCTCGACCCCGATGATCACCGACAGGATGACGAGCAGCGGGTTGAGCTTGACGGTCTTCGCCATGATCGTCGTCTGCAGGACGTGGTTCTCGAACTGCTGGTAGACGACGAAGAAGATCAGCGTGAAGAGACCGAGGACCGGCCGGTCGAGCAGGGCCACGAAGATCGGCGGGATCGCGCCGAGCGTCGCCCCGACGAGCGGGATGAGGTCGGCGAACGCGACCCAGAGCGCGAGCACGCCGGCGAACGGGACGCCCGTGACGCGCAGGAAGATGTAGGTCGCGACGCCCGCGATGATCGAGATGACGACGTTGCCGCCCATGTAGCCGCTGACCGCTCGGGTCGCTTCGCTGCCGACGCGTCGGATCCGTTGCGCGCGTTTCGGGGGAAAGAGCGCGAGGAAGCCCTCGATGAGCAGGGGCGCCTCGAGCAGGAGCAGGAACGTGAGCACGAGGATCGTCACCGTGGCGACGATGCCGCTCAGGATCTTGCCCAGCGCGGTGATCGCCGGCCCGCCCGCGTCGCTCAGCTGGCTGCGGAGCTTGGGCGCGTTCTGCCGGACCCAGCGGTCGACGTGGTACTTCTTCACGATCTTGCCGAACGGGCCGCGGCCCTTCTCGGCGTCCTTGGTGAGCTGCGGGATGTCGTCGGCGAACTTGCGGCCCGCGGAGTAGACGGGTTTGACGAACGCGTAGGTGATCGCGCTCAGGAGGAGGATGCCCAAGAGGAACACGACGATGACGGAGACGACGCGCGGCATGTGCATCTTGTGCTGGGCGAAGTTCACCAGCGGGTTGAGCAGCGTGGCGAAGAAGAGGGCGATGATGAGCCACGAGATCAGGTGGGAGAGGCTGCCGATGAGCTGGAGCAGGAGGTACGCGCCTCCCACGATGACGACCCCGGTGCCCCAGAACGCGACGTAGCGCCGGGTGGGGATGGGCGCCCGGTCCACCGGGGCGCCCGCGACCGCGGGTCCGGATTCCGCGCTTGCGGATTCCGCGCGTCCAAATTCGCCGCGTGAGCCACCCGGGATGTCGTCCGGGAGATCCCGGGGAGGGTCGAGGCCGTCGTCCGGACGTCCCGGCTCATCGGTGGCCATCGCGCCAACGTAGTGCGGTCGCCTGGCTTCCCAACGCACCACGGGCGCTTGTTACTGTCTGCGCCCATGGGCCAGCCGATCACCGTGACGACGCGCGCGGGTGCTTCACCCGCGGTGCGCTTCTTCGATGCGAACCGCTCGATCACCGGTATGGAGATCGTGACCTACGAGACGCCGGCCGACACCGTGGGCGCCCGCCCGCCCGACGTGCTCGCCCGGCGGCTGTTCGACCTGGGCGCCCAGCGGGTCACGGTGTACTCGAACGTGGTGACGGTGCAGGCCGCCCCGGACGACTGGCCTGAGCTCGAGCCGAAGGTCGTGGAGGTCATCGAGCACCTCTTCGGGTACTACGGCGACGACGCGGGTTGGTCGCCCGACTCGTTGCGGGCCATCGGTGTCGAGCCGGTGTTCCCGCCCGAACCCGCCGCGTAGGGAGCGTCTTCCGCCTCCGGGCGACTCATCACATTTGCCGTACCGAACATACGTTCGGTACGGTGACCGGCATGGCGTTGGCCGCACTTCCCCATCCCCCCGGGACCCGTCGGGACGATCCCCGTCGCGATCTTCCGAGCCGCGACGCCGGGGCCCGCGAGCTGCTCCGGGTGGCGGGGGAGCGCGGCCGACCCCTGGTCCTGGCCCGGGAGCGCGCCCTCGCCCTGCCCGGCCCGCTCGCGGAGATCCTGCCGGAGGGGCTCCAGCGCGGCACGGTCGTCACGGTCGACGGCGTGCCCGGGTCCGGGACCGCAACCCTCGGTTTGCAGCTCGCCGCCGCGGCCACCGCGGCGGGGGAATGGGCTGCGGCCGTCGATCCGCACGGCACCCTCGGAGGGCTCGCGGCGCACCAACAGGGCGTCGCGCTCGAGCGGCTCGCGGTGATCCGCGACGTCTCGGCCCAACGCTGGCCCACGGTCGTGGCCGCGTTGCTCGAGGGGATGACGCTCGTGCTCACCGCGGTGCCGGTGCACGCCCGCCACGGCGACGCCCGGAGGCTCGCGGCGCGGGCACGCGAGCGGGGCGCGGTCCTGGTCGCCATGGGTGACTGGCCGGCCGAGGCCGCGTTGCGGCTGTACGCGGAGCGGTCGGAGTGGACGGGCCTCGGTGCCGGCCACGGTCTCCTGTCCGACCGGGCCACCGACGTGCGGGTCGAGCGGCGCGGCACCGCTACCCGGGTGCGGCTCGCGAGCTAGGCGGGGGGCGTGGAGACGGCCGAGCGGATGGGGATGGTGTGGTGTCCCGACTGGCCGGTGCTCGCCCGGCGCCGGGCCGAGCCCACGTTGGTCGGGGTGCCGGTGGCGGTGCTCGCCCACGGGGTGATCGCGGCCGCGTCCGCGGAGGCGCGCGCGGAGGATGTGCGGCCCGGCATCCGCCGGCGCGAGGCCGAGGCCCGCTGCTCGGGGCTCGTCCTCGTCGACGGAGATCCGCCTGCGGAGGCGCGCGCGTTCGAGGCCGTCGCGCGCGCGGTCGAGGCGTTCACGCCCCGGGTGGAGCTCGACCGTCCCGGCCGGCTCGGCTTCCCGACCCGGGGGCCGTCGCGCTACTTCGGGGGTGACGACGCGCTCGGGGCGGCGGTCGCCGCCGCGGTGGCTGAGTTGGGGATCCCCGAGGTACGCGTGGGCATCGCCGACGGCGCCTTGGCCGCGTGGCTCGCGGCGCGTCGGGCCGCGCCGGGCGCCGCGTTCGTGGTCGCGCCGGGGGAGTCGCCGGCGTTCCTCGCGCCCTGGCCGGTCACGGTGTTGGGCGATCACACGCTGGCCGATCTCCTCGGCCGCCTCGGCTTGCGCACCCTCGGCGCGTTCGCGGAGCTCCCCGCGCCGGCCGTCCTGGCCCGCTTTGCCACTCCCGGGGCGGTCGCGCACCACCGCGCGCAGGGACGCGACGACACCCCGTTGGATCTCGCGGTCCCGCCGCCGGATCTGGTCGAGACGTGCGAGTTCGATCCCCCGGTGGCGCGGGTGGACGCGGCGGCGTTCGCGGCCAAGACCCTTGCCGACCGGCTGCTCTCCCAGCTCGCCGACCGCGGGCTCGCGTGCACGCGCGTCATGGTGGAAGCCGAGACCGAGCACGGTGAGCGGCTGGCCCGGTGTTGGCGCCACGAAGGCGCTCTCACCCCGGCGACGCTCGCGGAACGGGTCCGTTGGCAGCTCGAGGCCTGGTTGCTCGCGGGGGACGGCAAGCCGGTCGACGACGATCTCGCCGACGCCGACATGGTCACCGGTGGTCTCACCCGTCTGTGGCTACGGCCTGAAGGCGTGGTTCCGGCCGACGGTCGTCAGCTCGGTTTCTGGGGTGGTGACCAGGCCGCGGCCGACCGTGCCGCGCGTGCGCTCGCCCGGGTGCAGGGGATGTTGGGGCACGAAGCGGTGGTGACGCCGGTGATACAGGGCGGCCGTACGCCGGCCGAACGGGTGCGCTGGGTCCCGTGGGGTGACGTGCTCGAGCCCGCACGCGATCCGTCGGCCGCGTGGCCGGGTTCGCTGCCCGACCCCGCACCGGCTCGGGTGTTCGAGCCGCCCGTTCCCGCCGAGCTGCTCGACGCCACGGGAACACCCGTCCGCGTGTCGGGCCGGGGCGAGTGCGGCGCGCCACCGGCGACGCTGCGCAGCGCCGAGCTGCCCAACGGCGGCGGCCCCGTGGTCGGCTGGGCCGGTCCGTGGACCCACGACGTGCGCTGGTGGGACGCCGACTCCCGTCGCCGCGGCGCGCACTGGCAGGTGGTGCTCGACGGTGGCGTCGCCTGTCTCGTCGTCCTCGAATCCGGGCGCGCCGGCCTGGAGGCTCTCTACGACTGAAGGGCTGGTCCGTCCGGAGCAGTAGCCGAAGCAGTCGCGCCTGCGGCAAAACGGGCACGCTGTGCGGATGCATTCGTTCGATCGCGTCGCGGAGACCTACGAGTCGGGGCGCCCGGCCTACCCGGACCGCATCTTCGAGGCGTTGGAGCCGCTTGCCGGTGCGCTCGTTCTCGAGGGCGGGGCCGGAACGGGAATCGCGAGCCGCGCGCTCATCGAACGCGGTGCTCGTCTCGTCGCGTACGACGTGGGGCGCGCGATCCTGCTGCGGGCGCGTGCCGCGTCGCCGGGACTCCGCGCGGTAGTGGCGGACGGAGGTGCGATGCCGTTTCGTGACGGGCAGGCCGACCTCGTCTGTTTCGCGCAGGCATGGCACTGGATCGACGAACGTCATCGGTGCGAGGAGGCGGCTCGCGTCCTCCGGGCCGGCGGCCGTTGGGCGGGTTGGTGGTCCCACGCGCGTGCCGACGGTGAGTCGTGGTTCGACTCGTCGTGGGACCGGGTCGAGTCGGCGTGCCCGGGAACCGATCGCGGCCAACGCGACATCGACTGGGCCGACGGTCTGCGCAGGTCCGGACTCTTCGCGGTGGATGACCGCGTCACCGTGCGTTGGACCCGCCACGTCTCGGTCGAGCAGTGGATGCTCGACGAGAACAGCAAGAGCTACGTCGCTGCGCTCTCCCCCGAAGAGCACCGCCAGCTCGTGGGCGCACTGGATGACCTCGTCCGCGCCCGATTTCCCGACGGTCGGATGAGCGTTCCCTATGAGACCTGGCTCTGGACCGCGCACAAGATCTGACCCTGCGGCCGAGGCGGTACCAGCCGTCGTACCGTGTTCCGATGGTTGTCCCTGTCGACCTGGACGCATTCGTGGGCGACGGCTTCCTGCCGCTCCGATCCCCGATACCGGCGCATGTCGTCGCCGCGTGTCGTGACGACATCATCGGCGCGCTGCGCTCGGAAGGGGTCGACCCCGACGACCCCTCCACCTGGACTGACTCGTGGGGGCGAGCGCGGCTTCATCCATCAGCCGATCGCCCACCCGACAACTCGTAGCGGGACTCTGGAACGGTGGGAAGGAGTTCACGTGGACCGTGACCGGTTGCAGAGGGAGCGGGTCGTGCTGCGCCGGCCGGAGCCCACCGACGCCGAAGAGTTCCTCGCCGCGGTGGACCGAAGCTTCACGCTGCACGCCCAGTGGGTCGCTCCGCCGTCCGACCTCCTCGCGTACGCCGCGTACCTCCGCCGGATCCGCCAACGCAACCAGTTCGGCTTCCTGGTCCGACGGATCGACGACGGGGAGCTCGTGGGTGTCGTGAACGTCAACAACGTGGTGTTCGGCGGCTTCGGCTCCGGCTCGCTCGGCTACTACGCGTTCCGGGGGCAGGAGCGGAAGGGCCTCATGTCGGAGGCGGTGACCGGAGTGCTCGAGCACGCGTTCGGCAACCTTCGCCTGCACCGCATGGAGGCCAACATCCAACCCGCCAACGCGCCGTCGATCGCATTGGCGAAGCGCTGCGGCTTTCGCCTCGAGGGCTTCTCGCCCGCGTTCCTGTACATCGCGGGCGAGTGGCGCGATCACGAGCGTTGGGCCATCACCGCCGGTTGAGGAAACGGCCCCGAGGCACCGCTGCACGCGGTGCCGCGCCGCTCAGCCGATGCGAGGATGCCGACGGTCGAACCGCGGCGGTGCCGGCGGCGCGGCTCCCTGATGTCGTCGGGCGGAGCGGCGGGTGATCCAGACCAGGATCGGCCCCACGTACACGACGCCGACCACGATGCCCCACGAGAGGTAGAGCAGGATGTGGGCCGGGTTCGCGACGATGGCCCAGACGATCGCGCCGAGGAGGCCGATGCCGACGCCGAGGATCAGGTCCTCGCGCAACGGGTCTTGTGAGAGTGCTTTGCCGCGGCGCCACAGGTTCCTCACGGCCTTTGTATGCCCGCGTGACCGCGCCCATAACGGGAAGTCGGGCCGCGGGTGAACGGTCGATCACGGACCGTCGCCGGGAGCATCCCGGGAGCATCCCCGAAGCATCCCGGAAGCATCGCGGGAGCGTCCGGGAGCTCGAGAGCCGACGCGTTGCCGGTGCTGCTCGAGGCGTACGAGGCGCGGCGCCGCGCGGCGCGGAGCGGCGCGGGGAGGTGGCTCGTGCCGGACGGCCTGCCCGGAACGATCCCCGTCCGCTTCCCTTCGGCCCACTCAGGCCGCGCGCGACGTCCCGGGTGGGCTGAGGCCGCGTTTGCCGGTGACGGGGTCGGGTGGGCCGAGGAGCCAGCCCTGGGTTTTTCGTCGGTGATCGACCGAGCAGAGGTGTTGCAGGTTCCACCAGGCGGTGGGCCCGCCGTGGGCGAAGTCGATCTCGGAGTGGTCGATCTCGAGGTACTCCCGTCGGTTGCAACCCTCGACGCAACACTCCCGACCCCCGACGATCATCGCGGTGCGGAGCTCAGCGGGGATGTGCCGCCCGAAGTGCGCGACGGTGGTGATGTCGCGGCCCTTTTTGATCACCGCGGTGACGAACGCCTCACCGAGCATCTCCTGGACCCATCGGGCATTGACCGGGCCGACGCCGGGCATCTCGCACGTCTCGCCCGGCAGGGCGTTCCCGCGGATCAGGACCGCGTGGTCGATCAGCACGTGGGCGGTGTAGCCGACCGCCGGTTTCGCGGTATCGGGTTCGCCCATCACGAGTGCGGCGAGCGCATCCGCCGCGTAGGCGTGGTGCGGTTCGTGGATTCCGGCGCGGTATTTGGCGCGGAACACCCGCTGGGTCTGCTGCTGGATCGCAGCCCTCAGGGCACCGCCGATCTCGGGTGCGAGGCGGAAGTGGCCTTCGACCATGCCGTCGACGTTGTTCCACATCGTCAACGTCCGGTCCGCGTGCTGCCGTCTGGATCGGCCTTCCGGGTCTTCGGTCCGGGCGCGGGCCCGCACGCACGCATCGCGCAACGGTGTGAGGCCGTTGCCGGCCGCGGCGAGCAGCTCGTCCTCGAGACTCGGATCGTGCACCGCCACGGCACTGATCAGCGCGGCTTCCTGTCCCGAGAGGCGACCCTCGCGGATCGCGGCGTCGGTCGCCGGGAGCGACTCCCACCGGGTTGCGTTCTCGATCGCCCGTCGCGCCTCAGCGGTACCGATGCCGCTGACCCGGGCGCACAGTTCCGGGGCGGTGCGATCGCCGAACGCGACGAACGCGTTCGTGTCCGCGATGTGCTTCGACACCCGGGCGGTCAGCCCGTCGGCGATGTGCTGGATCGTCGCGAGATCCGCCAGGAAATCCACCGCGTCTGTTCCCGGACACGTCGCGTCGAAACCCTGAGCCATCGCTTCGTACGCCGCCAGCGCACTGCGTCGTTCCTCCGTGAACATGCACCCATTGTCGTCCGACGGTGTGACGCTTATTCGAGACTGGTGGTGCTCGGGGACCGGTCTGGCTCTCGGTGTGACTGGCTTCGTGCTTCGTCGTCGATCTGTCGGCCTGCTGGTCGTCCGGCTCCGCAGCTCCGCAGCTCCGCAGCTCCCGACCTGCGAAGACCCGCGTTCTTGCCGATCGAACATACGTTCGGTACGGTGACCTCCCGGGTCGGGCGGCCCGTGGGGACCCGAGGTACCGGCCATGGCCGCGTCGGCGTACGCCGAGCTCCACTGTCACACCAACTTCTCCTTCCTCGACGGCGCGAGCCATCCCGAGGAGCTGGTCGACGAGGCGGCGCGGCTGGGCCTGAGCGCGCTCGCGGTCACCGATCACGACGGCTTCTACGGCTCGGTCCGCTTCGCCCTGAGCGCACGCACCGTCGGGCTTCCCACGGTGTTCGGCGCCGAGCTCACGCTGCAGCCGGGGGACCAGCACCTGGTCGTCCTCGCCGAGGGCCCGGTGGGGTACGCGCGCCTGGCGCGCGCCATCAGCGAGGCCCAGCTGCGGGGACAGAAGAGCGAGCCGCAGCTCACGCTCGAGCAGCTCGCGGCGGCGGCGCGCACGGAGGTGCAGATGGCGGGCGGCCGCGCCACCGCGGCGAACGCGAGCTGGTTCGTCCTCACCGGTTGCGGGCACGGCACCGTACCCGCCGCGCTGCTCGGTGACGGTCCGGCCGCGGCCCGCCGCGCCCTGGATGCGCTCGTCGACGGGTTCGGCCGCGACCGCGTGCTCGTGGAGCTGTGGGACCACGGCGATCCCATCGACCGTCACCGCAACGACGCGCTCGCGAAGACGGCGGTGCAGGCGGGTGTCGACGTGATCGCCACCAACAACGTCCACTACGCCACGCAGCAGCAGCGGCCCCTCGCCACCGCGCTCGCCGCCATCCGGGCCCGCCGTTCGCTCGACGAGGTCGACGGCATGCTGCCCGCGTCGCCCCTCGCGCACCTGCGCGGCGCGGGTGAGCAGGCTCGGCGGTTCGCGCGGTGGCCGGGAGCGGTGGAGCGCACCATCGACATCGCGTCCACCTGCGCGTTCGACCTCCGGCTCGCGGCACCGAACCTCCCCGACCACGACATCCCCCCGGGCCACACCGAGATGAGCTGGCTGCGTGAGCTCACCCGCCGGGGCGCCCTGATCCGCTACGGGCCCGGTCATCCGCAACACGAGCAGGCGCAGCGCCAGATCGAGTACGAGCTCGGCGTCATCGAGCAACTCGGCTTCCCCGGCTACTTCCTCGTCGTGCACGACATCGTCGACTTCTGTGCCCGCGAAGACATCTACTGCCAGGGCCGGGGCAGCGCCGCGAACAGTGCGGTCTGCTACGCGCTCGGCATCACCAAAGCCGACGCCGTCGGGCTCGGCCTCCTGTTCGAGCGCTTCCTCTCACCCGAGCGCGACGGCGCCCCCGACATCGACCTCGACATCGAGCACCAACGGCGGGAGGAGGTGATCCAGTACGTCTACGAGCGCTACGGCCGCGATTGCGCCGCGCAGGTGGCCAACGTGATCACCTACCGGCCGCGCAGCGCGCTGCGGGAGATGGCGAAGGCGGGCGGCCTGTCACCGGGGCAGTCGGACGCGTTGGCGAAGTGGGTCGACCGATGGGCCGGCCGCGATGCCAGCGGCCAGAGCGGTGAGCCGCGCGATCCCCACGAGGCCGCCACCCCGGCCACGACCGACTCCGACTCCGACTCCGACAATGACTCCGACGAGCGCGACCACGGCGGCCGCCCCACCGCCGGCGCGTTCAGCGAGCTGGCTCACGGCACCCGCGAAGCCGACGCCCCACCGGTGCCCGCGATGGTGCTCGACCTCGCGACCCAGGTCCTCGACTTTCCCCGCCACCTCGGCATCCACTCAGGCGGCATGGTGCTCGCCGACCGGCCGCTGGTGGAGTTCTGCCCGGTGGAGTGGGCCCGCATGGAGGGCCGCTCGGTGCTCCAGTGGGACAAGGACGACTGCGCCGCGGCGGGGCTCGTGAAGTTCGACCTGCTCGGGCTCGGGATGCTCACGATGCTGCACCTCGCGGTCGACCTCGTGCGTCTCCACGAGGGCATCGAGCTCGATCTGGCGACGATCCCGCAGGAGTCCGAGGTCTACGACCTCCTGTGCGCGGCCGACACCATCGGCGTGTTCCAGGTGGAGAGCCGGGCCCAGATGGCCACGCTCCCGCGTCTGCGACCAAGGGTGTTCTACGACCTCGTGGTGGAGGTCGCGCTCATCCGTCCCGGCCCGATCCAGGGCGGGTCGGTCCACCCGTATCTGCGCCGCCGCAACGGTGAGGAGGAGGTGACGTACCTCCACCCGCGGCTCGAGAAGTCACTGGAGAAGACGCTCGGGGTGCCGCTGTTCCAGGAGCAGCTCATGCAGATGGCGATCGACGTCGCCGACTTCACCCCCGGCGAGGCCGACCAGCTCCGTCAGGCGATGGGCTCGAAGCGCTCCAAGCTGCGGATGGCCGCGATGCGCACCCGGCTGCTCGCGGGGATGGCGAAGAACGGCATCGTCGGCGACACCGCCGACGAGATCGCGAAGAAGCTCGAGGCCTTCTCCGACTTCGGGTTTCCCGAGAGCCATTCGGTGAGCTTCGCCTACCTCGTCTACTCGAGCTCGTGGATCAAGCTGCACTACCCGGCGGAGTTCGTGTGCGCGTTGCTCAACGCGCAGCCGATGGGCTTCTACTCGCCGCACACGATCGTGCGCGACGGGCGTCGGCACGGCGTAGAGGTCCTGGGCCCCTGTGTGCAGCGGTCCCGGTCCGGCGCCACGCTCGAGCGTCGGTCGGAAGCCGATCCCGTCGGTCGGCCGATGCCGGGTTGGCACGCGGATCCGTCGGTGCACGCGGTACGTCTCGGGCTGTCGTCGGTGAACGGGCTGAGCACCGCGCTGCTCGACCGCATCGAGGACGCCCAGGACGACCGCCCGTTCGACGACCTCGAGGACTTCAGCCGGCGCACCGGCGCGTCGACCGACGCGATCGAGATGCTGGCCACCGCGGGTGCGTTCGCGACCTTCGGGGTGAGCCGTCGGGAGGCGTTGTGGGCCGCGGGCGCGCTGCGCGACGCGCGGCCCGACGTGCTGCCGGGCATCGTCACCGGTACCGAAGCGCCCGCGTTGCCCGGAATGTCGGACGTCGAAGAGGCGGCTGCGGATCTGCAATCGATGGGACTGTCACCGGAACGTCATCCCACCGAGTTCTTCCGGGCCGAGCTCACGCGTCTCGGGGTGGTCACCAGCGCCGACCTGCGCGAGCTCCCGGACCGCACGGTGATCGAGGTCGCGGGCGTGGTGACCCACCGCCAGCAACCCGCGACCGCGAAGGGGACGATCTTCATCAACCTCGAGGATGAGCACGGGCTCATGAACGTGATCGTGTCGGCCGGCGTCTGGAAGCGGTTCCGCAAGGTGGCCCGGGTGAGCCCCGGGTTGCGGATCCGGGGGGTCCTCGAACGTCATCAGGGTGTGATCAACGTGGTGGCACAACGGATCCGGCCGCTCCCGCTCGGCATCACCGACGCCTTGAAGAGCCGCGACTTCCACTGAACGCGCGGCGCCGATCGCAGCCGGGCCGCGCCGGACCGATCGCATCCCGGCCACGTAGAGTTGGCCGACGGTTCGGAGCGCGAAGGGGCCCCCGAAGAATGACGATCGCCATGCACGGGCGCCGGCCACGGTGATGCGCGCGTTCGCGTCGCGGTTCGTCATCGCGCTCGTTGTCGTCGCGCTGCTCATGGGCGGCGCGGTCGCCGTCGCGAACAACAAGGTGACCGCCGCGCTCGGATCGATCAAGAAGGTGAAGGTGAAGGTCGCGGCGATCCCCGCGGGTCAGCCGGCCAACTTCCTCCTCATCGGCTCCGACACCCGCGCCTTCGTCACCGACGCCAGCCAGGCGAGCTCGTTCGGCGACCCGAAGACGCAAGCTGGCCAGCGGGCAGACTCGATCATGATCATGCACGTCGACGCGGATGCGAAGAAGATCATCCTGATGTCGATCCCGCGCGACACATGGGTCCACATCGACGGCATCGGCATGTCGAAGATCAACGCCGCGCTCAACGGGGCCAACGGCGTGAGCGGGCCCGACTTGCTGATCCGCACCATCACGCAGACCTTCGGCATCCCGATCAACCATTTCCTCGCGGTGAACTTCGACACCTTCGGCAAGGTCGTCGACGCCATCGGCACCGTGCCCATCTACTTCCAATACCCCGTCCGCGACCACAACACGAGTACCGGTGTGAACGAGACCGGGCTCGACCAGCATGCGGGCTGCCAACGACTCGACGGCGCCCACGCGCTGCAGTACGTGCGCTCCCGCTATTACCAGCAGTACATCAACGGACGCTGGGTGAGCGACCCCACCTCGGACATCGGGCGAGCGACCCGCCAGCAGGAATTCCTGCGCGTCCTCGCTTCCCAGGCGGTGAAGAAGGGACTGAACAATCCGCTCACCGCGAGCAACATCACCAGCAGCCTCCTGCCCAATCTCACGGCCGACCAGGCGCTCACGACCGACGTGCTGCTCCGGCTGATCAACGCGTACAAGAACGTGAATCCGGACGACAGGAACGCGGTCCGCACCGAGACGCTGCCGACCACCATCGGCACGGCGGGGACTCAGTCGATCCTGCGGGTGCCGAACACGCTGGAGGTGGCGTTCATGCTCGGCGAGCTGAAGACGTTCAGCCCCAAGACGACGACCACCACCACGACCACCAAGGCCGCAGCGAACGCGCCGAAGCCGTCGACGATCAGGGTGAAGGTGCTCAACCGCAACGGTGGTGTCGTGGGCGGCGCGGCGGCCACCCTCGCGTCCTTGACCAAGGACGGCTTCGTGGGCGCGGGCACCGGCGACTCGGGCCGCGCGGTGGCCAAGACCGAGGTCCGCTACGGGACCGGCTCCGAGGCCAAGGCCAAGGTCGTGCAGTCGTACCTCGCCGGTGGGGCGACGCTCGTGGCCGACCCCTCGATCACCGGCAACGACGTCACCGTGGTCATCGGCGCCGACTTCACCTCGGTCGTCGCGCCCGCGAGCGCGACCACCACCACGACCGCGGCCGCGTCGATCCCGATCATCCCGCCGACCACGACCACGAAGTCGGCCGCGGAGCTTGCCTGCAAGTAGCACGCCCGGCCGAGGAGCCGCGCAAGACCACGGCGGTCCCGACTCGCAGCCGGCAGGGCCCTCGCGGACCCGAAGCCCAGCTGACCGATTCGGGTCAGTCGGCGCGGCGCACGCCCCGCTTGCGCACGACGAGGTCGGTCCCCGGGCCGGGCCGCATCTGGCATGCGAGTCGGAACTCCGCGTCGGGGTGGAGCTTGCGGTCGGGGAGGGTCGCGAGGCGGTCGGCCTCCAACGCGCTCGGCTCGGCGAGCGCGGCCGACGGTTCGCCCACGATCTGTACCGCGCAGGTGCCGCACTCGGCGAGGCCGCCGCACACGGTGGGCCATCGGTAGCCGGCGCGCGTCGCTGCGGCCATCAACGTCTCGCCCTCGCGCACCTCGATCTCGACGCCCGACGGCTCGACGCGCACCACGAAGGATGGCCCGATCAGGTGGGCGCGTCGAACAGGTAGCGGTCGAGCACCTCGTGGAACCGGCGCACGCCCATCTCCTGACGGAGGTTCCAGTGCAGCCCGCGGCCCGGGACCCGCAGGCCGGTCTGGATCGCCTCGAAGTTGGCGACGTCCTGATTCACGATGAGGCCCCAGTCGTGGGCCTTCGGGTCGGGGTAGTCCTGCAGCTCGGGCACCGGGGTCTCGGGCGCGCCGGGAGCGCGCTCGTCGAGCGTCCAGACCTCGAAGATCGACGAGTTCGGGTCCATGCCGTTGGGTCGGCACCGGTAGAGGAACCAGCCGCCACCGACGGCGGGACCCAGCACGCTCGGGAACATGAGGACGTCGTCGCCGCCGAGCACCTGCTCGTCGCTCAGGTGCGACCAGTCGAGCCCGCGGGCGACGGCCCCGGTGCGCCGACGGTTGAGGTAGAAGTCACCGGCCGTGACGCCGTCGGGCAACGGCGTATGCATGACCTCGCCGAGCGCGGCGAGGTCGTCGGGCCCGAAGTAGCCGGGCAGGTTGTCGATGAGGTCCTGGATCTTGCGGGCGAGCAGCTCGGTCTGGTCGACCTCGCTCGGATCGATGCCGAGCCGCGGGCTCGGCTTCGGCTCGCCGGCACCGCCGTACCGCGTGTGCGTCTCGTACACCTCGTACTCGAGTGCGGCGTCGTCCTTCCACTGCAGCAGCTCCGGGTGGGTGGCCGACAGGTGGTAGCCCTCGTTGAACGCGTCGATGACCACCTTCCAGTTGGCCGGCATGATCGTGCGCTTCAGTCCCGTGTAGCGCATCCGCTCGGGCCGATAGGGGTCCATCAGCGCGGGGATCGGCGCGAGGAACTCGAGCAGCGGCTCGGGATCGGCACCGAAGTGGACGAACACGAAGCCGCCCCACGTGTCGACGGTGAGCGGCGCGAGGGCGGTCTCCTCGTCGGTCAGCGGCGGGAACTCGTGGTCGTCGAGGATGAACGTGTTGTTGCCCTCGAGGTCCCAGCGCCAGCCGTGGAAGCGGCAGCGGATCTCGCCCTGGAAGGTGCCGCACCCGTCGCCGAGCCGCGTGCCGCGGTGCGGGCAGGTGTTGGCGAACGCGTGCAGCTCGGTGGCGGACGAGCGGATGACGAGCGCCGACCGGTCCCCGATCGTGTACTCGATGAAGTCGCCCGGGTTCGGGATCTCCTCGAGCCGGCACGCGATCTGCCACACGCGGCCCCAGAGGCGCTCGTACTCGAGCTCGAGGAACGCGACCGAGGTGAAGCGCTCCCTCGGGATGACGTCGGACCCGAACGCCATCATGTGCTCGAGCCCGGTTCGTTCGCCGATGACCGTCATGGTTCCCCCCGCAACGTCAGCTGGCAGCCCGGCCATTTGACCACAGCGGCAGGTCACACCGCCGTACGGCGCTCGCGATCGAACGCGGCCAGGACCGGTTCGAGCCGCCCGGCCACGAGCAGACGTTTCGCGGCTTCCAACGCCGCCGGTGATCCCGACGCCAGCTGACGGGCAACGGCGAGGCCCTGCTCGAGCACGGGCGCCGGGTACTCCCGCCACGCGAGCCCGAGCTCGACCGCGGTGGGTGCGTCGACCCAGTCGCCCGACATCAGCAACCAGGCGGCCGTCTGTGCGCCCACGCGGGCGGGGAGCAGGTAGCTGCTGCCGGCCTCCGGAGCGACGCCCAGCTCCACGAACGGCAGTCGCATGCGGGTTCCGCTCTCCACCAGCACCAGATCGAAGTGGAGCAGCATCGTCATCCCGAAGCCGATCGCGTAGCCGTGCACGGCCCCGATCAACGGCTTGGGGAACGTGGCGAGCGCTTCGAGCAGCTCCACGAACGTTCCGCCGAGCTCTTCGGACGAGCCGCCGGCCTGGAGATCGGCGAGCGCGGCCCGGTCGACGCCCGAGCAGAACGCCGCCCCGGCGCCGTTGACCACCACGACCGCTACTCCGGGATCGGCGGCCGCGGCGCGGAGCAGGGCCGCGAAGCGGCGGTAGCCCGCCGCCGTGAACGCATTGCGCCGCTCCGGCCGGTTGAACGTGATCCGCGAGACGCCGTCGGAGACGACGCTGACGATGCCGCCTTCTTCATCCACGTGGGTCAACGTGCCACACCGCGACCGCGGGCGCCATCACGCGGGCGTTCGACAACTAGCGTGCGCCCTGTGACCGCGCCGACGGCACCGGGAAGCCCCGGACTCCCGACCGCTCCGGCCGCCGACACCTTCGTCACCGGGCCGGACGGCCTCTCCACCGCCGAGGTCGCGCAGCGCGTCGCGCGCGGCCAGACCAACGAGGCCGACGACCGCACGAGCCGGACCGTGGTGCAGATCGTCCGGGCCAACGTGTTCACCCGCTTCAACGCCATCCTCGGCGTGATGCTGGCGGTGGTGTTCGCGCTCGGCGACTACCGGGACGGCCTGTTCGGCGTGATCCTGGTCTCGAACTCGGCGATCGGCATCGCCCAGGAGCTCTACAGCAAGCGCACCCTCGACCGGCTCGCGGTGCTCAACGCGCCGGGGGCGCGTGTGGTGCGCGACGGGAAGGTGTTGGAGATCCCCGTCGAAGCGGTCGTCCTCGACGACCTGGTCGAGGTCCGCGCCGGCGACCAGGTCCCGGCCGACGGCGTCGTGCGCAGCTCCAACGGGCTCCAGGTCGACGAGTCGTTGCTCACGGGCGAGTCCGACCCCGTCGACAAACCCGCCGGCTCGGCGCTGATGTCGGGCAGCATCGTGGTGTCGGGCTCGGGCCGCTTCCAGGCGACCGCGGTCGGGAATGACGCGTACGCGCGCAAGCTCGCGGCGGGCGTGAAGGAGTTCAGCCCCGCGCGCTCCGAGCTGCGCGATGGCATCGACACCCTGCTCCGCTACATCACCTACGCGATCGTTCCCATCTCCGGCCTGTTGCTCTGGAGCCAGCTCGCGTCGCAGGGCGCCAGCGTGCGCAGCGCCCTCATCGCCACCGTCGCCGGCGTCGTGGGCATGGTGCCGCAGGGCCTGGTCCTGCTCACCAGCGGCGCATTCGCGATCGCGGCGATCAAGCTGGCCCGTCGCAAGGTGCTGGTGCAGGAGCTCGTCGCGGTGGAAGGGCTCGCCCGGGTCGACGTCGTATGCCTCGACAAGACGGGCACCCTGACCGAGGGCCGCATCTCGTTCGACCGCGCGGTGCTGCTCGACGGTCACTCGTCCGACGAGGCCACGGTGCAGGCGGCCCTCGGTGCCCTGGCCGACGACCCGAGCCCCAACGCGACGACGGAGGCACTCGCCGCTGCGATCCCCCGTCCCGACGGTTGGCCGCGCGTCGCGTCGGTCGCGTTCTCGTCGAAGCGGAAGTGGAGCGCGGCCACGTTCGAGGGTCACGGCACCTGGGTGATGGGCGCGCCGGAGATGGTGTTGCCCGAGGCCCCCGAGGACGATCCCACCCGGACCGAAGCCAACGAGCTCGCGGCCGGCGGCGAGCGTGTCCTCCTGCTCGCGCGCACCGACGCCCGGCTCGCCGGAGACACCCTGCCGACCGACCTCGTCCCCGTGGCGCTCGTCCTGTTCGAGGAGCAGATCCGTCCCGACGCCAAGGACACCCTGGCGTACTTCAGAGCGCAGGGCGTGAGCCTCAAGGTGATCTCGGGGGACAACCCTCGGACCGTCGGGGCGGTGGCCCGCCGGGTCGGGCTCGACGCCGCCGGCGAGCCGGTCGACGCCCGTGAGCTTCCGGACGACGAGGCCGAGCTCGGAGCGATCCTCGAGGACCACAGCGTCTTCGGCCGGGTGACGCCGCAGCAGAAGCGGCTGATGGTCAAGGCGTTGCAGGCCCGGGGGCACGTCGTCGCGATGACGGGCGACGGGGTCAACGACGCGCTCGCGCTCAAAGACGCCGACATCGGGGTCGCAATGGGCTCGGGCGCCGCCGCGACCCGCGCGGTCGCGCAGCTCGTCCTGCTCGACGGGAAGTTCGCCAAGCTCCCGGGTGTGGTGGCCGAAGGTCGGCGGGTCATCGCCAACATCGAACGGGTGGCGAACCTGTTCGTGACCAAGACCGTGTGGGCGATGCTGCTCGCCGTGCTCATCGTGTGCAGCCGCGTGTTCGCGAGCGGCTGGGCCTATCCCCTGCTTCCGCGCCACCTCACGCTGATCGACACCGTCACCATCGGCGTGCCGTCGTTCTTCCTCGCGCTCGCGCCCAACACCCGTCGTTACATCCCCGGCTTCCTCCGCCGCGTCCTCGAGTTCGCGGTGCCGGCGGGGCTCGTGGCCGGAACCGCGGCCTTCCTCGCGTACGCCCTCGCGCGCTGGGACCTGATCACGGGCCACCGTTCCGCGCACCTTCGCACCATCACCAATCTCGAGACGAAGACGGCAGCGACGATCGTCCTCATGATCGTCGGTCTCTGGATCCTGGTCCTCCTGGCCCGCCCGTTCACGCGCTGGCGGGCGATCCTCGTCGGCTGCGCGGCCGGATTCGGCGCCCTGGCGCTGGTCGTACCCGCGATCGCCGACTACTTCGCCCTGCGTCTCCCGCCGGCCGCGGTGTTGGTGCAGACGGTCGCCATCGGTGTTGCGGCCGCGGCCGTGATCGAATGCGGCTACCGCGCGGTGCGGATCCGGAACCGCGTCCGCGGCCGGCACCGGCGCGGGGACGCCGCCGATGTCGGCGATGACGGCGTGGACGTCACCGGCGAGGTCACAGCCAGCCCCGACGCTTGAACGCGAGCCAGAGTCCACCGGTCACCGCGAGCAGGAGCGCCATCGCGTACCAGAACCCGTACTCCCAGTGGAGGAGCGGGATCTTGAGGAAGTTCATGCCGTAGACGCCGGTGATGAGGCTGGCGACGATGAGGATCGCACCCCAGCTCGACGTCGCCTTCATCACCTGGTTCATCTTGTTGGAGATGATCGCGAGCCGGGCCTCGAGCAGGCCGTTGAGCAGGTCGCGCTGGCTCTCCACCAGATCGATGACCCGTAGGACGTGGTCGTAGACGTCCTGGAAGTGCGTCAGCGCCTCGGCGCCGATCTGCTCGTCCTCGTGCCGGAGCAGCTCGCTCACGACCTCGCGCAGCGGCGCGGCGACGCGCCGGAAGCGGACGAGCGTGCGGCGCATGTCGAAGATCTGGCGGGGGACGTCGTCGGCGCCCCGGGGATCGAAGACGAGGGCCTCGATCTCGTCGAGCTGGTCGTCGACGCCGTCGGTGATGTCGAAGTACTTGTCGACGACCACGTCGAGGAAGGCCCAGAGCAGCAGGCCGACGTCGCACGACTTGTGCTCGGCCCGCTGGCGTTCGAAGCGCTTCGCCACGTCGGTGCTCGGCATGGGCGGGAGCGGTGGTGCGCCGTCCTCACCCTGTTGGCGGACCGAGAGGAGCCAGTCCTTGCCGAACATGAGGTCGATCTCGCGCGCCCGGGAGTCCGTGCCGATGAGCTCGACGTCGTGGACGGACACGTGGAACTGATCGCCGAACTTCTCGAGCTTGGTGCGCTGGTTGCCGCTCACGAGGTCTTCGGCCGCGACATCGCCGATGCCGAGCTTCTTGCACACCGCGTCGAGCTCGGTGGCATCGGCGTGTTCGACGTCGACCCACAGCAGGCCGTCGCTGTCGGGGAACTCGATCGCGTCGAGCGACGTGATCTCCGGTTCGGTGGCGGTCGGCCGGTACACGCGGACGGTGATCATCCGGCGAGCCTATGGGCAGGCCGGAAGATGGATCGTCAGCAGTGGAGGCTGCTCTTGTCCGCCCGGACGATCGGGTTCACCGGCGGCGGCGACGTCGGGAAGCCGCTCGGCCGGGTGGAGTTGGGGAAGCGGCCGAAGTCCTCGGTCACCCACATCGAGCCGTCGGGCGCGCAGTACGTGCCGATGCCGACGACGTCGAGGTTCCCGGCGAGCATGTTCTCGCGGTGGTGGTCCGACTGCATCCACGCCACGTGGATGGCGTCGGCGGTGACCCCGGCGCTACCGGTGGCGATGTTCTCCGCCGCCGCGCTGAACCGGCCGAGCAACGGGTTGAGGTCGGAGTGGGAGAAGTTCTTCGAGTTCCCCATGTTCACGGACCAGTCGTGCGAGCGCGAGGCGAGCCCGTCGTCCCACCCGAGTGCGGGCAGCCCGCGGGCCGCGCGCTCGGCGTTCAGGCGGTTGAAGTAGTCGAGCGACAGCGCGTTCTCCGCCGCACCGCCTCCGCCACCGAGCGCGCAGGTGAGGGTCCCGCCGGTCTGGCCCGGCGCGAACGCTGCGACGCTGCCCGCGTTGTTCGCGATCCAGTAGCCGGAGACCTTGCTCGACGATGCCATCGTGACTGCGGGCGAGTTCGTGCACGCGTTCCCGGCGCCCGCGAACACCGCGTCGCCGTAGTTGAAGATCCCGCCGTCGCGGGCCACCAGCCAGTAGCCCTTGCCGCTCGCGCTGGGCGTCATGCCGGTGACGGGTTGGCGCAGTGGGAGCGCTCCGGCGCTGCCGAGGAAGGGCGCGTCGCCGAAGGTGAAGATGCCGCCGTCGGAC
>JAODBH010000247.1 GCA_025463865.1 Actinomycetes bacterium | reverse complement strand
TGCCATCGTCACCGGGGGCGCCGGTGGGTGCGGTCAGGAGTACGGGCGGGGTCTCACCGGCGCGGGCGCCCAGGTCGTGCTCGCCGACCTCGACGGCCAGAAGGCGAAGGAGGCCGCGGCCGAGCTGACCGCGCAGGGACGGGAGGCCATCGGCGTGCAGGTCGACATCACCGACCCCGACGCTGCCGCGGCGATGGCACAGGCCGCGGTCGACGCCTTCGGCGGCATCGACATCCTGATCAACAACGCGGCGTTGATGGCCGAGATCCCGCGCGCGTCGATCCTGGACCTGCCGCTCGACTGGTTCGAACGGGTGATGCGGGTGAACCTCATGGGCGCACTGGTGTGCACGCGCGCCGTCGTCCCGTCGATGGTCGAGCGCGGTGGCGGGCGGATCATCAACCAGGTGTCGGGCGGCGCGTTCATCCCCGGCGGGGTCTACAGCATCAGCAAGCTCGCGCTGGTGAGCCTGACGACGGTGCTGGCGTCCGAGCTCGGACCGCGCGGCATCAACGTGAACGCCATCGCCCCGGGTTTCGTGCAGGACGACGCCGGCTACCGCTCGCTCGGCAAGGAAGACCCGATGCGCGCCGCGATCCTCGCCGCGGTACCCGGCAAGAAGGAAGGTCCACCGGACGACCTCGTCGGCACCATCCTGCTGCTCGCGTCGCAGGCCGGCGACTGGGTCAACGGCCAGACGATCAGCGTCGACGGCGGCTGGATCATGCGGGTCTGACGATGAGCGACGAGATCCCGCAGCATCCACCCACGTATTGGGGACTGATCGAGGAGCGCGCCGCGGCGACGCCCGACGTCGTCCTGCTCGAAGACGAAGCCGGGCGCAGCCTCACCGTCGCGCAGTACCGAGACGAAGCGGAGCGGGTGGCCGCCGGGCTGTACGCGCAAGGCATCGGAGCCGGGACCAGAGTCAGCTGGCAGCTGCCGACCGCGATCGACACGCTCGTGCTCCTCGCCGCATTGACTCGACTCGGGGCGGTGCAGAGCCCGATCATCCCGATCCTGCGCGAGCGCGAGGTGCGCTACATCACCAGCGAAGCGGGCACCGAGCTGCTGATCGTCCGGCCGCAGTGGCGGGCCTTCGACTTCGAGGCCCTCGCCACTTCGATTGCCGAGGAGGTCGGCTTCCGCGTGCTGGCGACCGACACCCTGCCGACGGGCGATCCCGCCACGCTGCCGCCGCCACCTGGTCCGGAACCGACCGCGCGCTGGCTGTACTACACGTCCGGGTCGACCGCGGACCCGAAGGGCGCGTGGCACACCGACCCGTCGGTGAGCGCCGGCGCGAACGCGTGGCTCACCAAGCTCCGGCCGACGGCCGACGACGTGTACCCCATCGCGTTCCCGGTCGCGCACATCGGCGGGGTCTGCATGCTCGCGGTCGCCCTCGTCACCGGGATGCGCCTCGTGCTGGTCGAGGCGTTCGACGCCGCGCGCAGCCCGCGCTTCATGGCCGAGCGGGGCGCCACCCTCCTCGGCAGCGCGCTCCCCTTCTTCCACGCGTACATGGCCGCCCAACGGGCCCACGGTCCGGAGCGACTCTTCCCCGGACTGCGCGCGTGCGTCAGCGGCGGCGCGCCCAAGCCACCCGGTCTCCACGAGGAGATCAAGGAGACCCTCGGTGGCGTCGGCGTCATCGGGAGTTGGGGCCTCACCGAATTCCCCATCGCGACCAGCGGTTCGTTCGACGACACCGACGAGCAGATGTCGGCGACCGAGGGCGCCGCGGGCCCGGGCATCGAGATCCGCGTCGTCGGCCTGGACGGGCTCGACCAGCCACCGGGCGAGGAGGGCGAGCTTCGCCTGCGCGGACCGCAGATGTTCCTGGGCTACGCCAACCCCGCGCTCGACGCGGACGCGCTCGACGAGCAGGGGTTCTTCCACACCGGCGACCTCGGCATCGTGGCGCCGACCGGCCACGTGACCATCACCGGTCGCGTGAAGGACATCATCATCCGCAACGCCGAGAACATCGCGGCCAGCGAGATCGAGGACGCGCTGCACCTCCACCCGGCCGTCGCCGACGTCGCGGTGATCGGCCTGCCCGATCCCCGCACCGGTGAGCGCGCCTGCGCGGTGGTGAAGCTGGCGGACGGCGTCACGACGCTGTCGCTCGCCGACCTCGCCGAGCACTGCCGCGCGCTCGGGCTCGCCAAGCAGAAGGTGCCCGAGCAGTTGGAGATCGTCGACGAGGTGCCGCGCAACGCCATGGGCAAGATCGAGAAACCGGCGTTGCGCAAGCGCTACTCCACCTGACCCCCCCCGAACCTGCGTCGTTCGAGGCCCCACGAGGGACAGCTCGCGACGCCGGTTCGTTCAGGCGTGGGGGTCGATGAGGACCTTGCCGGTGGCGGTGCGGTCGAGCATCGACTGCAGGGCCTGAGGCGTCTCGGCCAGCGGGTAGACGGCCGAGACATGCGGGTGGATCTGCCCACCGTCGAAGAGGCCGCGCAGCTCGCGCATGTCGCGGGCGACCTTCTCCGGTTCGTGCTCGGTGATCGTCCGCATCTCCATGCCCCGCACGATGACGCCCTTGAGCAGCACCAGGTTGAGCGGGATGCGGGGGATCTCGCCCGACGCGAACCCGAGCACGACGTAGCGGCTCCCCCACCCCGTCGCGCGCAACGCCTGCTCGGCGTACGGGCCGCCGACCGGGTCCATCACGATGTCGGCCGCGCCACCGGTGAGCTCCTTGGCCCGCACCTTGAGGTCCTCGGTGCTGTAGTCGATGCCGGCGACCGCGCCGTACTTCTCGCAGAGCGCGAGCTTCGCCGGGCTCGAGGCCGCCGCGATCACCCGCGCCCCCATGAGGGTCGCGAGCTCGACGGTCGCCAGCCCGACGCCGCCGGCCGCGCCGAGCACGAGCACGGTCTCGCCCTCCTGCACATCGGCGATCGTGCGCAACGCGTGGATCGCGGTCGTGTGCGCGACGCTGAACGCGGCCGCGTCGCGCAGGTCGACGGAGTCGGGCGCGACGGTCACTGACGTCGCGTTCACGACGATCCGCTCCGCGTACGCGCCGACGAAGCTGGCGCCGTACACCCGGTCGCCGACCGCGACCGCGTCGACACCATCCCCGAGCGCGCTGACCACTCCTGCGAACTCGCTGCCGGGGATGAACGGCGCCGGCAGCTGCACCTGGTACTCGTTGGCGACGATCAGGACGTCGGGGAAGTTCACCGCCGCGTAGGCGATGTCGACGAGAACCTGGCCCGGACCGGGCACCGGGTCGGGGACGTGCTCCACCACGACCGACTCCGGGGGACCGTGCTCGAGCACACGCGCGGCGCGCACGGCTACTTCCCGTAGTCGGTCGTCTCGGCGAGGTCGCCGGCTCCCCGCATGAGGTCGAGCACGACGGGTCCGAACGACTCGAGCTTCTCGTCGTCGCCCCGGCGCTGGTAGCCCTGTTCGAGCACCACTGCCAGCTTCCACTTGGCCAGGATGATGTAGTAGTCGAGGTCGTCGACCTGGCGGCCGGAGACGTCGGCGTAGTGCTGCACGACCTGGTCCCGGGATGGCATCCCGGTCATGTCGGCGTAGCTGCCGGAGCCCGAGTCCCCCGGCGCGCTCGTGTCGGCGGGCCAGCTCTGCACGACCCAGCCGAGGTCCAGCTTCGGGTCGCCGACCGTGCCCATCTCCCAGTCGATCAGGGCGGCGAGCCGCGCCGGCGCGCCGTCCTTGAACATCACGTTGGCGAACTGGTAGTCGCCGTGCATCAGGCCGGGGACGAAGTCGATCGGCTTGTGGGCGCGCAGCCACGCCGCCGCCTCGTCGAAGCCGGGCAGCTCACGACCCTTGATGCGATCGAGGAACGCGGTCCAGCGGTCGACCTGACGCTCGTGGAACCCGTCGGGACGACCGAGGTCCTGCAGACCCTTCGCCCGCCAGTCGACGTTGCCGAGCAACGCGATGCCCTCGACGAGCTGGTAGGCCAACCCCTTGCGCGCGTCGAGGTCGGTGTCGAACGGCGCCGGCCAGCCGTCGGTGTTCATCGGCGACCAGCCGTCGACCCAGCCCATCAGGTAGAAGGTGCGGCCGAGCACCGACGGGTCCTCGCACACCCCGATGGCCTCGGTGTGCGGCACCTCGGTGCCGTCGAGCGCCTCGATGATCCGCCACTCGCGCAGGATCCCCTTGTCGCGGTCGGGCGGCGCAGTGGCCGGTGGGATCCGGATCACGCAGTGGATGCCGTCGCGGGTCAACTCGTAGATCTCGTTCTGCGAGCCCCCCGACACGTAGCGCGTCTCGAGCGGGTCACCCTTGCCGGGCAACCCCGGGTCGTCCATCCATGACGCGAGCCGGTCGAAATCGATCACAGGT
>JAODBH010000245.1 GCA_025463865.1 Actinomycetes bacterium | reverse complement strand
TGGCTCCTCGGCGACCGGCGGCGCAGGCTCGGTTGGAACCGGGTCCGCCGGGCGCTCGTGGCCGCGGGCCCGTTCGATCTGCTCGAGCTTCTCCCTGGCCGCGGTGACCGCGTCCGGTTGCGCGCCGGAGGCGTGCGGTGCGGGTGCCGGACCCGTCGGGCTGGTCGTGCCGCCCGCTTCCGCCGCGCGCTCGAGCCGGTCGACGCGGTCCGCGAGCGATTGGAGCGGCGGTCCGACGTCGCGGCGGGCGAGGCGCAACAAGGCGATCTCGAGCACGAGCCGGGGATCGGCCGCGTCGGTACCGCGCATGTCGACGACCGCCTGACCGAGCGTCTCGAGCGACCGGACCAGCAGCCCGGTGCCGAGCGTGTTGCCGATCCCGCTCAGGTACTCGGATTGTTCCGCGGGGAGATCGACGGACGACCGGCCGCCGGTCGCGGTGAGCAGGAACGCGTCGCGCAACGAGCGCAGCAGGTCTTCGGCGGTGCGGCGAGGATCGTGGCCCGCGTCGAGCAAGGTCTGGAGCGCGACCAGGACACCGCCGAGGTCCTCGGCCGCGAGCGCATCGAGGAGCGCGGCGCGCAGCTCGAACGCCGAACCACCGAAGAGGCTCTTGACCGACTCCGCGTCGAGCCGGCCGGTGCCGTTCGCCAACGCCTGGTCGAGGAGCGACAGCGCGTCGCGCGCCGAGCCCTGCCCGAGGCGGGCGATCAGCACCACGGATTCGTCGTCGAACTCGACGCCTTCGAGGGCGAGGATGCTCTTCAGGTGGCCGGTCAGCTCCTCGGTGGTGAGGAGCGAGAACTCGAGGTGCTGGGTGCGCGACCGGATCGTCGGCAGCACCTTCTCAGGGTTCGTGGTCGCCAGCACGAAGATCACGTGGTCGGGCGGCTCCTCGAGCGTCTTCAGCAGCGCGTTCGAAGCCCGTGCGGTGAGCTCGTGCACCTCGTCGATGATGTAGACCTTGCGGCCACCGCTCGCGCTCCGGTAAGCGACGCGCTCGATCAGCTCGCGGATCTCGTCGACGCCGTTGTTGGACGCGGCGTCGATCTCGATGACGTCGAGCGACGAGCCGTTGGCGATCGCGACACAGGCCTCGCACTCGCCGTCGGGCTCGCCGTCGGCCCGGAGGTTCGTGCAATTGAGCGCCTTGGCCAGGATCCGCGCGCTGCTCGTCTTGCCGGTGCCGCGTGGGCCGGAGAACAGGTAGGCGTGGCCGACGCGGTCGTCACGGACGGCGTTGCGGAGCGCGGTGGTGACGTGGGCCTGGCCGACGAGGTCGCCGAACCTCTGAGGTCGGTACTTGCGATACAGCGACTGGTGAGCCATGACCCGACGACCTTACCGGCCGCATCCCGGATCCGCTCCGGCGCGACCCGCGCAGGCACGCGACGTCCGGCTCGCCCTGCGCACGGGGCCAGGCGACCCGACGGCACACAGGAGGGCCCGCTGAGAGCTGCTTCCTTCCGGACCTGACTCGGTTCACGGGATCCCATTGCGTCGGACCCGACCCCGAGCGCGGGACGAGCCGGAATGGTCCAAGGTACCAGCCGACCCGGCCGTCGATACCCGCGCTCCGGGTAGGATGCCCCGCTTCCGGAGGGATGCGAGAGCGGCCGAATCGGCACGCTTGGAAAGCGTGTGTGGGGCAACTCACCGTGGGTTCGAATCCCACTCCCTCCGCCACGCGTGAATTGATCGGAGCGGGGTCGCCGACATCCGGTCGGCACACCCTCCGACCGCGACCGCTCGATATCGGCGAATTCGCATGGGTCGAAGGTTCCAATCCCGGCCGACGGCTGACCGCGTCGGTCGCCAATTCGAATCGTCACATACGACACGCGACGCGCGTGCACCGAACGTTCGTCGCGCGTTTGATCGTCGGACGTCCTCACCGAAGGCGTCACCGGGATCTCACGTTCAGCGTCCGGTCGGCCACACGGATCACTGCTCGTGCGATTCATGCGCTCGAAACACGCGCGGTTGACTCGTTCGGTGACATTTTCCTACTCTTCGTGAATACGGCGCATGGACGTGCCGGGGCGGGAGCCAGGACGGTGAAGACTGCGCGGCGTCACCTGTGTGCGGGTGAAGTGGTCGTCGAATTTCCACGGACGGCCGGGTACCGGATCATCGCGTCGGGTGTCATCGACGTCCGCAACGATCTGCGCGACGGGGCCCGATGATGGCCGATGCGCGCGAGATCCAATACGTCGTCCTGCCGGACCCCACCGACCCGTATCTGCTCGCACGGATCCGTTTTCCCGACGTCTTCCAGGCGATCAGTCCGGCGCAACCCCAATGGCTCGAAGACCCGGGCTTGTTCGACCTGCCGTACGACCCGAACAGCACCACGGTCACGCTCGAGCAGGCGTCAGCGATCGCAACCGAGTGGGGCGCGCGCGTTCCTTCCGAAACGGACGACACCGCGCGGCCCTCCGACCGATCCCTCATTCGTCGCATGCCGGCGAACTGGTCCGACCTGTCGCGCGCAGAGACACGGGCATGGTCGCTCGACGACCTGAAGCGGTCCAAGCACAAAGTGGCGCGCCAGACGGTGGCCGTCGGCGAGACGATCTCCGTGAGCCAGGGCAGCGCGCCCGATCCAACCGTCGAGACGTCGGAACCGCGCCGGGGACTCCGGCGCTGGGGCCGGCGCAAGGGCATCGAGTCGTTGGAGCCGCTCGGACCGGTGCAGCTGGTCGAAGACCTCGCGACCGCGGTTGGTACCGACGAGACCACGTCCACCGTGGTTGCGGGAGAGGAACCGGAGCAGGCCCTCGAAGGGGCGATGCGCATGATCCTGCAGGCGGATGGTTCGGCCATCGACCTGGCCGACGAGCATGAGCACGCCGTCATCGATCTGACCGAGCCCGACGTCGACCTCGACCTGACCGATACCAGAGAAGACGCGCTCGCAACGGCCGAGGACGCATGACGACGCAGGAACAGCCGCGGGTGACCACCGGCACGGCGACTCGGAGACGTCCGTCGGACTACCGGCTTCGGGGACTCGATCTCAACGCCCGAGCTCTCGCCGAGCCGGCCCCCGGCGCGATCCCCAAGCCGCGTAGGAGTCGCCGGCGCTGGGGGCGCCTGCTCGTCCAATGGGTCGTGGCGCTGGCGCTGATCGCGATCGTCGTGGCGGCGCTCCGCGCCTGGGTCGTCCAGCCGTACCGCGTGAGCTCGACCTCGATGATGCCCACCTTCCAGGTCGGCACGACCGTCCTGGTAGGGAAGTCGGCGGTCATGCCCGGATCGCTCGCGGCCGGAGACATCGTCGTCTTCCACCAGCCGAAGGGATCCAGCTGCAATGCCAGCGGAGGCGCCTCGCGTGACCTCATGAGCCGGGTGATCGGCCTACCGGGCCAGACGATCTGGTCGTCGGGATCCGCCATCTACATCGACGGAAAGCGGTTCCACGAGCGGGGTTGGTACAACCAGCCGTACGGAGAGCTCGCCGCAAGCCCGATCCCACTGACGAGGATTCCGGCCGGCAGCTACTTCGTGATGGGAGACAACCGCACCGATACGTGCGACTCCCGCGCGTTCGGGCCGGTACCGAAGTCGCTCGTCGTCGGAAGCGTCATCTCCACCATCATGCGGAACGGTCACGCGTTCGTGCACGTCACCTAGAGCGGGGTACCGAGTGCTCGACAGCTTCACGCTCTACGACCTCTTCCTCGTCAGCTTTGTGCAGCTGATGGTGGCAACGGTCCTCATCCTGACCCCGTTGCGCAACGTCGACGTCCGCTTCAAGTGGACGGGTTCGCGCATCACCGAGGTCATCCTCGGCGTTCTGGCCGCCGCCGCCGTCGCCGCGGTCTCCTGCTTCCTCACCGCCGCGATCTGGGGGATCTCGATCAAGGGAGCCGAGTCGGCCGCCTACCTGCTCGTGGTCTTCTCCCTCGTCGTCATCATCGTTCGACCCGACTGCGGCGTCATCGGCAAGATCTTCTACTCCGCGTACGCCGCGGCAGGATTCACCTTTCTCGCGTTCGCCGCGGTCGTCGCGGCGAGCGGAACCCGGTCGATCGTCGAGACGCTGACGGCGACGCTCCTGCTCCTCCTCGATCTGGCCGCGCTGCTCGTCTGGAACTCGAACATCAACTACGTCAGCGACGTCATGTGCCGCACGCGGCACGGCCGTGCGCTCCCGGAGGCCGACCCGACGTACCAGCCGTTCGTGTCGATCCACATTCCCGCCTACAACGAGCCCCCGGAGATCCTGATCGCGACGATCAAGGCCGTAGAGGCGATCGACTACCCGAACTTCGAGATCGTCGTCATGGACAACAACACGAAGGACCCCGCCATCTGGCGTCCCGTGGAGGAGTACTGCCGGGGCCGAGCGCGCATCACGTTCGTCCACGTGGACCCGTGGCCCGGCTACAAGGCCGGTGCGTGCAACCTGATCCTGCGGAAGTACACCGACCCGCGCGCCGAGATCATCGCCATGGTCGACGCCGACGACATCGTCCAGCCGTACTACCTCAAGGAGATGGCCGCCTACTTCTCCGACTCGCAGATCGGCTTCGTCCAGAGCTGCGAAGGCAACCGTGACTACGAAGGCAGCGCGTACTACACGGCCTGCGTCGACTCGTACAAGGGCTTCTACCTCTCGGTCATGTCCTCCCGGAACGAGCGGGACACGGTGCCGTTCGTGGGAACGATGGGCCTCTTCCGTCGCAGCGCCCTCGAGAGCGTCGGCGGCTGGAACGAATGGTGCATCAGCGAAGACACCGAGGCATCGCTCCGGGTGCTCAAGGCCGGCTGGTCGGGCCTGTACGTGCCGCGCACGTTCGGCCGGGGCATCGTGCCGCCCAGCTTCGCCGGGCTCAACACGCAGCGCCATCGCTGGTGCTTCGGCGCCATGCAGATCCTCCGTCTCCACTGGCGGAGCCTCATGCCTTGGGACCGGTCGCCCGACAACCACCTCACGGCCAGCCAGCGCCGCGACTACCTCATGGCGTCGCTCGGGTGGTTCCGCGACCTCTTGATGCTCGCGTTCGCACTCCTGCTGCTGCTGGTCACCGGGCTGCTGGTGGGCAACTCCGACTTCGTGCTGATCCCGCTCGGCGGCAACACGTCGCTGCTCCCGATGTCGCTCATCATCGTCGCGACGGTCTGCATGACGTGGACCCTCCGCCACTGGACGACGCTCTCGTGGCGACGGGCCGGGCTCGGTCTCGTCATCAGCCTCTCGGCGGCCTGGATCACCGCGCTCGCCTGCATCCAGGGACTGACCTACCGCGAGGGCGTGTTCCTCAGGACGTCGAAGACGAGCTCGGAGGGCCACCGGATCCGAAAGGCCATCCGCTTGACCCGGGTGGAGACGTCCTTGGCGCTGGCCCTCTACGCGGCGGCCGTGCTGCTCATCATCTCCGCACACCCCCCGCTGGTCCTGATCGTCATCATCCTCGTGCAGGCCTCGGTGTACGTGTGCGCACCCGTTGCCGCGCTGTGGAACGTGCGCGCGGAGCGCGTGCCGGCGGAGAAGTACCGCGAGAAGTACGCAAGGCAGCAACTTCGCCGGCCCCGCCGGTTCACGCCGAGGTGGGCGACCGTCGGTTTCGCCGGCGCGCTGCTCCTGGCCCTGACCGTCGGCGCGGGGATCGCGGTCTCGACCGCCCCCGAAAAGCTCGTGCCGGTTCCCGCCCAGACGGTCGGCCCGATCCGCGAGGTCGCACCCGTCACGCCGGCCGACGCGCAACGCCCATAGGCCGTCTTGCTGCGACGAGCGACCCGGGGTCCCGCTCAGGGAAGGGTGCGCCTGGCGTCGCGTCACGGGCCCGGGCGGATCGCCAACCGCCGCGGGTGGCGACGGTCGATCGCGGCGATCCTGACCGTCGTGTGCATGGCCGCGGCGCCGGCTGCTTGTGGACAGGCCAACGAAGCCGGCGGCCGGGTGACGCTGCTGCCTCAGACCGCGGCCGGCGGGAACGTCTGGGACTGGACGTCCCAGTGCCGCGTCGGCCCTCACAGACAGATCGGTTGTTACGCGGCCGGACCAAACGTCGGTTCGGCCCAGCTCGCCGGCAACGAGTGGAATCTCGGCGGGACGGAGAACGCCGGATCGGTGAGCATGTCGATCGACTCCGCCGGCGCCTTACAGGTGAAGGGCAAGCTCTCGACCACGCCACCGTGCACGGCCGCCGACTGTGTCGCGCCCCAGGCGAACACCTGGGTCCGCGGGTTCCCGAGCGTCCTCTACGGAATCGACCAGTGCAACGCGGGTACTTCCCCGCAGCAGTCGCCCAAGCTGCGGCTGCCGGCGAGGGTCGATTCCATCTCCCCCAACCTGATCGGCACGACCACCTACAACCCCAAGACGCCGGAGGTCACCTACGACATCGCCTACGACATGTGGCTCAACCCTTCGGGTACGACGTCGCCGTGTCAGACCGACGGAACGGTCGAGGTGATGGTGTGGACGGACCACAACGCGCAGTCCCTGCTGCCCGCCGGCTTGACCGCGGGAATCGCCACCGTCCCGTACTCGGTGAACGGCGCCGCCAAGTCCGGTGACCGGGCGTGGACGGTCTACGCCACCAACGTGTACGGGAACGGGCACACCGTGCCGTGGGGCGGGACCGTCTGGGTGGTCCTCGATGCCGCCCACACCGTCAAGCGGGGCACGGTGTCCGTAGATCTCAGCGCGGCCCTCGACGCGGTCGGCACGGTGCTCCAGCGCAACTACGGCTGGAGCGACTTCGGGAGCAGCCACTGGCTCGACACGATCGCGTTCGGGGCTGAGTTCGGCCCGCAGAATGCCGACCCGTACGGCAACGGCCCGACCGACTTCTCGTTGCACCTCACCTCCTATTGCCTCGAGGTGGGCACGAAGGTCTCCGCCGCCGGTTGTTGACGGGTCGCGCGATCTCAGCCGTCGATGCGGGTGACGCGCACCATCGTGAAGCGACGCCGCGCGATCTTCCATCCGCCGTCGGTGGCAACGAGCTCGTCGTCGTAGTAGCCGACCGCCTGGGTACCGGATCGGTTCTCACCGTCCATGACGATGGCGTCGACGTAGCTGCGTACCGCGACACCGTGGTCGTTCGGCGTGATCGCCGGGTTGGTGATGCGGTGCAGCGTGGGGCCACATGCCGCGTGCAGCTCCTCCATGGAACGGGTGATGGAGTCGGCGCCGTGCCAGACACCGATGTCGCCGTAGTCGGCCTCGCAGTCCTCGGTGAAGCACGACCGGAACAACGCCCAGTCGCGCCGGTCGATGCCGGTCGCGTAGCGCACCAACACCTCGGCGACATCGACCTGTTGGTCGCGATCCCCGGCTGGGCCGATCACCGGTCGCGGCCCTCGTGCTCGTCGCTTCCCATGATGCCTCCGCCCATCCTCGACCATCGTCCTCACTGCGCCGGTCGGCGATCGCTTCGCCGCGTGCACCGATCTTCCGACGTCGAGGTGGACATCGGGCACCGTACTGGGCCGGGCTGCAGGCTCCGCTGCCGCGGATGACGGCGGGAGTCCGGGTCGTACACTGAACGTATGTTCGATGCCTCGCCTTGGCAGCCCTCCCTCCTCGACGCTTCGGTGTCTAAGCCCGAGCCTGACCGGGCGTTCGCCGACCTCGTCCGCCTCGACCTCGGGCAGGGAGCATGGGTGGACCACCAGCTCGGGTGGCTCCGCGGCGCCGACAGCCTCTTCGCCGACCTGCTCGAGTCGGCCCCGTTCGAGCAACGGCAGATGACGATCTTCGGGAAGCGGCTCGATCAGCCTCGCCTCACCACCTGGTGGGAGGACCCCGCCCACCAGGCGCCGGGGCCTGTCGAGGCCATGCGCCAGGCACTGCGGGAGCGCTACGAAGAGCCGTTCGACGCCGTCGGCATCAACCTCTATCGGGACGGACGCGACAGCGTCGCCTGGCACGCCGACCGGCACGCGCGTGGGCCCGGTTCCCCCGACGTCGTCGTTGCGATCGTGAGCCTGGGCGACACCCGCCGGTTCCTCCTGCGGCCGCGGGTCGGAGGAGGGCCGAGCCAGGCGTTCGACCTCCACGCCGGCGATCTCCTCGTGATGGGGGGCAGCTGCCAGCGCACCCGGCAGCACACCATCCCCAAGACCGCCCGGCCTGTCGGCCCGAGGATGTCGGTGACGTTCCGCCACCCACCCGAAGCGGAGCTCGGAGACCCGGCGCCCGTCGCCACGGCCGGCTGACCGGTCGGGCGGAGTTCTGCGCCGTATGCACCTTTAGGCCGACGATCCGCAGGCCGCGAACCGCGTTCGTCTCATGGCCGGCTCCCAATCTGCCGATCACCGGACATGTCTCGTGACGTGATGCCGCGCCAACCAGAGGTTCCGCCCCGGCGCGATGTGCTGTTGGGAGCCGGTGGAGTGGCCGCGTTCGCGGTGATCGTTGCGGCGACGGCGTGGGCGTTCGACACCACGCGGACCGTCACCGGCCCGGCGATCGTGGTCGCGGCCGCAACGCTGTTGGCCGACGGCGCGCTCCTGTGCCTGCCGTGGCGGCGACTCCGACCCGCGTTCCTCCTCCTGTTCCCGCTGGCGATGTGCGGCGGTGAGGCGCTGCTCGCCGCGACGACGGACGGCGCCTCGGCCGGCTACGCCGGCTTCTTCGCTCTCGCGTTCATCTACCTCGGGCTGACCCAAAACCTGGTGGTGATCGGGTGCTTCACCGTCGTCGCCGCGCCGGTCTGGCTGTACTGCCAGGAGAGCCTCGCGACTCCGACCATCATCCGTCTGATCACCATCATCGTGGTCTGGTTCCTCCTCGGGTGGGTGTTCGCATCCCGCTCGGAACGCGACCGGGCCCGCGGGCGCGACCTGATCGCCCGCGCGAACACCGACTTCCTCACGGGCATGGCCAGTCGCCTGCTCCTCTCGGACCAGATCGACCGCGCGCTCGGATCAGCCGGTTGTGCCTCGTCGGCGCTGATGGTGCTCGACCTCGACGGGTTCAAGAACGTCAACGACACCTTCGGCCACGCCGCAGGCGACGAGCTCCTCATCGCGGTCGCCGGCCGCATCCGGACCACCGTCCGGCCCGACGACACGTGCGCCCGGATCGGGGGCGACGAGTTCGCGGTCCTCCTCCGCAATGTCGATCGAGCGGAGGCCGGACGCGCGGCCACCCGGCTCCTCGCTGCACTGGCCGAGCCCTTCGCGCTGACCCGCGGCCGCATCGCGGTCACCGCCAGCATCGGGGTGGCCGAGTTGGAGGGATCCGAGAGCGCGGCGGTCGTACTGCGCGACGCCGACCTCGCCATGTACGAGGCGAAGGCCGCGGGCCGGAACCAGTCGTACGTGTTCGAACACGCGATGCACCAACGGCGCTCGGCCCGGATGCAGCTCGAGACCGACCTCCGCGACGGCTTCGAACGCCGTGAGTTCGAGCTGCACTACCAGCCGGTCGTGCACCTCCGGACCGGCGCGATCATCGGCACCGAGGCCCTCTTGCGGTGGAACCACCCGACGCGGGGCCTCCTCACGCCCGACAAGTTCCTCGGCGCCTCGGAGGAGATCGGGATCATCGTCGCGCTCGGCGACTGGATCCTGCGCGAGGCGCTGCGACAGGCCGCGGAGTGGCAGCCGGCCGACCCGGCCCTGGCACTGTCGATGGCGGTCAACGTCTCCGGCCCCGAGATGCTCGCACCCGACTACGTGAAGCACGTCCGCGATGCGCTCGCGAGCAGCGGGGTCCCGGGCGAGCTCCTCGTGCTGGAGATCACCGAGCGCCAGCTCGTCAACGACGCGCACCTCTTCCGCAAGCGCATCGACGCGCTCCGCAAGCTCGGCGTGCGGGTCGCGGTCGACGACTTCGGTACCGGCTACTCGTCGCTGGCCTATCTCCGGGAGTTCCCCGTCGACATCCTCAAAGTCGACCAGAGCTTCATCCGGCCTCTCGGCCTCGAATCACAGGCCTCCGCCCTCTTGCGCTCGATCCTCGCAATCGCCGAGGCGCTCGACCTCGACGTGATCGTCGAGGGAGTCGAGACGCCGATACAGGTGGAGATCCTCACCGCACTCGGCTGCGACGTCGCGCAGGGCTTCTTCTTCGCCCGCCCCGACGCGGCCCAGGTCGTCGCCCGGCAGCTCCAGGCCCACACCCCACTGATCCTCTGAGCCCGAAGGCTCATCGAACCGGCGCACATCCCGGTCCGACGGTCGATCGCGATGACGGCCCTTCGTCGAGGAGTGGCGGGACGGCACCGGGCCGTTGCTCACCGACGTGTTCGAGCGGACCGGTTCCCGTGAGCGATGATCACGGCATGGACCCCGGCCGGCTCGACGCATTGATGGGACTCGCGCTCGACGAGGCCCGAGCGGCGCTGCTCCACGACGACGTACCCATCGGCGCGGTCGTCGGGAGGATCTCCGACGGCGCAGTGGTCGCGCGGGCCCACAATCGGCGGGAGGAGCTCGGCGACCCCACGGCCCACGCCGAGATCCTCGCGCTGCGCGACGCGGCCGCCACGGTCGACGGCTGGCGGCTCGACGCTCACGTGCTCGTGGTCACCCTCGAGCCCTGCCCGATGTGCGCGGGTGCGGCGGTCCACGCCCGGGTCGACACCATCGCGTTCGGGGCGCCCGATCCGAAGGCCGGCGCCTGCGGCACGCTCTACAACCTCGCGTGTGATCCCCGGCTGAACCACGAAGCCGCGGTGGTGGCGGGCGTCCGCGCCGCGGAATGCAGCGCCCTGCTCAGCGACTTCTTCGCCGCCCGGCGGTCGGGCACACCTCGGTAGTATCCCCCGGGCGCTGCCCGTCGGCAGCGAGTCGCAAGATCCCTGGAGGGGTGCGAGAGCGGCCGAATCGGATGGTCTCGAAAACCATTGTGGGGAAACTCACCGTGGGTTCAAATCCCACCCCCTCCGCCAGCGTCAGCAATGCAGCACCACCGGAGCAGAGTCACCGTTGCAGAGCCGGATCCCAGGTCCGGCTCTCTTCGCGCCCGGGGCCCTTGACCTCGGAGACTATTGAGCACATGCTTTGAGCAGTTGCTCAACTGCGGAGCGGTGCGATGGCGAAGTCAGGTCGGTCCAGCAAGCCCACCAAGGTCACCGGCGAGAGCTCGAACGTGACCCGACGGGCGCTCGTCGACGCGGCGATCGAGAGCCTCCGCCACGACGGGTTCGCCGGGGCCAGCGCCCGGGCCATCGCGGGTCGGGCCGGGGTCAACCAGAGCCTGGTCTTCTACCATTTCGGGTCGGTCGCCGACCTGCTGCTCGCCGCGCTCGACGAGGTGAGCGCCCGTCGGCTCGAGCGCTACTCGGCCGTGGTGAACGGAGCTCTGAGCCCCGCCGAGCTGATCTCGGCCGCGACCCGGATCTTCCGGGAGGACCTCGACGAGGGCTACGTCACGGTCTTGGTGGAGATGATCGCCGGCGCCGCCTCCTCGCCCGCCCTCGGCGAGCAGGTGGCCGCGCGCATCGCCCCCTGGAGGGCGTTCGCGGAGCGCGTCATCGAGTCGGCGCTCGCAGACTCGCCCTTCGCCTCGCTCGTCCCCGTCGTCAACGCGGCGTACGCCGTCGTCGCGCTCTACCTCGGCCTGGAGATGCTCAGCCATCTCGACGGCGACCGGGCGCCCGCGCTCGCGCTGTTCGATCAAGCCGGCCGGCTCGCCGCGCTCTTCGCGGGGACGTCCGCCGCGAGTCCCATCACCGAGGAGACGGCATGACCAGCCTGCCGATCCGTGAGGAGATCCCATGACCGGGACCATGACGCACGCGCAACACGGAGTCGACACCGGGATCGACGTGGTCACCGGTGCGTTCAGCTACAGCGGTGCGGCGATCGCCCGCCGGCTGCTTGCGCAGGATCGGACGGTCCGCACGCTGACCGGACACCCGCAACACGCGGAGCGCACGACAGGAATCCAGGTACGACCACTCGACTTCGCCGATCTACCGGGGCTCGTGCGCAACCTCGAGGGCGCGACGACGCTCTACAACACGTACTGGGTGCGGTTCGCGCACGGAAGGACCGATCACGCGCAGGCCATCGAGAACTCGCGCACGCTGTTCCACGCGGCTCGTCAGGCCGGCGTGCAACGCATCGTGCACGTGAGCATCACCAATCCGTCGATCAGCTCGCCGTACCCATACTTCCGCGGCAAGGCACTCGTCGAGCGTGCACTCGCGGAGACCGGCGTGTCGTACGCGATCCTCCGGCCCGCGATCCTCTTCGGGAACGACGGCGTGCTCGTCAACAACATCGCGTGGCTGTTGCGGCATCTGCCCGTCTTCGCGGTCGGCGGACGCGGCGCCTATCGGATCCGCCCGATCCACGTCGAGGATCTCGCCGACCTGTGCCTCGGCGCATCCCGTCGGCGCGACGACAGCATCACCGACGCGGTCGGACCCGACCGCCCCACCTTCCTGGAGCTGGTCCGCGAGATCCGCGCAGCGGTCGGCAGTCACGCTCCGATCGTGCGCATACCGGGCGCACTGATCCCGCCGCTCTCGTCGGTGCTCGATCTGGCGCTCCACGATGTCCTGCTGACGCGCGACGAGTACCGGGCGATGGCCACGGGCCTCGCCGACACCGACGGGCCGAGCACCGCTCCGAGCTCGATCACCGCTTGGCTCACGGACAACGCGTCGACGCTGGGCCGCCACTACGTCAACGAGCTGCAGCGGCACTTCGACCCGAGCGGTTGATGCGTCGCCGATCGCTGCGCTCACCGCAAGCGCGCCGATAGCGGAGGCCGACGGAGGGCTACGGATGTCCGCGTGCCGACGACGACGAACGCCGTGAGCACCGGCACGAAGCCGAGTGCCACCGGGAGCGACGTCAGCTCGGAGAGGTGCCCGATGATCGGGGGGCCGCAGACGAACCCGGCCCAGCCGCAGGCCGACGCCGTCGCGACGGCCTTGCCGGGGTGAAGCCCCGGAATGCGGCCCGCGGCGCTGAAGACGGCGGGTACCACGGAGGCCAGGCCGATACC
>JAODBH010000137.1 GCA_025463865.1 Actinomycetes bacterium | reverse complement strand
GCCGAGCTGTCGATTTCGTCGCCTCCCATTCGTCTTACGGCGACCAACCGCCACGAGGAGGCAACCCGTGAAGTACATGATGCTGATCCACCAGGGCGACAGTCCGACCCCGCAGTCGCCCGAGGCGTGGGCGACCCTGTCGGACGACGAACAGCAGCGCGTCTACGCCGCGTACCAGAAGCTCAACGAGACGCCGGGCGTCACCCCCGGCCTCGGGCTGCAGCTCCCGGAGACGGCCACGACCGTCCGGGTGAAGGACGGCAAGACGCTGACGACCGACGGTCCGTTCGTCGAGACCAAGGAAGCGCTCGGCGGCTACTTCATCTTCGAGGCCGACGACCTGGACTCCGCGATCGAGGTCGCGGCCGAGGTCCCGGCGGCCTGGCTCGGGGGCGCGATCGAGGTGCGCCCGATCATGGAGTGGTAGCGATCCTCGACGAGCAGACCTTCCGCGAGCAGTGGGGCCGCGTGCTCGCCGTCCTGATCGGCTTCCTCGGCGACTTCGACCTCGCCGAGGAGGCCGCGCAGGATGCGTTCGCGATCGCAGCCGAGCGTTGGCCTGCCGAGCGCGGTCCCGTCACCACGAGCTGGCTGATCACGACCGCACGCAACCGCGCGATCGATCGCATCCGACGGGACCGGACGCTCGCGGCGAAGACCCGGTTGCTCCGGGTGCCCGAGACGGCAGAGGACGACGTGGACGCGACGACATTCCCCGACGAGCGACTCGAGCTCATCTTCACCTGCTGCCATCCCGCCCTGCCGGTCGACGCGCAGGTCGCACTGACCCTGCGGACGCTCGGCGGCCTCACGACTGACGAGATCGCGCGGGCGTTCCTGGTTCCCGAGCCGACCATGGCGCAGCGGCTGGTGCGGGCGAAGCGCAAGATCAAGGCCGCCGCGATCCCGTTCCGGGTGCCGCCCGAGCACCTGCTGGCCGATCGGCTCGCAGCCGTTCTCGCGGTCGTCTATCTGATTTTCAACGAGGGCTACGGCGGGCGGGGCGATCTCGCGTCCGAGGCGGTCTGGCTCGGGCGCGCGCTCGTGGAGCTGATGCCCGACGAGCCCGAGCCGCACGCGCTCTTGGCGATGATGCTGCTGCACGACTCCCGCCGCGGCGCGCGGTTCCGCGACGGCGACCTCGTGCTCCTCGCCGATCAGGACCGTTCGCTCTGGGACGCGGCGCAGATCGCGGCCGGTCGGGCCGAGCTCGACCGGGCGCTCGCCCTCGGCGGCCGCGACGCGTACGTCGTGCAGGCGGCCATCGCCGCGCTGCACGCCGAGGAGCCGCGCGATTGGCTGCAGATCGCCGCGCTCTACGGCGAGCTCGGCCGTCTCACCGACTCTCCCGTCGTCGAGCTGAACCGCGCCGTCGCCATCGCGGAAGCCGACGGACCCGAGGTGGGTCTCGCCCTCATCGACCGCCTCGAGCTCGACGACTACCACTACCTGCACTCGGCTCGCGGTGAGCTCCTCCGCCGCCTCGGCCGCACCGGAGCAGCCGTCGACGCGTACCGCCGTGCCCTCGCCCTGGTCCACGACGACGCCGAGCGCCGGTTCCTCGAACGACGGGTCGCCGAGCTCGGATGACCCGGATCTCCGCACGTTCAGTCCGCAGGCAGAAACCGTGCGATCAAACCCGACCGGTCCGCCGTGTAGCTGACTGCGTCGACGATGAGTGTCGTCAGGACAACCAGCGCGATGCGCCCGACGACGGATCCGGCCGCGGCGTTGTTCCCGCTCAGGGTCGTGTCCGCTACCAACCAACCCAGAGCGACGGAGATCACAAGTGACGCGATGACGCCGGACCATCGCGCCGCCGCGATGCACCGCATCGCGGTCCAGGCGGCTGCGCTCACGACGATCGCTGCGATGAGGATGATCGACACGACGATGTGCCCGGAGGCACTCAAGTACCTGGCCACACGGTCGTCAATGATCGCCAGCGCAGCCACGACGCCGAGGACGCGTCCGCCGAACGATTCGACGAGATTTCGTCGCACCGCCCAATCGATCCCACGACGCCACCAAGGGGCTTCGCTGACGAGGTAGAACACGTCGTAGATCTCGTTGCCGTTGCGAACGAACGGGGGCAACAGTCGAGGGAGGCGCCACCGCCATTCAGCTTCAGCGCCACGCTCGTCGGCACAGCGGGACCATTCCACCAACGCGAGACCGAGCACTTCGGTGTCGTATGCGTCGGAAGTGCGGTCCAGTGCCTCGGTCGCACGCTCCGCGAGGCGCCGAGCAAGATCTGCGGTCCTGGTGTCGACGCGGCCGAGCATTGCTGCGAGACGCAGGGTGAACGCAACGTCCATGACACGTCCGACACCCAACGCGTCCCAATGCGTGTCCATCCACGACGAGGCCCGGCGAGCGCATTCATCGAGCGTCTCTTGGTCGAGCGCACCGGCCCTCCGAAGCGCATATAGGGCTCTGAGGGCGTTGAAGGCGTTGTGACTCGTGGACTCGCCGCTCTCGAGCTCGGACCATCCACCGTCTTCACGCTGGGCGGCGACCAGCCAACGACCGGCCGCGGCGGCGACGTTCCGGAATTCATCTCCGGCATCGAGCAGGGCGAGAGCCGCAAGTCCAGTGGCACCGCTCGCAGGCACGACCTGGCCGACGCCGGCACTCCAAGCGACGCCGGGCCCCGACGGGCGCGCGGTCCGTGCGAGGGAGCCCCACATCCGTTCCACGGCGTCGTCGAAAGTAGGACCAAGACCATGAAGTGCCCGTGCCGCCCGTGCGGTCGTACCTGCCTCACCGTTCCCATCTGACGGCGCTGTGGGCATCGACCCGTCGGCCAGCTGCACGTCGACAAGCCACTGAGCGGCTCGCTTGACAGACATATCGGAACCGCAGTCCTCGCCGACGAGGCGGGCGAAGTGCAGGAACCTCGCGACAGGATTCGTCTCAGAGACTGGCTGAGTCCGACTGCGGCACAGTGCGCCGGATCGGTCCTGCGCGTCGCGCAGGTACCAGAGACAGAACGCAGCTTGGACAGGGACCCGCTCTCGGTACCAGCCGTAGAGAGCCGAGACGCATTCCTGATCCCTCTGGAGCCCGTACGCCTCGAGGCGCACCGCTCCATGTTCCAACCCCGACAACAGCCCATCGGCGCTCGCTGCGCGCACCCTCATCCATAGGCCGGGTCGCGTGAAACTGAGCAGATTGGTCGAGACGTTCGTCATATGTGATTCATCCCGTTCGTCACACCCGGTCTGCAGCGACAAGCTCAGCCGGTCTGTCGCCAGACGCTCACTGGACCGAAGCCGCCATCCGGAAGGGCAGTGAGCTCCAGCCCGCTGGCTCCTTCCGCCAGCACGAAGCCTTCAGCCGTGGCTGGAAGGCCTGAAACGCTGTAGCCGGGGAAGGGAACCTCGCTGAGGATTTCGAGCGTCGTGGTGGATACGAGCGCCAGGCCGCCGATCCACAGAAGGTCCGAGGCCGGCGACCGCTGCACGCGAGCGAGTCCGCCGCAGGCCACGAGGTCCTCGCCGACTGCCTGCAGGTCTTGCCAATCGACGAAATGAGACGGGTTGGCCTTCTTCGCAAGGAGCTCACCTTCAGCACTCCAGAGGAGAAGCGTTCGGCTGCCCCAGTCAACCGAGAAGATCGTGCTGTCGGCCATCGGACACAGCGCCCCGAGGTGATGGTCGACCGAGAAGATCGTTTCAAGGCCGCCGTCGGCGATTGAAATTCGCTGCACAAGAGTCGGCCCGGAGACGTCGTACGTCGCGGATGGCAGCCATACGAAGCCCGCCGCAATGTCAATGCCGCCGGGGTGGAAGCACGTCGAATCGCCTACCTCGATCGTCTCGAGCAATTCGAACGACGACGACAACACGAAGACCACACCCCGCGCGCGGGTCTTGTCGACGCTCGACACCCAGTAACGCTCTCCGTCGAACGCCATGCCCTGCGCATGGTGGGCATCGAACGTCAATGGAATCTCTCGATCCAGCGTCCACGTCGAGCCCGCAGTGAGCGCCGCCAGGCCCTCGGAAATCAACGACCTGCAATCTTCCTGCCAACGGCATCCACCGGCCCGGGAACCTACTACCGCGCACTCACGAGAGCTCGAGGGCTGTTGCCTGACCGCACCCCTGACGGCATGCCACCATGGCGCGATGGTGACGACGATCGCTCCGCTCGACGGTGTCCGGATCATCGAGGTGTCAATGCTGGGGCCCGCGGCTCTGACCGTCTCGCTCGCCGAGCTGGGCGCCGACGTGATCAAGGTCGAGGCACCCGGCGGCGACTACGGCCGGGAGATGACCTGGCCGATCGTCGACGGCGTCTCACTGCTCTTCCTCCACGCCAACCGCGGAAAGCGGAGCCTCGTCCTGAACCTCAAGGACGACGCCGGCAAGGAGGTCTTCCGCGCGCTCGCCAAAGATGCCGACGCGGTGGTCGAGGCCATGCGCCCAGGAGCGCTGGCCCGCATGGGTCTGGGCTACGACGACCTGAAGCAGATCAATCCGGCCATCACGTTCGTCTCGATCTCGGGCTACGGCATGACCGGGCCGTACAAGGACATGCCGAGCCACGGCATCGCGTACGACACGTGGTCGGGTGTGGTCGTTCCCGAGCAGCGCGACGACGGCCACTGGGTCATCCCCGAGCACGTGTCGATCGGCATCAACGCCGGCCCGCTCTACGGCGCGCTGGCCGTGGCCGCCGGCATCATCCAGGCGAAGAACACGGGCGTCGGCGCGTTCCTCGAAGTCGCCCAGAGCGACGCGGCCGCGGCGTTCGACTGGTACCGCATCGAGTCGCACCGCGCCTACGAGCGGCCGCAGTCGGAGGTCACCGGCAACAAGGCCGACAACTACGAGCGCCGCCCGGTGGCGACGGCCGGCATGCGTTCCGGCGTCCGGTACCAGATCTACGAGGCGGCCGACGGCCGCTTCGTGCTGTTCATGGCGTCGGAGCAGGCGTTCTGGAAGTCGTTCGCGGAGGCCGTCGGTCGTCCGGACCTGTTCGAGAAGTGGCCCGGCTCGCGCGTCGCCGACCACGCTCGCGACAACACCGAGCTCCAGGACGAGCTGCGCGCCATCTTCCTGTCGAAGACGTCGGCGGAATGGATCGCGTTCGGCAACGAGGTCAACACACCGATCGCGCCGGTCAACACGTCGGAGGACATCAGCGCCGACCCGCAGTTCCAGGCCCGGATGAACTGGATCTCGCGGGATCAGCTCGGCGCCGACCAGGTCCCTTCGCCGATCAAGTCACCCGAAGGCGAGCTGCCCTCGATCCGCAGGGCGCCAACGGTCGGCCAGCACAACGACGAGGTCCTGCACGACGTCCTCGGCTTCGATGACGACCGCATCGCCGAGCTCCGCGCCAAGGGCGTCCTCGGCTAGGTGTCGCGCTCCTCGAGCCTGCGCGCGACCTCGCGGTACTTGCTGACGGGTATCAGGTGAACCCCGTGGAACGCGCCCGACGCCTGCACGGCTTCGACGAGCTCGCACGCGAGCTTCACGCCCCCGTCGGGTTCGCGTTCGATGATCCCGAGCCAGCCGTCGGGCACGGTCAGCTCCGGGATCTCGGCGCTGAGCTGGCGCGCCATCCTCACGCTCGGGACCACCATCACGCCGGCGTAGACCGGGCCGTCGAAGGTGATCCCTGCACGCCACTCCACGAACTCGTGGAGCGAGAAGCGGACCTGCGCGCAGAGGAAATCGGCCTCCTGCTTCCATGCCGGCAGCGGACCGGGGCCGGCGCTCACCCCGACTCGGAACGGCCGGTGGGAGCCGTCGGGCCGCACCGGCGGGTTGGTCCGGAGCTCCTCGATCATCGAGCGCACGGTCAGTTGGCCGGTACGGGCACCGGATTTCGGTCGGTCGCCGTAGACGAAGAGGAACTGGTCGACGCCGTAGGCCGCGGCGGTGAGCATGTCGCGGCGAAAGCCGAGCAGATTGCGGTCGCGGGCGTTGAGGCACGCAATGGCGCGGCCGCCGACGAGCTCGACCTCATGCGCGACGGCCACGCTCGAGACCGTGGCCCGGCCGAGGTGGTTGTCGGGAACGAGGAACGACGAAGCGACCTCGCTCAACACGCCGATCTGATGACGGACGTGCATGAGGTCGGGCCGCGTCGGTGGCTCGATCTCACAGATGATCTCGAACGGATCCCCGGGGTCGGACATTCGTCGATCCTAGGCAGCCGCGGTCCGCTGTCCGCACGAGGCTGCGTACTCGCAACCCGCGCGACGCGTCGCCTACTGTCGGCTTCATGACGAACTGGGAGTACGACGTGCTGGAAGCAGATCTCCGCGATCCGAAGACGCAGCTCAACGCACTCGGGCGCGATGGCTGGGAGCTGGTTGCGGTGGAGTCGCCCCACCCGCAGCCGCAGGCCGTTCCCCCGCCGATGCTGCTCGTGCTGAAGCGCCCGCTCGCTTCCTGAACCGGGGCCGATCGACGCGCGGCATCAGCCGCGGTCAAGATGCGGCATGGCTGATGAGCGGATCGAAGTGCAGCGAACCATCGCGACCGACCCGGCGACGATCTTCGCGTTGCTGAGCGACCCGAAAGGGCACGTCGCGATCGACAGCTCGGGCATGTTGATGTCGTCGACGGGTGAGCCTGCGAAGGCGGTCGGGGACAGCTTCGTCGTCCACATGGACCGCGAGGCGCTCAACGACTATCCCGATCTCGGCCGCTACGACGTGACCGTCTCGATCACGAAGTACGAGCAAGACCGAGAGATCGCCTGGACGATCCTCGGCGCGCTCAACCTCGGTCACGTCTACGGCTACACGCTCGAACCCGTCGAGGGCGGCACGCTCGTCACGTCGTACTACGACTGGTCCGCCATCGACCCGAAGTACCGCGACGCCGGCATCTTCCCGGTGATCTCCGAGCTCGCGCTGCGGGCCACGCTCGGGATCCTCGCCCGGAACGTCGCGCCGGGCCCGGTCACCGCGTCCGGCTGAACATCGGTCCAGCCGGACGCGGCTCCAAGCGGCGGTCGGCTTCGCTCAGCGCTGGGCCATGAGGCGCTTGATGTAGGCGTCGTTGCGGTCGAGGCTCGTGAGGAAGCCGGCCTGGGCCTCGGGCGTGTTGATGTACGCCGGCACGTTGGTCTGATGGGTGGTCACCTCGGTGCTGCCGTCGCCCAGATCCTTGAACGTGATCGTCGTCAACATCCCGCCCTCCACGTCGGCCTCGGTCCACACGAGCTTGTGCGGCCGATCCACTTCGACGTAGGTGGCGCGCATCGTGAACTCACCGCTGCCGTCGTCGGCCACCATCGTGGTCTCGAACCGCCCTCCCGGACGGAGCTCGACGACGATGTTCTCGACCGGCGTCGTGGTGCCGGTCGGGCCCCAGAAGTGGGTCAGATGCTCCGGCTGGGTCATGCAGTCGAAGAGCAGCTCCGGCGGAGCCTCGTGGGTGCGCAGGTAGGTGAGCTCGCCGAGCTGCGCCGTGTCGGTCGTGTCGGTCATGGTTTCCGCTCCTTCGGTGGGGTGTTCCGGAGTTTGGTGAGGTGCTCGTCGAGCTGGTCGAACCGTTCGGTCCAGACGTGGCGGTGGCGCTCGATCCAATCGGCCGCGACGTCCAGCCGGGCGGGCTCGAGGCGGCAGGGCCGGCTCTGCGCGACGCGGGTGCGGGAGATGAGCCCCGCGCGCTCCATGACCTTGAGGTGCTTCGACACCGCCTGCTGCGTCAACGAGAACGGCGCCGCGAGCTCGTTGACCGTGGCGTCGCCCTCGGCGAGCCGGGCCAGGATCGAGCGACGGGTCGGATCCGCGAGCGCGGCGAACGTGAGGCTGAGGTCGTCCTCGACCGCGGTGGTCATGCGGCTTCTCCCGTGACCCGAGCGGCCGCGTCTCCGGTGAACGAAGTCGGGGGCACCCGACGGCCGGTGAGGAACAACGCGAGATCAGTGGCCGAACCGCGCAGCGTCGCTCCACTTCCGTGGGTCCATTCGACGTCGGTCGCCTCCAGCTCGATGCCGTCGATGTCGGTCCCGAAGTGCCGGAGGCTCTGCGCGCCGACCACCGTGTCCAGCACCGCCTGCATCCGCTCCCCCGCGACGGAACGGTCGACGCCGAGTGGGCGGTAGATGTCGAGCCCGTGGATCACATCGTGGGTGAGCACCGCTTCGTAGCTCCCGCCCGGTGGCTTCCACGGGTGCTCCGCGTTGTCCCGGAGCGTGCGGGCCAACTCGGCGGTCGAGAGCGACGCGTCGCGGCGCGCCACCTTGTCGGCCATGCGGTTGAAGCTGCCGCGGGCCTTGGCCATCTCGACGAGGAATCGGGGCGTCGAGTACCGGAACGGCATCACCAAGTGGGCGACGACGCAGCGCACCGTCCATCCGTCACAGAGCGACGGGGTCTCCCAACGCTCCGGCTCGAGGCCGTCGAGCACGTCGGCGAGGCCCCGGCGCTCGTCGGCGATCCATTCCCTCGTGACATCGGTCGGCATGTCGCTCCTTCACAACTGGAGTGTTGCACAACCGGACAGTAGTGAAGCGGCGGTCGGCGGTCAACCCCGGGTCGCGAGTCGTGCGGCCTGCGTCGTGAGGTACCGCTGCTCGCGGGCGTTGGTGGTGCGGGCGGCCGCGGCGCGGAATTCCTCGATCGCGGCTGCCGGGCGGCCGTCGAGCTCGAGCAGATGCGCGCGGACCGCGTGGAGACGGTGGTGTTCACCGAGGCGTTCGTCGAGCCCGTCGAGGAGTGCGAGACCAACGGCGGGCTCGTCCGCCATCGCCGCCGCGACCGCGCGGTTGAGCGTGACCATCGGGTTCCCGGTCATGCGCTCGAGCAACGTGTAGAGCGAGAGGATCTTGGGCCACTCGGTGTCGGAGTACGCCGACGCCTGGTCGTGGACCGCGGCGATCGCCGCCTGCAGCTGGTACTCCCCCACCTGTCCTCGCCGCATCGCGTCGGTGATCAACGCGACTCCTTCCGCGATGAGCTCGTGGTCCCACCGCGTCCGGTCCTGCTGCCCGAGCGGGATCAGCTCCCCATCGGGTCCGGTGCGCGCCGGCCGGCGAGCGTCCGTGAGCACCATGAGCGCAAGGAGGCCGGTGACCTCCGGGTCGTCCGGCAACGCGGCCTGGACGCCGCGGGTGAGGCGGATCGCTTCGCCGGAGAGATCGGTGCGGGCGAGGTCGAGACCGCTCGTGCTCGCGTAGCCCTCGTTGAACAGGAGATAGAGCACGTGCAGCACGGAACGCATCCGTTCGGCGCGGTGCTCCGAGGACGGCAGCGCGAACGGCTCGTTCGACGCCTTCACCGCAGCCTTCGCGCGGCTGATCCGCTGCGCCATCGTCGCCTCGGGCACGAGAAACGCGGTCGCGATCTCGCGCGTCGTGAGCCCACCGACGGCCCGCAGCGTGAGTGGGACCGCCGATCCCGGCGTGAGCGCCGGATGGCAGCACATGAACATGAGGATCAACGAGTCGTCGCGACCCGGCGACGGATCCGGCGGCGATATCGACCACGACGCGGCGAGCACTTCGCGCCGGCGCCGGGCCTCGTCACTGCGGTGTTGGTCTGCGAGCCGGCGGGACGCGACGCGGATCAGCCAGCCGAGGGGGTTGTCGGGCCGGCCGTCGACGGGCCAGGTGTCGGCCGCCGCGATCAGCGCCTCCTGCACCGCGTCCTCGGCGTCGGCGAAGTCGCGGTAGCGCCGGACGACGGCACCGAGGACCTGCGGCGCCAACGCACGCAGCAGGCCCTCGGTGCTCGTCGGTTCGCTCACAGCAGCTCGGGGTCGGGCGCGGCCATGATCTGGCGGATCTCGATCGGCTGCCGGATCGGCTCGCCGTGGAAGGCAGGAGCCGCCGAAGCCCGGGCTGCGATCTCGATCGCACGTTCGACGCTGTCGACGTCGACGATCCGGTAGCCCGCGAGGAGCTCCTTCGACTCCGGGTACGGCCCGTCGGTGACGACGGGCGCGCTCTTGCCGTCGCTTACGACGAACTTGGCGACCTCGGGACCGGCGAGGCCCTGCGCGTCGACGAGCTCACCGAGATCGGTCAGCTCCTGGTTCAGCACCTGCTGGAAGGTGATGTGGGCCTGGATGTCCTCCGGGGTCCACTCGGTCATCGGCGGACAATCGGACTCCACCTGGCCGTAGTTCTGCAGCAGCATGAATCGCATCGCAACTTCCCTTCGCTCTGGGACCGCCCGTTGGCGCTCACCCGGTTGTCGCCGCTGCATTCCGGTTCTCGACATCCTCAGCGGGAAAAGCTCCGCGAAGGGCAACGCAGGCTCGGATCTCCGGCTCGGCTGAGCGTATTCGGTGGCGTCCGCGGCTCCGCAGCGTGCGCCCTGCGCCGAATCCTCGTACCGACCCCGATCCTCTGCGATGGTGTCGCCATGCCTCGCCTCCGCTCGGTCGTCGTCGTCCTCGGCGTGGTCGCCATCGTCGGGTCGTCGACGCAACCGCTCGCTTCGGCGCAGACGGCCGCGGGTGCGCCCGTCCTGACCGGTCTCAGCTGGACGAGCCCCACACGCGGGTGGGCGGTTGGCACCACCAACGTCTGCGCCGATCCGGTCGGCGCCGACGCCGTCGAGCCGCTGCGGTGCGTCGAGCAGCTGTTCTCCACGACCGACCGGGGCCGGAGCTGGACGGCGGTCGGATCGACCGACGGCCTCGTGGACATCCACTTCGCCAACCGCGACGTCGGCTACTCCTTCAACGCGACGCACTCGAGCAACGACTCGGGCTCCGGCTTCGCGATGACCACCAACGGTGGGCGCAACTGGACGCCCCAGCCCGGTCCGCACGTCGCGGCGCTGACCGTCGCGGGCCGGAACGTCGTGCGCGTCAGCTACACCCGGACCGGTTGTCCGGGACCGTGCGACTGGCGCATCCAGACCGCGGCGGTCGGGTCGACGCGGTGGCGGACCGCGCCGTCGCCCAAACCGCGGTTCAACAACAGCGTGCAGCTGGTTCACGGCGGCACCAATGGCGTGTACGCCGCGTTCTTCGGCCACACCGCCGGTGGCGCGCCGGACCAGACGACGGATCTGCTCGTGTCGCGAAACGGCGGACGCACGTGGGCGAAGCGGAGCGATCCGTGCTCGGCCGATCTCACGAACGAAAAGGACACCGTCGCCATCGCAGCCGCAGCCGGAGGAGTCGTCGCCACGCTCTGCTACCCCCGCGGCGCGACAGCCGGCGGATACGTCAAGGTCTCGCGCGACGGCGCCCGCTCCTTCGGGCGGGCGAAGCTGATCCCCGACAGCTTCTTGGCCGACACGGTGGCGATCGCGTCGGCACGCGACGTGTTCCTGAGCACACCCTTCGACCTCGGCACCACCGCCGGCCCGCGGCTCTTCGCATCTCATGACGGCGGGACGAAGTGGACGACCGTCATCACCGAAGGCCCGCACGGCGCGCACCGCGCCGTGGCCGGCACCGACCTCGTCGGCTTCCTGAACTCGAGGTCGGGCTACTGGGTCGGCGGCGGGCAGACGATCTGGACGACGGCCGATGCGGGCCGGTCCTGGACGATGAATCCGTCGCCCGGCGGCTAGTTCGCCGCGCCGGCCGGCTCCGGCGGCGGGATGCCCCAGAAGTGCACCGCGTTGTCGGAGCCGATGGCCTCGAGCTCGCTGTCGGTCAACGGAAGCCGGCGCAGACGGTCGGCGTAACCGGCTTGGTCGACGAGCGGATAGTTCGTGCCGAACAGCACGCGGTCGGTGCCGATCTTCCGGAACAGCGCGACCAGATCGTCGTCGGAGAGACCGCCCTGTTCCGGCGGCGACAGTCGCAATGACGTGTCGGCGTAGAGGTTCGGGAACTCGGCCGTCAGCCGGGCGACGTCGTCCTCCCCGCCCAGACCCAGGTGCGCGAGCACGATGTCGACGTCCGGGTACGCGCGCAGGACCGCCTCGAAGTGCTCCGGTGCGCCGAACACGACGCCGCCCTCGTAGCCCGACGACCCGGACTCGCTCAACACGGGGACTCCGAACTCGTCGGCGAGCTGCCAGAACGGATCCATCGCCGGGTCGTCGGGCGTCACGCCCAGAAACCGGGGCGCGATCTTGAGACCGACTGCTCCTTCCGCGAGGCGCAACGCCACCTCGCCCCGCAGCTCCACGACGTCGGCCAGGATGGGGTCGAGACCGACAACGCACATCAGCGCGTCGGGCGCCGCGCGTACGGCGGCAGTGGCCCACGCGTTGAGCTCGTGCCAGTCGTCGAGGACGGCCCGGGTCGCGATGCGGCGGTCGATGCCGTCGGCCACCTTCTGCTCGACGCGCGGCTGGGCCGGCAACCACGGAACGATCATCGTGCGGGCGATGCCGCACTCGGCCGACAGTCGCAGCAGCTCCGGCACGTCGCCGTCGCCCGGTGACGGCTCGAGCCCGATGCCCCGGAGAAACGCCGCGCTCGCGGCGGCCGACGGCAACACGTGCGTGTGACTGTCGACGAGCGGCCGATCGGAACCCTGCGAGCCACCCATGTCCAAGCCCCCCGACTCGACGTGACCGAACCGGGGTCGAGGCTACCGACTGCGGCGCCGGCGTGGCCGTTTGGTGGTGGCGGGGGTCTCGGTACCATGACGACGTGAGCGACGTATGGGCGGCCGGCCCCGCGCTGGCAACCGACGTATGGGTGACGGCCTCCGCGCTCGCGACCGCGGCCGGAACCCTGGTGCTCGCGATCGCGACGTTCTCCTCGGTGCGGGTGTCGAACCGGTCGGCCAAGGCGTCGGAGCGTGCGTTGCAGGCGCAGATCCGACCGGTGCTGGTCTCCTCGCGGCTCCAGGACCCGGAGATCAAGGTCGGCTTCCAGGACATCCACTGGGTCAGGGTCCAAGGCGGTCGCGCGGTCGCCGACGCAACCGACGACGCGATCTATCTCGCCATGGGTGTCCGAAACGTCGGCAACGGCATCGCGGTGCTCGACCGCTGGGACTTCTACCCCGAGCGGCCCATCGGAACCTCCGGGCACCGGGATCCCGCGAGCTTCTACCGCACGACGCGTGACATCTACGTGCCGCCGGCCGACAACGGCTTCTGGCAGGGCACCTTCCGGGAGCCGTCGGATCCGTCGTTCGCCGCCGCGGCAAAGGTCATCAACGCACGCGAGCCCTTCACGATCGACCTGCTCTACAGCGACACCGAAGGCGGCCAGCACACGATCAGCCGGTTCTCGATCCAGCCCGTCGGCGAGGACGGGTGGATCACCGCGGTCTCGCGCCACTGGAACCTCGACCGCCACGACCCGAGGTAGCTCGGCAGCTCCTCGGCTCAGTCGGTCCAGCCCGGTTTCACGCGCGTGGTCGCGCTGACCATCGCTACGGTGCTCTCCGTGTTCAAGCCCCGAGCCCGCACGCCGTGGGGCCGCCGCAAGCTCGCCG
>JAODBH010000123.1 GCA_025463865.1 Actinomycetes bacterium | reverse complement strand
GAGATGCCGGTTCGGGCCGGCGACGAGCAGGAACAGGACGAGCGGGAACAGCAGCGAGAACAACATGAACCGGACGTTGCGGAAGGTCCGCAGGAGCTCGAAGCGCGTGTAGGTCACCGACGTCATCGGGCCACCTCGTCCGTGCCGTCCTCGTCGTTCTCGCGGCCGTCGCCGTTGCCGGTGAGCTCGAGGAACGCCTCTTCCAGTCCGGCGCCCCGCACCTCGATATCGCAAGCCGAGGGGTCGCGGGCGAGCAGCGCCCTCAGGGCCTGGTCCGAGTCGGTGCAGCGCAGGACGATTGCGTCACCGCGGATCTCGGCGGTGGAGACGCCGGGCAGCGCGGTGAGCTCGGACGCCACCGCGTCGGGGAGGGTCGCCCGGATCGTCCGGAGCCCGACCCGCGCCTTGATCTCGGTCGACGGCCCGTCGGCGACGACGCGGCCGTGGGCCATCAACACGATCCGGTCGGCGTACTCGTCGGCCTCCTCGAGGTAGTGCGTGGCGAACAGAACCGTCTTGCCCCGCGACGCGAACGCGCGCATCGTCGTCCAGAAGTTGTGCCGCGCCTCCACGTCGAGGGCCACGGTCGGCTCGTCGAGCACCAGCAGATCGGGGTTGGCGACGACCGCGATCGCGAACCGGACCTTCTGGGTCTCGCCGCCCGAGAGCTTCTGCGTGCGTCGCCCGGCCAGGTCCTCGAGCCCGGTGAGGGCGAGGACCTCGTCGACCGGTAGGGGCTCGGGGTAGAGCGACGCCACCATCGTGATCACCTCGCGCACGGTGAGGTCGCGGATGATCTGGCCGGTCTGGAGCATGCCGCCGATGGCGCCGCGCTTCACCGCTTCGGCCGGCGGGAGGCCGAAGACCTCGACCGTGCCGGCGTCCGGCCGGGCCAGGCCGAGGATCAGGTCGATGGTCGTCGACTTCCCGGCCCCGTTGGGTCCGAGCAGCGCGACCGTCTCTCCCGCCGCGATCGACAGGTCGACGCCGCGCACCGCCCGCACCGTGCCGAACGACTTGGTGAGGCCGTGGAGGCGGACGCCCGCGGTGATCTGCGGGGCGAGTGACGTGGGGGAGTGGGGCATTGCGTCATTCTGCGCGCCGGCAACCGGCCCCGTGGCAATCGGCCGCCACCTCCAACGACCTCAGACGATGGTCCATCCCCCGTCGACGCAGAGGACCTGGCCGGTGACGAACGTGCTCGCGTCGGAAGCCAGGAAGAGGAGGGCGCCGTCGAGCTCGGAAGCCTCGCCGCCGCGGCCCATGGGTGTCCGGCTCCGAATCCAGCGTTCGCCGGCTTCGTCACCGAACATCTTGCCTTCGGTGAGCTCGGAGCGGAACCAGCCGGGCGCGAGCGCGTTGACCCGCACGTTCTTCCGCGCCCACTGGGCGCCGAGCTCCCGGGTGAGGTTGACGAGTCCGCCCTTGGACGCCGCGTACCCGGCCTGCGGGATCTGACCGACCCCGACCACGCCGACGATGGAAGCGATGTTCACGATCGATCCGGCCACACCGCGATCGGTCATCGAACGGGCCGCCTCGCGCGCGAGCACGAACGGTGCGATCAGGTTGAGCTCGACGACGCGACGGAAGGAGGCCGTGCTCTCGTCGAGCGCGGGCGCGACGTCGGTGATGCCCGCGTTGTTCACGAGCACGTCGACCGGGCCGATCTCGGCGACGAGCGACTCGGCCGCGTCGATGTCGGAGAGGTCGACCGAGAACGTGCGCGCACCGTGCAGCTCGGACGCGACTGATTCGAGCCGATCGGCCCGGCGGGCAACCAGGACGACCTTGGCTCCCGCCGCGTCGAGCACCCGCGCGAACCGCGCGCCCAACCCGCTGCTCGCACCGGTCACGAGTGCGGTCTTCCCGTCGAGGCGGAACGTCGCCAGTGGATCAAGCGGAGCCATGGCCCGGAGCATACGAAAGCCCGGCGCCGCGAAGCGCCGAGGTCAGCCGGCGGTCTTCACGACGGGCATCTGGAGCTCGTAGACCGCGTCGTCCTCGTTCGTCGCTTCGAGCACGATGTCGCGACCCGGCCCCTTCGCCTCGTAGCCGTGATCCTCGGCCCAACGTGCGAGCTGGCCGTAGATCGGTCCGATCGCGTCGTGGCCTCCGCCTCCGCTGTGGACCGTCGACACGACGTCGATCGCCGGGAGCGTTGCCTCGCGTACGACGGCGTCCACCGGCACGTCCTGGTCGCCGACCTCGATGGCGACATGGGGCACGATCGTGCCGTCGTCCTGCTCGTCGTAGAACAGGAACAGGGGACCGTCGAAGTGCACGCCGGCATCGGACAGCCGCTGCACGAGCTCCGTGACCGCGGGCCGAACCGCGGGCTCCATGTTTCCGAACTCGAGCCCGGGCTGTTCGCAGCGGACCAGTGCGACCCGCAACGGCGGCACGTGCTTGACCAGGACGTCGATGGGCATTCGGTCTTCTCCTTCGATGTGCTGAAGACGTTGTTCGACCCTCGTGAGGCGGGCCCGGTCGTCCACCAGCTGCTCCTGCAGCTCGGCCCGCTTCCGCTCGAGCATCTCCCGCAGCTGATCGGCACTGAGATCGTCGAGCAGCGGCTGGAGCTGCCCGAGCGACAGGCCCAGGTCCTTCAGGGCGACGATGCGGTTGAGCCGGGCGAGCTGATACGCGCTGTAGCTGCGGTACCCCGTCGCGGGATCGACCGCGACGGGTTGGAGGAGCCCGAGCTCCTCGTAGTACCGAAGGGTCCGGGTGGACACGCCTCCGAGTCGAGCGAAGTCTCCGATGCTGAACATGACCCGCCCACCTTCCGCCCTTGACGTCGCGGAAGAGTCAAGCCCGAACCGCAGGTTCCCGCCTGCGACCGGCGTGACGACGCGGTGGATCATCGAGGAACGACCGTCGCGGCGCGAGGATGACCGCCATGGCCAAGGACAAGCAAGCGAAGAAGCGCCGCGTGAAGCAGGACACGGAGGAGGTGCTCCGCGAAGCCGCCGGTGCCTACCTCGGCGGCGTGGCTGCGGACGCGCTGATCGTCGAGCTCAGCGGCGGCGTCATCACGATCCGGACTCGACTCCACGCATCGATGCTCGAGGCGGTCAACGGCGCGGTGCTCGAAGCGGTGACGGCACTTCCCGACTCCGGCGCGGTTGAAGACGACGAGGCCGAAGACGACCCGGCCGAACCCGTGCCCCAGGAGCCGACCGTCCTGCACCGCGTCGACGACCTGTTTCCCAGCCGATCGTCCTCATCGTCGGGCGCCTGACCTTCCGCGCGTGCAGAGACCGCGCACAGCGGGGTCTCCGAATGCCCTTGGGTCACGCCGCGAGGGTCACCGTGGTGAGCTGGTCGAACATGCGGCGGATCGCCGCTTGGTCGAGGTCGGCGCGGCCGG
>JAODBH010000110.1 GCA_025463865.1 Actinomycetes bacterium | reverse complement strand
GGTCGTCGGGATGCCCGTAGACCGCGAGGGCGCGTTCGGGAACGCTGGCGTCGATCATGACCGGGCCTCACCCATGGCCTGCAACCTACGCCCTGGGCCGACCCCGACGGGCTCAGGTGCGGGCCACCCCGATGTCGCGGAGCGCTGCCACGACGCGCCGGAGGTCTTCGTCGTCGACGTCGCAGTGCGTCACGAACCGCGTGGTGGCCCCGTCGATCGTGCCGGCACGGATCCCGACGGCGACCAGGCGGAGGAGCAGGTCGGCCGGCAGTGCGGCGGTGGCCGCGCACACGATGTTGGTGTGGACGGTCGCGGGATCCACCGAGCCCGGGAAGATCTCGGCCAATGCCTCGGCCAGCCCCGCGGCGCGGCGGTGGTCGTCGGCGAGGCGCTCGACTCCGGTCTCGAGACCCACGAGCGCGGCCGCCGCGATCACCCCCGCTTGGCGCATCGTTCCCCCGAGCCGCTGGCGGTGCTCGAACGCTGCGCCGATGACGTCGGCCGGCCCGCAGAGCAGGGAGCCGACCGGCGCGCCGAGGCCCTTGGAGGCACAGAACATGACCGTGGTCACCGGCGCGCACAGATCGGGGGCCGGGATCCCGAGCGCGACCGCGGCGTTGAAGATGCGGGCGCCGTCGCAGTGCACGGCGACGCCGGCCTCCGCGGCGACGCTCCCGACCGCTTCCACCCAGGCCGGTGGTTGCGGCCATCCACCCGACGGCATGTGCGTGTTCTCGATCGCGACGAGGGACACCCGGGGCTGGTGGTAGTCGGCGCTGTGCAACGCGCCGGCGAGCACGTCGGGCGCGAACGCGCCGCCGGGGTCGGGAAGCGGACGGATCTGCACGCCGGCGTTGACTGCGCTCGCCGCGTTCTCGTACCGGTAGATGTGCGCACGCGCCCCGCACACGACCTCGGTGCCCGGGCGGGCGAGCACCCGCAGCGCGATCTGGTTCGCCATGGTCCCCGACGGCACGTAGATCGCGGCTTCCTTGCCGACCCGCTCGGCGGCGAGCTCCTCCAGCCTGCGCACGGTCGGGTCCTCCCCCGCCGCCGCGTCACCGACGGGGGCGTCGACCATCGCCGCGTACATCGCAGCCGTCGGGCGCGTGGCGGTGTCGGAACGGAGGTCGACCGAGCCGTCGGGCGCGGCCACCTAGCGGCGACCGATCGGCCGCATCAGCCCTTCCTGGATCACGGTGACGGCCAGGCGCCCGTCGCGGGTGAAGATCTGGCCTTCGGCAAGCCCGCGCGCGCCGGACGCCGACGGGCTGTGCTGGTGGTAAAGGAGCCAGTCGTCGGCCCGGAACGGGCGGTGGAACCACATCGCGTGGTCGAGGCTGGCGACCATGAAGGAGCCGTCGCCGTACCGGATCGCGTGCGGCAGCGACGCGGTGTCGAGCAACGTGAGGTCCGACGCGTAGATCACGATGCAGGTGTGCAGCAAGGGGTCGTCGGGGAGCGCGCCGTTGCTGCGGATCCATACGTCGGAGTCGGGGGCGCGCGCCTCCCGCTGCTGCAGCCACTGCGGGTCGTCCACCGGGCGCGACAGGATCGGGCGCTCCTGCGTGAGCCAGTCGGTGAACTCCGGGCCGAGCGCGTCGGAGTTGGCGGCGATCCGCTCCTCGAACGACGGCAGGGTCTCGGGGTCGGGCACGCCGGGCGGCATCGGGTCCTGGTGGTCGGGGCCGTCCTCCACCACCTGGAAGCTGACTGCGAGGTTGAAGATGACCTTGCCGTGCTGGATGGCGACGACCCGCCGGGTGGTGAAGCTCTTGCCGTCGCGGATGCGGTCGACCTCGTAGACGATCGGCGCCGCGGTGTCACCGCCGCGCAGGAAGTAGCCGTGCAGCGAGTGCACCGGTCGGGACTCGGGCACGGTCCGACTCGCAGCGATGAACGACTGGGCCGCGACCTGCCCGCCGAAGACGCGCTGGCGGTCCTCCTCCGGGCTCACGCCCCGGAAGAGGTTGACCTCGAGCTGCTCGAGGTCCAGGAGGGTGATGAGTTCGTCGAGCGCGCTGCCCATGACCGGAGACTACCGGCGGCCCGATCCGGGGAGCAGGGCCGCGCGGACACATCACCCGAAGAACACCTCGGCCACCTCGAACAGCTTGCGGTCGATCGTCTTGAGCTCACCGACCGCCTCGGCGATCGGCACCCGCACGATGTCGGTGCCGCGCAACGCGACCATGGTGCCGAAGTCGCAGTCGAGCACCGCGTCGATCGCTTCGACGCCGAAGCGGGTCGCCAGCACCCGGTCGTACGCGCTCGGGGTCCCGCCCCGGAGGATGTGGCCCAGGTTGGCGACCCGGGTCTCCCACCCCGTGCGGGCCTCGATCTCTCCCTGCAGGAACGTGCTGATCCCACCGAGGCGCTCGTGACCGAACTCGTCGACCTCGCCCGAGGTCACCGCGAGCGTGCCCGCGACCGGCACCGCCCCCTCGGCCACGACGACGATGGAGAAGTTGGTCCGCTGGTGGCGTCGCTGCAAGTGCGCGCACACCTGATCGACGTCGAACGGGTCCTCGGGGATCAGGATCACGTCGGCCCCACCCGCGAGCCCGGCGGTCGCGGCGATCCACCCGGCGTTCCGGCCCATGACCTCGACGACCATCACGCGGTCGTGGCTCTCGGCGGTGGTCTGGAGGCGGTCGATGGCGTCGGTGGCGACCTGCACCGCGGTGTGGAACCCGAAGGTGACGTCGGTGGCGGAGATGTCGTTGTCGATCGTCTTCGGCACTCCCACGATCGGTATCGAGTGCTCGCGACCCAACCGCTCCGCGGCTCCGAGGGTGTCGTCGCCACCGATCGCGACCAGCGCGTCGACCCCGAGCGCAGCCATCGTCGCGATGACCCGGTCAGGGCCGTCGACCGTCTTGAACGGGTTCGTGCGCGAGGTGCCGAGGATGGTGCCGCCGCGGTGCAGCAGGCCGCGGGTGGTCTCGGCGTCGAGGACCACGGTCTCGCCCTCGAGCACGCCCCTCCACCCGTGACGGAAGCCGACGTACTTGTGCGCGGGACCGCCCCGCCGGACGATCGCGCGGATCACCGCGTTGAGTCCGGGGCAGTCGCCGCCGCCGGTGAGCACGCCGATGCGCATAGGTGTTCCTCCTCGACCGGTTCGCTCGGAGCGCGCCGACCGCCCAGTCTCCCGCGCGCAGTCCCGCCGCCGCACTCCGGCCCGTCCTAGGCTGACGGCCCCACCCGTCGGAGGCCGCGTGCGCTCGTCCATCACCCGCAAAGTCGAGGCCGCGGCGGCGACGCTGGCCCCCGACGAGGCCGTCGTCGAAGTCGGTCGCGCGTGGGTGTTCGCCGACTCGGGCCGCGTCCCGAAGCTCTTCCGCGCCCGACGACGCTGCGTGGTCGCGCGCACGGAGCGGCGGCTGCTGGTGTGGAGGGTCCCTTCCGCCCGAGACCAACTGGTGGGCACCCGACCGGTCCTCGGGGCACCCCTCGACCAGCTCACCGTCGAAGGCTTCGCGCGCGCCCGTGTGCTCGCCGCGCTGCGTCTGCACACAACTGCAGGTGCCACCGTGGTGCTCGAGCTCACTCCGCGGGAGCGCCGCTTCGGCGGACGGCTCGTGACCGCGATCGACGCGGCAACGGTGGCGGGTGGGTCGGCGGCGGTCGGCCAGGCTGCCACCGACGCGGTCCCGCCCCCGGAGGCCGCGCCCCCGGTGCGGCCGCCCACGGGGGCACCGGCGCTCCCGGCCATCACCCGCGGCGAGGTGCTGAAGGTGGTCACCGACCTGCGCGACGGGCGCCTCGCACCCGAGGCCGCGCGGGCGTGGGCCGTGGCCGTCGGCGGCTCGCCGGTGGCGGGCACCGACGTCGCGGCACCGGACCGGGCTTGGATCGGCGACATCGTCGCCGCCCTCGCCGCTCCGGCCGCTCCGGCCGACGGGCCGTCACCCACGATCGACCGGCACGAGCTCGACGGGTGGGTCGCCCGCCTGTCGTCGTCATAGTGGCCGCGGACCGCCGCGTCGTGCTGGCGCTCGACGCCGGGACCACGGGTGTGCGCACGCTCGCGATCGGGGCCGACGGTCGGGTGGTCACGAGCGCGTACCGCGAGTTCCCGCAGTACTTCCCGCAGCCCGGCTGGGTCGAGCACGACCCGGAGGAGATCTGGGCGGCGACCGTCGCCACCCTCGCCGACGTGGTGACCGAGACCAGCCGGACCGGGCTCGAGGTCACCGCGATCGGCATCACCGACCAACGCGAGACCGTGGTGGCGTGGAGCCGCAGCACCGGACGGGCCCATCACCGCGCGATCGTCTGGCAGGACCGCCGCACCGCCGCGTACTGCGACGCGATGAAGGAGGCGGGCCACGAGCCGTTCGTGCGTTCCTGCACCGGACTCGTGCTCGACCCGTACTTCTCGGCGACCAAGTTCCGCTGGTTGCTCACCGAGGGCGGCGTCGACGACGGCCCCGACCTCGCGCTCGGCACCGTCGACAGCTGGCTCCTGTGGCGGCTCACCGGCGGACCGAGTGGCGGGGTGCACGCGACCGATCCGTCGAACGCGTCGCGCACGCTCCTCTACGACATCGGCGCGCTCGAGTGGTCGGACGAGCTGTGCACGCTGTTCGACGTCCCGCGTTCCGCGCTGCCCGAGGTTCGGCCCAGCAGCGGACGCTTCGGCGTGACCCGGCCCGAGGCCGCGGCCGGTCTCACCGTGCCGGTGAGCGGTATCGCCGGTGATCAGCAGGCGGCGCTGTTCGGCCAGGCGTGCTTCGAGCCGGGCATGACCAAGAACACCTACGGCACCGGCTCGTTCGTGCTGATGAACGTCGGCACCGTGCGGCCGGAACCCGTCGACGGTCTGCTCACGACGGTCGCGTGGTCCATCGGCTCCGAGGTCACGTACGCGATGGAGGGATCGATCTTCGTCACCGGCGCCGCGATCCAGTGGCTCCGCGACGGGCTCGGCTTGCTCGAGTCGGCCGCGGAGACCGGTCCGTTGGCCGCGACCGTCGAATCGACCGACGGCGTCTACTTCGTTCCCGCGCTCACCGGGCTCGGCTCGCCGTGGTGGGACCCGTGGGCGCGCGGCACCATCGTCGGCCTGACGCGCGGGACGACGCGCGCGCACCTGGTGCGCGCCACGGTCGAGGCGATGGCGTACCAGACCTGTGACGTCATCGACGCGATCAGCTCCGCGACCGACACCTCGGTGGCGGAGCTGCGGGTCGACGGCGGCGCGAGCGTGATGGACGTGCTGTGCCAGTTCCAATCCGACCTGCTGCGGGTACCGGTCCGCCGGCCGGTCGTGCAGGAGACCACCGCGCTCGGCGCCGCGTATCTCGCCGGCCTCGCCGAGGGCGTGTGGGCCTCACCCGCCGACGCGTCGAACGCCTGGGCCGAGGAGGCGCGCTTCGAACCGAGGATGCCCGCGGCCGACGCCACCCGCCTGCGTGCCGACTGGTCCCGCGCCCTCGAGCACTCGAGGGGCTGGGCGCGCTGATTCCTTGACCGGGCGGTCAAGGCGACCGTACCCTCCCGCAATGCGCCGGGAGCTCACGCCGCGAGGGAAGGAACGGCGGGCGCAGATCCTGCTGCGGTCGGCCGACCTCTTCGCCGAGCGGGGCTACCACCCGACCTCGGTGGCCGACATCGTCGCCAGCCTGGGTGTCGGCAAGGGCGTCTTCTACTGGTACTTCCCGAGCAAGGAAGCGCTGCTCTGCGAGATCCTCCGGGCCGGGCACCAGGACCTGCGCCGCCGTCAGCACGAGGCGCTCGCGGCCGAGCCCGATCCGCTGCGCCGCATCGAGCTCGGGATCCGGGCGTCGATCTTCTGGTTCAAGGAGCACCAGCACTACTTCCGCCTCTTCCAGTTCGCGGCGACGGAGGAGGCGTTCGCGCCGGTGCTCCTGCGCAACGAGGAGGTCGCCATCGCCGACGCCGTCCGTCACATCAAGGACGCCATCGTCGAAGGTGAGATCGTCGACGCCGACCCCGAGGTGCTCGCCTACGCGATCCTCGGCGTGGTCGAGCAGATCACCGAGACGTACCTGTTCGAGCGCGACGAGCCCGTCGACCGGGTCGGCGACGCCGCCGTCCGCTTCTGCCTCCGCGGCCTCGCCGGCTGACCCGGGTTTGTGCGTCTCCTGAGCACGATATGTGTGCTCACGAGACGCACAAAATCTTTAGGACAGCTTGGGGAGGGCGCCGCGGAGGCCGCGCATGGCCTGGCTGATGCGCATCTCGTTCTCGACCAGAGCGAAGCGCACGAAGCCCTCGCCACCGGGACCGAAGCCCATGCCGGGCGACACCGCGACCTTGGCCTCGCGGATGAGCATCTTGGCGAACTCGACGCTGCCGAGCTCCTCGTAGGGCTCGGGGATCGGGGCCCACACGAACATCGTGCCCTTCGGCTTCTCGATGTCCCAGCCGATGCGGCCGAGCCCGTCGATCAGCGCGTCACGCCGACCGCGGTAGATCGAGTTCGCGTACTTCGGGTAGTCGGGGGCCTCGTTCATCGTGACCGTGGCCGCGATCTGGATGGGCTGGAAGGTGCCGTAGTCGAGGTAGCTCTTGAGCCGTCCGAGCGCGGCCACCACTTCGGCGTTGCCGAGCAGGAAGCCGACCCGCCAACCTGCCATCGAGAAGCTCTTCGTCATCGAGTAGTGCTCGACGGCGACGTCGGTCGCGCCCGGAACCTGCAGGATCGACGGCGGCTCGTAGCCGTCGAAGCCGAGGTCGGCGTAGGCGAGGTCGTGGACGATCAGCACGTTGCGCTCGCGGGCGAAGTCGACGAGCTGTTGCATGAAGTCGAGGTCGACGCACGTGGTGGTCGGGTTGTGCGGGAACGAGACCACGAGCACGCGCGGCCGGGGCCACGCCTGGTCGTAGGCGGCGTAGAGGTTGGTGAAGAACTCCTGGCCAGGGCCGAGGCGCACGTAGTGGACCGCCGCTCCGGCGAGGATCGGGCCCCAGATGTGGATCGGGTAGCTCGGGCTGGGCACGAGGGCGGTGTCGCCCGGGCCGAGCAGCGCCCACATCAGGTGGCTGAACCCCTCCTTGGCGCCGATCGTGCTGCACGCCTGGGTCTCGGGGTCGAGCTCGACGCCGAAGCGGCGCTTGTAGAGGTCGGTGATGGCCAGGCGGATCTTGGGGATCCCCCGGCTGGCGGAGTACCGGTGGTTGCGGGGGTTGAGGACCGCTTCGCGCAGCTTCTCGACCGCGATCTCCGGTGAGGCGATGTCGGGGTTGCCGAATCCGAGGTCGACGACGTCCTCACCGGCTCGCCGGGCCTGCATCTTCAGCGCGTCGATCTCGGCGAAGACGTAGGGCGGAAGGGCGTCGATCCGGCGGAACTCCATGCCCGCAAGTTACCAGCCGACCCTTCCGGCTCCTCTCCTTTCCGGACCCGGCGCGCACCTCCACGACCGACGCTCGACGGTCCGCCTGCGGACGACGAGACCAACGGGCCGACCCGCAGCCGACCGGCCCGTACGACGATCCGTAGGGCGACCGACCCCTTCCGAGTGGACGCCGAGCGCGGTCGGCCGCCTACCATCCGCCCACGATGAGCCTTCCCGACGCCCGGCCCGCTGCCGTCCTGCTCGACGTCGGAGGCATCTTCCACCTGCCCTCGCCCGAGGTCGTCGCGACCGCGTTCGCGCACGCGGAGCTCGAGCCGCCGAGTGCCGACGTGTTCCACCGCGCGCACTACGCCGGCGCGGCCGAGTTCCCCATCACGTTCGACGGCAGCCTCCACTGGCAGGACCACCTCGAGGGCTACCTCCTCGCCTACATGCGCGAGTGCGGGGTTCCCGACGCCGCGCAGGCGGAGCTGCGGCTGCACCTCCACGCCGCGTTCAGCGGCAGCGGGCTGTGGACCCACGTGATCGAGGGCGCGGCCGCCGGACTCGCCGCGCTCGAGGCCACCGGCGTGGCGCTCGGCGTCGTCTCCAACGCGGGCGGCAGCGTGGCCCAGGAGCTGCGGGACTCGGGACTGCTGCAGGTCGGCCCCGGGCCGGGCGTCGAGGTCGTCACCATCCTCGACTCCGGCGCGGTCGGCGTGGCGAAGCCCGACCCCCGCATCTTCGCGATGGCGCTGCTCGCGCTGCGGGTCGACCCCGGTGCCACCTGGTACGTCGGCGACACCCCCGCGATCGACGTCGCCGGCGCGCGCCGTGCGGGCATCCACCCGGTCCTCGTCGACCCCTACGGCCTCCACGCCGACGCCGACTACACCACCGTCCGCTCCCTCACCGACGTCGCCACCCTCATCGACGCCCGACCCACCTGACGCGCCCATCGCTCCGTGCGTGCGCCAACAACCGCATAGGTAGTTGAGGAACGCACCGAGGTGCGGTCAGTTGGCGGACGCCATGGTGTCGTCCTCGGCGTAGAACTGAGAGAAGAAGCGGCGGAACATCATGATCGGGCCGTCGGTGTCGGCGAGCGCGGGCACCGCCAGGTGCTGCTTGTGCTCCCAGATCGGGATGTCCTCGTGCATCTGGTGGTTGATCATGGCCACGAAGTACTCGGCGAGCCGGGGCACCGAGCCGTCGGGCTTGCGTCGCACGGTGAAGTTGAAGCGGGCGTGCACGGTCTCGTCGTCGATCGGGGTCGACGTGGCGAACAGCAGTGCGTCGATGATCCCGCTGAAGTGCGTGGTGGAGACGCCGGGCCCGTAGCCGTGGACGTCGATGCGCCCGTCGACAACCCCCTTCGGCGTGACGTACTTCTGCGCCGACAGCATCGTGTTGAACGGGCCTTCGAGCTCGTACGCCTCCACCACCGCGACCTCATCGGTGCCGTGCACGAACCGGAAGTGCGCGAGGTCGACGGTGTTCTCGGCCATCTCCTGCAGCGCGCTCTTCACCGTGAACTCCGACGTCATGAAGTCGGAGAACTCGGGCTCGCCGATCCCGTCGACGACGGGCACGTCCCACGCGGGCGGCGCGTCGAAGGGGTGATACCAGGCGAGCAGGACCCCGTTTCGTTCCAGCACGGGGTACGTGTGCAGCTTGGCCTTGCGGTTGACCCGGTCGCTGTACGGGATGTCGACGCAAGCGCCCGCGCCGTCGAACTCCCAGCCGTGGAACGGGCACGCGATGTGATCCGCCGCGACCGAACCCCCGTAACCGAGGTGCGCGCCGAGGTGCGGACAGATCGCGTCCTGCACGTGTGCGTCGCCGCCGTCGTCACGCCAGAGGACGAGATCGCGGCCGAAGTAGCGGAGCGGCTTCACCTCACCCGCGGCGACCTCGTGCGGGAACGCGACCTGGTACCAGCCGAACGGGATCGGGAACGGGAAGCGCGCCACGGAGGACTCTCCTCGGGATCCGCGCCCCGGAAATGGAACGCGTTCCTATCCTAATCCCCGACCTGGGGTCCCGACCTGACGACCGCGGACACCTCCTCGCGCCGCTCCTCCGCCCGGAAGACGAGGGCGACCCCCGCGAGGGCGAGCGGCACCGCGAGCCAGAAGAGCGCGCCGAACGTCGGGTGCACCACGATCGCCAAGACGATGGACAGCACGAAGACCACCGGCGTCACCACCGCCCGGATGCTCTCGCGACGGACCTGCGCCTTCGTGGTATCGCGCCGCAACAGACGACCCCACCGCGCGGCATAGACCCACATCAGCGCCAGCGCGAGCGCGGCGATCAGGACGGTCGTGCCGTAGAGGATCACGGCCCGCCGGGCGAACGAGCTGCCGTCGGTGGTGAGGTATGCACCACCCGAGTAGTCGGCCAGGACCTTGGTGCTGAACGGCAGGAAGCAGACGACGGCGAGGAACCCGAGGTTCAACCAGCGCAGCACCGCGTTCTGCCGGGCGATCAGGTCGAAGGCCCGATGGTGCAGCTGCCAGAACATGCCGATGAGGAAGAAGCTCAGGAGGAACAGCGGGACCGTCTCGAGCGCGCGGTGCAGCTGATGCGAGAACGCAGCATCGCTTCGCAGGTTGCTCGGGATCTTGAACTGGAACGCGGTGAGAGTCGCGGCGACCGCGAGCACGCCGTCGGAGAACGCCACCAGGCGTCCGACCTCGCCGTGGGTCCGGCGGGATTCGGCGCGACTCGAGCTGGGCGTGGCATCGGGCATCTCCCGGATCGTGGCCCACGATCCGGCCGAACCGGGTGATGCTCTACGGCTTGTCCGCGCCGACGACCCACATGGCGAAGAACTGCGAACCGCCGCCGTAGGCGTGGCCGAGGGCGCGTCGCGCGCCCTCCACCTGGTGCTCCCCCGCCGCGCCCCGCACCTGGTTGGCGGCCTCCGCGAATCGCAACATGCCGCTCGCGCCGATCGGGTTGCTCGACAGCACGCCGCCCGACGGGTTCCACGGGATGTCGCCGTCGAAGGCGGTCGCGCCCGACTGCGTGAGCTTCCAGCCGTCGCCCGGCTCCGCGAAGCCGAGATTCTCGAGCCACATCGGCTCGTACCAGCTGAACGGCACGTAGACCTCGGCGCAGTCGAAGTCGGCGCGTGGATTCGTGATCCCGGCCTGCTGGTAGACGTCGGCCGCGCAGTCGCGCCCGGCCTGCGGGTTGACCTGGTCGCGGCGGGCGAACAGCGTCGGCTCGCTGCGCCACGCGGTGCCTTGGACCCAGGCCGGTGGCTTCGCGGCCGCGTCGGCCACCCGTTCGCTGGCGAGCACCATCGCGCACGCGCCGTCGGACGACGGACACGTCTCGAGGTACCGCAGCGGCTCCCAGAGCATGGGCGACTCCTCGACCGTCTTCATGTCGATGTCGGGCAGCTTGAGGTGTGCGTACGGGTTCCGGATCGCGTTCAGCCGGTCTTTGACCGCGACCATCATGCCGATGTCGTCGGGCGCGTCGGCCCGTTGCATGTAGGCCCGGATGATGGGCGCGAAGTAGCCGCCCGCGCCGGCGACGAGCGGGGCCTGGAACGGCGTCGGCACCGTGAGCGCCCACATCGCGTCCGACTCGCTCTGCTTCTCGAACGCCACGGTGAGCACGCGCTCGTGCACGCCCGACTGCACGAGCCCGGCCGCGACGATGGCGGTGCTCCCGCCGACACTGCCCGCGGTGTGCACCCGCAGCATCGGCTTGCCCGCGGCACCCAACGCGTCGGCCAGGAACAGCTCCGGCATCACGACGCCCTCGAACATGTCGGGTGCCTTGCCGATGACCACCGCGTCGATGTCGGTCCAGGTCATGTCGGCGTCGGCCAGCGCGCGCTTCGCGGCCTCGCGGATCAGACCCACCATCGACACATCGGTGCGGACCGCCCGGTGCTCCGTCTGGCCGACCCCGACGACCGCTACCCGTTCGCCGCTCATGCGTCTTCCCCTTCGAGCACGCAGACCAGGTTCTGTTGCAGGCACGGTCCCGAGGTGGCGTGGGCGACGGCCCGCCCGGCCTCGCCGTCCATCACCCGCGCCGCGGCCTCTCCGATGCGCATCAATCCCGCGGTCATCGGTGGATTGGCCTGCAAGGGACCTCCCGACGGATTGACGTTCGTCCCGTCCTCGAGGCCGAGCGCCTCCCTCAGGATGTGTTCCTCGTGGCTGAACTGCGTGTGCAGCTCCGCTACGTCGACCGGCCCGTCGGCCAATCCTGCGGTCAGCGCGGCGAGAGTCGTGGAGGTCGACAGCGACAGGTCGCGCAGGCCGAGCGCCTGGGGCTCGATGCGGTGGTCGATGCCGGTGATCCACGCGGGACGCAGGTCGCGTCGGGCCGCGAGCTCGCGGGCCAGGTCGTCGGCCGCGAGGACGATCGCGGCGCAGCCGTCGGTGTCGGGCGCGATGTCGCCGGGTCGTAGTGGTGACGCGATCGTGGGTTGCGCGAGCAGCACGTCGACGGCGTCGGGCTCGAGGTCGACGCCGTTGGCCCAGGCCCAGTTGCGCAGACTGCGGGCGCCCACCTCCACGAGGTCCTGCTCGGAGCCGCCGGTGCGGTCCATCCACGCGCGCGCCTGGAGCGCGGCGACCGAGATGGTGTCGGGCCAGAGCGGACCGACCGTGTAGGGATCGAGCTGCAGCGTGAAGATCTCGCTCGGGTCGCCGGACGAGGCCTTGCCGAAGCCGTAGACGAGCGCGGAGTCGACCGATCCCTTCTGGATCTGGATCCAGGCCTCGTAGAGCGCCCACGCGGCGTCCATCTCGACGTGGCTCTCGCGGATCGGCGGCCACGCACCGACGGCGTCGAGCGCGCTCACGAAGCTGAACGGCGCGCCGATGAGGTAGTCGCAGCTGCCCGACACGGTGAAGCCGATCTCCTCGCGGGGCAGACCGCTGTCGGCCACCGCCTCGGCCACGACGGGCATCAACATCTCGACCTCGTTGCGCTGGAGCTCGGCGGGCGAGCTCCAGCTCGCGTACGAGACCACCGCGACTTCGCGGGTCGGCGCCATCAGAGGTACTCCTTGTACGAGTCGTACGCGGCGTCGGGCTCGCCCGTCGGGCGGTACCACTTGATGCTCTCGAGCGTGGGCCCGACCTCGTCGGCCCAGACGGCCTCCACCCGCAGGCCCTGCCGCACGTCGGCGGCGGGCATGTCGGCCACGAGGCCGAACAGCGCGATGTCGGCGCCGTCGAGCAGGATCTGCGCGCACACGTAGGGCACCTCGGGCGCGAGCGGAGAGAACGGCAGGTTGACCACGCAGAACGTCGTGACCACCCCGCGCGGCCCGACCTCGACCTCGTCCACCGTCGGCGTGCCGGTCTTCGGGTCGCTCCCGCGCGGCGGGACGTAGACCTCGCCGCCCGGACCGGTCCGCTGCCCGAGGATCCGGCGTTGCGCCAGCCCCAACAGGAAGCGGGTCGCGGCCAACCCGGCCCCGATGTCGTACTCGAGCTTCACGGGCGAGCTCATGGTGGTGACGGGCTCGGTCGAGGACGCAGGCGACGCGGCCGACGCGCCACCCGTGGCCTCCGGCACCCACGCTTCGATGTCGAGCGTGCTGCCGACCCGCTCGTCGCGCCACCGGGGCACGACGCGCATGCCGGTGTGCATCGCGTGCTCGGTGCCGCTGTCGACCACGTGGACGATCGCGGTGTCGGCGCCGTCGGGACGGACCAGCGCGAACGCGAACGGATGGTCGAGCGGGTGCTTCTCGCGCGGCTCGGAGATCCAGGTCCACGACGTCACCACGCCCGCGGGACCGACCTCGACGAAGTCGTCGTCGGACTCCCCCGCGTCGTCGCCGGTGACCGGGTCGTACTCGGCCGGCGGGATCATGACCCGGCCGTCGGCGAGGCGGACCGCCACGAGCCGGCCGTCGCGCAGACCGGTGAGGTAGCGGCCGATGACGGGCCCGACCGTGCGGGTGTAGCCGCCCGGGTACTCCAGGGTGTGGTGCTGGACCAGAACCTCGTCCGCCATGTGTGCTTCCCGTCGTTCGCTGTCGGTTCAGGTCGGTGCGTTCACAGACGACCGTATGGGTTGTCTCTGCACGCACCGAGGTGGGTCAGATCGCGGTGCGACCTTCCCAATAGGGGTCGCGCAGCTTCCGCTTGTAGAGCTTGCCGGTGGGGTCCCGCGGCATCGTCTCGATGAAGTCGATCGTCTTCGGCCACTTGAACTTCGCCAGGCGGGGTTCGAGGAACGCGAGGATCTCGTCGCCCAGCTCGTCACTGGGGTCGACGCCCTCGGCGGGCTCGATCACCGCCTTGATCTCCTCACCCCAGTCGTCGTTCGGGATGCCGAAGACGGCCGCGTCGCCAACTGCGGGATGGGCGAGGATCTCGCCTTCGATCTCGGCGGGATAGATGTTGACGCCACCGGAGATGATCATGTCGGCCTTGCGGTCGTTGAGGAACAAGAACCCGTCGTCGGTGAGGTAGCCGATGTCGCCGACGGTGAAGAACCCCTCGAGCCGGTTGGCCTCGGTCTTGTCCTTGTCGCCCTTGTACTCGAAGTCGCCCGTCGACATCTTCATGTAGACGGTGCCCGGTTCACCGGCCGGCAACGTCTCGCCGTCGTCGTCGACGATGCGGAGCTCACTGATGGGCCACGCGTTGCCCACGGTGCCGGGGTGCTCGAGCCAGTCCTGCGGCGTGGCGAGCGTGCCGCCGCCCTCGGTAGCCGCGTAGTACTCGTAGATCACCGGGCCGAACCAGCGCAGCATCTTGAACTTCACGTCGACCGGGCACGGTGCGGCGGCGTGGATCGCGTGCCGCATCGACGAGACGTCGTACTTCGCACGCACGGCTTCCGGCAGCGCGAGCATCCGGTGGAACTGGGTCGGGACCATGTGCGTGGTCGTCACCTGGTGACGCTCGATCGCGTCGAGGGTGCCCTCCGCCGTCCACTTGTCCATCAGCACCAACGTGTGCCCGGCGTGCAGCGAGTTGCCCCCGAACTGCGTCACCGCGGTGTGGTAGTTGGGCGACGTGACGAGGTGGACGTTGTCGCCGCCGGGCTCGATGCCGAAGAGCAGCAGGAACATGGCCATCAGCTCGGCGCTCGTGTCGGGATCGAGCGCGCTCAGCGCCCGGCGAACGCCTTTGGGCCGGCCGGTCGTGCCACTCGTGTAGTGCATCGCGGCGCCGGCGGTGCGCTCGGCGGGCGCGGTGGTCGGCTGCCTGTCGCGCAGGTCGTCGATCGTGCGGAAGCCGTCGATCGGACCACCGATGGAGAAACAGGCGTCACGCGGGAAGCGGGCCTCCGCGACCGCGGCGATCGCGACGTCGGCGTAGCGAGGCGAGGCGAAGAACGCCTTGGCCTCGGAGTCGACGAGGATGTAGGCGACCTCAGGCGCGGTGAGGTGATAGTTGATCGGCGTCGTGTACCAGCCCGACTGCAGCGCGGCGAGGTACACCTCCACCGCTCCGATCGAGTTCGGCAGGAGCGACGTGATCCCGTCGCCGACCTGGAGCCCGAGCGCCGTGAGCCCGTGGGAGAGCTGGTTGACCCGGGCGAGGATGTCGCCGGCCCGGTGACCCGTGCCTTCGGGGTCGACGACCGCGACCCAGTCGGGATCGGCCTGCGCGAGGTTCCAGAATCCCAGCTCGCCCAACGTTCCCCCCGGAATCGCCACTGACGTGATCGTCGCCTCGGACGTGACGGCTTCCGGAAGTAGAACACGTTCTCGTTACACCCGACAAGCCGGGACGCCGGGACCCCGGGACGCCGGGTCACGCGAAGCCGTCGCGACGACGCCCGCCGGATCGGCGGGCGTCGGTCGGTGCAACGGGTGAGTTGCGCGTCAGTTGCGGAGCCGGGCGAGCAGCCGGAGGATCTCGAGGTACAGCCATACGAGGGTGATGAGGAGGCCGAAGCCGCCGTACCACTCCATGTACTTGGGTGCCCCGGCCGCCACGCCGACCCGGATCTGGTCGAAGTCGACGATGAACGTGAGCGCGGCGACGATGACCACGACGATGCTGAAACCGATGCCGAGGAGGCTCGAGTCCGCGGAGATGAACGTGGGCGTCGAGCCGAAGATCGAGAAGATGAACGACCCGACGTAGACGACGAGGATCGACCCCATCGCCAGCAGGAGCGCCTTCTGGAACTTGGGTGTGTTGCGGATGGTGCCCGAGAGGAACAGCACCAGCATCAGCGCGAACACCCCGAGCGTGAGCAGCACCGCCTCGAGGACGATGCCCTTGTAGACGGCGTCGTAGACGCCGGAGATCGCGCCGACGACGAGCCCTTCGAGCACGGCGTACGCGGGCGCCGACCAGCGCGCGAGCTGTGGCTTGCGGATCGTGACGACGGCCACGACGAGCGCCGCGATGGCGGCGATCAGCAGCCAGCCCGGGAACTTGGCGGTGGTGGCGTTGTGGTCCACCGACAACCAGCCGAAGGTGCCGGCGCCGACGAGGATCGCGAGCAGGATCATCGTGCGGGCGATGGTGCCGTCGATCGTCATGACCCCGGTCGACGCGTCGGCGCGGCCGCGGCCTCCCGCGGCGGCGGTCCGGCCCGGACCGGCGGGGGGTGCGGGGGGCGTGGCGCCCTGGGCGACCGTTCCCGTGGGCGCGGCGTAGCCGGCCGCGAGGTCGTCCTGCGTGTACGCCTGTTCCGGCGCCCAGGTCTTGCTGTTCAGTGCCGGGTTGGCCATCAGTGGCTCCTCCAGTGAAGTGGCCGAAATCGTACTCTCGGCCTGCTCCTGCAACGGATCGGGCCCCCCAACAGTTCCCGGCCCCGGGTCCGGGTTTCTACCGCGCGAATCGGTTGCTCTCGATCCAGCCCATCGCGGGCGCGCGTCCGTCGTCCGGGGTGAAGCGGACGAGCGTGCGGCGGTACACGGAGGCGCGCGGCGGCGAGAACGTGTGGGTGATGTCGATCTCCATGCCGGCGACGGTCTCGACCGCGCCCGACAGCGTCGAGCCGTCGGCGGTGGTCACCGAGAACCGGCCACCCACGGGCGCGGTGAGGTCGGCGTCACCGAACTCGATCCCGGCGTCGACCGCGACCACGTTCTCGGTCGTGTCCTCGTGGAGATAGCCGACCGCGATGTCGCCGAAGCCCGGGATCGTGACCACCGCCCACTGGAGCCGGAAGTCGTCGCCACCGATCGCGGTGAACAGCCACTCCATGTCCCAGGCACGCGGGCCCCACGAGTGGTCGCGCTCGCCGCGGCCCACGAACGGCCGCGGCTCGCCGATCCCCACGTCGCCGTGCACCGAGATCGCCTGCTCGAACCGGTTGGACGTGTAGCCCTCGGCGCTGTGCCCGGGAACGTCGGCCGGCCCCGACGAGTGCGCCGCGCCCGCGGTCTCGTAGTCGACCGCGATCGAGAACGGGAGGACCAGGCCGACCCGCGGGCCGGACACGATCCGGCCGAAGCCGCTCACCTCGAGGTGCCCGGCCCGCAGCGGGTCGGTGCGGTCCCAGCGGAACCGCAGACCCCACTTGTCGTATTCGAGCGCATCGCGGTCGACGTCGGCGAGCGGGAGGCGGGGCTCCTCCAGCACGAGCCACTCACCGGCCTCGTAGAGCAGCGCCCAGAAGAAGCACCGGTCCTGGTTCGGGTGCAGGCCGATGCGGACGTGCCCGGCCCGGGTCCCCTCCCCGTCGAAGAAGTCGAGGAACCACGACTCGTTCCACCACTCGTGATCCGGACTGAACGGATGCGCCCCCTCGTCCTGCGGGCCGATCCCGAACTTCGTGAGCTCGTCCATCGTCAGCACCACGGCGATCCCCCATCGTCGGCTCGGGTCAGACTAGAGACTGCTCCGAACGGTCCGCTCGGCCCGGGCTGGAGCATCCCCGAGGGTCGCGGTTAGCGTTCCGAGATGTCCTTTTGCTCCCGAACCCGGGCCCCGTCGCGCCTGCTCACCGCGCTCTGCGTGGCGACCATGGCCGCGGTGCCGCTGGCGTTGGCCGCGCCCGCCCCACCGGCGGCGGCGTTCGGTGGCACCGGCCACCACCTCTATCTCCTCGGCGATTCGGTGATGGTCGGGACCGCACCCGCGATCGCCGGCGCCCTCCCCGACTGGAGCGCGACGGTCGACGCCAAGGTCGGCCTGAGCACGCTCGCGGCAGCCGGCATCGCCCGGGGCCGGGGCCCGGTTCCCGGCGACGTGTGCGTCGTCGAGCTCGGCAGCAACGACGGCGCCAATCCGGTCTCCCTGCGCGGCCGCATCGACGCGGTGATGGACGCGCTGCGCGGCTGCGGCCACGTGATCTGGGTCAACCTCCACGAGTTCGCGGGCTGGGTGCCCGCGGCCAACGCGGAGATCAACGCGGCCGCCGGCCGTTGGCCCAACCTCGAGATCGCCGACTGGAACGCGCTGGCCCGGGCCGACCGAGGACTGGTCGTGGGCGACGGGGTGCATCCTTCGATCTCCGGACGCGCGGCGCTCGCGGCGTTGATCCGCCAGAAGGTGCAGGTCTGGTCGTTCCTCAGCTCCACCGCCCAACCGTGGTTCCGGGCCTTCGGGGCGTCGACCAACTTCGACGCCGGCAGCCAGCTCGTGCCGCGGAGCCCGGCCGTCGTCGCCCCCAGCTCGACCGGTGAGGGCGCGTGGCTCGCCTACCCGAACGGGCAGATCGGCGCAGTGGGCGACGCCACCGCCGTCCCGAGCCAGCCCGCGTTCGCCGGGCTGCGCGCCCCGATCACCGGCATCACGCCCACCCCGAGCGGTCACGGCTTCTGGCTCGTGGGCGCCGACGGCGGCGTGTTCACCTACGGAGACGCCACCTACCACGGCGGTCTCGCCGGCTCGCCGATCGGCCGACCGGTCGTGGGGATCGCGGCGACGCGCAGCGGTCACGGCTACTGGCTCGTCGACTCGGCCGGACAGGTCTACCCCTACGACGCGACGCCGTTCGGTAGCGCGCCTCCGAACGCGGCACCGATCGTCGGCATCAGCAGCGACCCGGCGCGTGACGGCTACCGGCTGCTCGGCATCGACGGCGGCGTGCTCACCTATGGCGCCGCGGGCTTCGCGGGCAGCGCGTACGGGATCACCGAGGCGTTCGCGACCCAGCTCGTCACCACCGACTCCGGCAAGGGCTACTGGATCGTCGCCGCCGACGGCTCGGTCTACTCGTTCGGCGACGCGCCGTTCTTCGGTGTGCCCGGCCTCGAGCCCCGCGTCGGTTACAGCGGCCTCGTCGTGCACGCGGGCGCCACCGGCTACGTCCTCGTCGGTGGACGCGGCCTCATCTGAGACGGGGGCGCCAGACCCGGCTTGTAGCCTTCGGTCCATATGGCGCTGAATCTTCCCGAGAAGCCGACCATCGACGGGCTCGAGGACACGTGGGCCCGGCGTTGGGAGACCGACGGCGTCTACCGCTTCGACCGCACGAAGACCCGGGCCGAGGTCTACTCGATCGACACCCCGCCGCCCACGGTGAGCGGCTCGCTCCACGTCGGTCACGTCTTCTCCTACACGCAGACCGACGCGATCGCCCGGTTCCAGCGCATGCGCGGGCACGAGGTCTTCTACCCGATGGGTTGGGACGACAACGGCCTGCCGACCGAGCGCCGGGTGCAGAACTACTACGGCGTGCGCTGCGAGCCCTCGCTCCCCTACGACCCCGCGTTCGAGCCGCCGGAGAAGCCCGGGAAGCAGGCGATCCCGATCTCGCGGCGCAACTTCGTGGAGCTCTGCTCCCGGCTCGTGGTGGAGGACGAGGCCAAGTTCGAGGAGCTGTGGCGCCGGCTCGGCCTGTCGGTCGACTGGAACCTCACCTACGCGACCATCGGGCCGGAGTCCCAGCGCGCCGCGCAGCGCGGCTTCCTCCGCATGCTGGCCCGGGGCGACGCGTACCAGGCCGAGGCGCCGACGCTGTGGGACGTCGACTTCCGCACCGCGGTCGCGCAGGCGGAGCTCGAGGACCGCGAGCTCGACGGGGCGTACCACCGGCTGCGCTTCCACCGCGCCGACGGCGACGACGTCATCATCGACACCACCCGTCCCGAGCTGGTGCCCGCGTGCGTGGCCCTCGTCGCCCATCCGGACGACGAGCGCTACCAGCCGCTCTTCGACACGCAGGTCACCACCCCGCTCTTCGGGGTCTCGGTGCCGGTGCTCGCGCACCCGCTCGCGGATCCGGAGAAGGGCTCCGGCATCGCGATGATCTGCACGTTCGGTGACACCACCGACGTCACGTGGTGGCGCGAGCTGCAGCTGCCGGTGCGTTCGATCCTCGGGCGCGACGGCCGGCTCCTCCCCGAGCCGCCCTACGACCCGCCGGCCCCCGGTGGCGCGGCGGCGTACGCCGAGCTGGCCGGCAAGACCGTCAAGCAGGCCCAGAAGCGGATCGTCGAGCTGCTCGCGGAGTCCGGTGAGCTCGACGGCGACGCGCGCCCGATCAAGCACGCGGTGAAGTTCTACGAGAAGGGCGACCGCCCGCTCGAGATCGTGACCACCCGCCAGTGGTACTTCCGCAACGGCGGACGCGACCCGGAGCTGCGCGACGAGTTCCTGAAGCGCGGCGCGGAGCTCAAGTGGTACCCGCCGTTCATGAAGGCCCGCTACGACAGCTGGGTCGAAGGGCTCAACGGCGACTGGCTCGTCAGCCGCCAGCGGTACTTCGGCGTGCCGTTCCCGGTCTGGTACCCGGTCGGTGACGACCGCGAGCCGCGCTACGACGCGCCGATCGTGCCCGACGAGTCGATCCTGCCCGTCGACCCGAGCTCCGACGTGCCCGCGGGCTTCACCGAAGTGCAACGCGGCGAGCCCGGTGGGTTCATGGCCGACCCCGACATCATGGATACCTGGGCCACGTCGTCGCTCACCCCGCAGATCGCGACGAAGTGGGAGGACGACCCCGACCTCTTCGCCCGAACGTTCCCGATGGACCTGCGCCCGCAGGCTCACGAGATCATCCGGACGTGGCTGTTCAGCACGGTCGTCCGCGCGCACCTCGAGAACGGCACGTTGCCGTGGGCCAATGCGGTGATCTCGGGTTGGGTCCTCGACCCCGACCGCAAGAAGATGAGCAAGAGCAAGGGCAACGTGGTCACGCCGCTCGGGATGCTGGAGCAGTACTCGTCCGACGGCGTGCGCTACTGGGCGCTCAACGGCCGCATCGGCACCGACACCGCGCTCGACGAGGCGCAGATGAAGATCGGCCGCCGTCTCGCGATCAAGCTGCTCAACGCGAGCAACTTCGCCCTCGGCCGGCTCGCGGAAGCCGCGGGCGTCGAGGGCCAAGGCGACACGTCGGACGCGATCGCCGCGGTCGCGGCCGCGCCGGTCACCGACCCGCTCGATCGGGCCATGCTCGCGCGTCTCGCGGAGGTGACCGACGAGGCCACCGCCGCCTTCGAGCGCTACGACTACACGCGCGCGCTCGAACGGACCGAGACGCTGTTCTGGCAGTTCTGCGACGACTACCTCGAGCTGGTGAAGAGCCGGGCCTACGGATCACGCGGCACGGACGCCGCGGCGTCCGCGCACGCCGCGCTGGTCACCGCGTTGTCCACGTTCCTCCGGTTGTTCGCGCCGCACCTGCCGTTCGTGACCGAGGAAGTGTGGTCGTGGTGGCAGGAAGGCTCGATCCACCGGGCGGAGTGGCCGGCGGCAGAGCCGCTGCGATCGGGCGCCGGTCCCGCCGCCGACCCCGCGGTCCTGGAGGTGGCGAGCGAGTTGCTCACCGGTGTCCGGCGCGAGAAGGCCGCGGCCAAGGTGTCGCTGAAGCTCGAGGTGCTGCGGCTCACCGTGCACGGCGACCCCGTGCGCCTCGCCGCGGCCCGCGCGGTCGAGGCCGACCTCCGGGAGGCCGGCAACATCACCGTGGTCGACTACGTCGAAGCCCCCGAGCCCTCGATCACCGTCGACCTCGCCGCCCCGCCCGACAAGCCCGCGGCCTGACCGGCGCAGATCTTTTCGGCGCCGGGACTTGGGTTGGCGCTAGGCGGTCCAGGTGACGGGGAGGTGGCGGATGCCGTTGATCAGGTTGCTGTGCAGCTGTTGGGGCTCGCCCGCGAGCTGCATGTCGGGGAGCTGACCGAGGATCTGCTCGAACATGGCGCGGATCTCGAGCTTGGCCAGGCTCGCGCCCAGGCAGTAGTGGGGGCCGCGGCCGCCGAACGCGACGTGCTCGTTGGGGGTGCGCAACGCGTCGAACTCCTGGCTGCGCTCGAAGATCTCCTCGTCGCGGTTCGCCGCGCCGTACCAGATCGTGACCTTCTGACCGGCCGCGATCGGTACGTCCCGCAGCTCGGTGTCGACGGTTGCGGTCCGGCGGAAGTACTGCACCGGCGAGACGTAGCGGAGCATCTCGTCGACGGCGAGCGGGAGGCCGCTCATGTCCTGGAGCAGGCGCTCGCGCTGGTCGGGATGCTGCAGCAACGCGAGCATCCCGCCCGAGATCAGGTTGCGGGTCGTCTCGTTGCCGGCCACCGAGAGGAGCAGGAAGAAGACGTTGAACTCGATGTCCGACAGCTTCTCGCCCTCGAGCTCGCCGGTGACGAGCTGGGTGACGAGGTCGTCCATCGGCCGCGCCTTGCGGTCGTCGGCCAGGCTCTGCGCGTAGGCATAGAGCTCGAACGCGGCGGCCGCGCCTTCGTCGGCTCCCCCGCCGTACTCGGGGTCGCTCGCACCGATCATCCGGTTCGACCACTCGAACACCTTGTGGCGGTCCTCGTACGGCACCCCGATCAGCTCGCTGATGACGACGAGCGGCAGCTCGGCCGCGAACGCGGTGACGAAGTCGGCCTCGCCCTTGTCGGCGACCGCGGCGACGATCTGGCGGGTCGCCTCACGCACGCTGTCGGCCATCGAGTTGATGACCTTGGGCGTGAAGCCGCGGGCGACGAGCATGCGCAGGCGCGTGTGCTGGGGCGCGTCCTGGTTGAGCATCATCAGCTCGGTGCCGTCGGCCATGTCCATGAGCAGCGCGCCGCCCCGGGCCGACGAGTACGTGGCCGCGTCCCGCTCGATCGCGATGACGTCCCGGTACTTCGTGCAGACCCAGAAGCCGTCGGGCTCGTGGTCGGTGGGCCCGTGCCACCAGATCGGCGCTTCGTTGCGTAGCCAGGTGAAGAACTCGTGGGGCGGGCCTGCGGCGAACGTCGCCGGATCGCTGAGGTCGACGGGCATGACGGGGGCGGCACTCATGGGGACCTCCGACGGGTTGACGCAAAACAGGAACGCGTTCCACTTCTACGGTACCCCAGGCCCCACCCGCGTAGCATGCGAACTTCCGATCCAGGCCGGGCGCCGGCAGCCGTTCCGAGGAGGTGTGCGAGTGGCCGAGATGCTGTCCATCAGCACCAAGCACTGCCGGGTGGAACGCGACGGCGCGGTCCTCACCCTCACGATGAACCGGCCCGAGGCCAAGAACGCGCTGAGCCCGGAGATGCTGGTCGGCCTGGCCGACGGCTACACGCTCCTCGACGAGGACCCCGAGCTGCGCTGCGGGATCCTCACCGGCGCCGGAGGCACGTTCAGCTCCGGTGCCGACCTGAAGGCGATGAGCACACCGTCGGAGAGCGGCTACGTGCGCGAGCGGATGGCGTCGGAGCCGAATCTGCACTGGAAGGCCCTCCTGCGCGACTACCGCTGCAGCAAGCCTCTCGTCGCCGCCGTCGAGGGCTACGCGGTGGCTGGGGGAACCGAGATGTTGCAGGGCACCGACGTCCGCGTCGCAGGCGACAGCGCCACGTTCGGCGTCTGGGAGGCGCGCCGCGCGCTCTTCCCACTCGGCGGCTCCGCGGTCCGGCTTCCCCGCCAGATCCCGTACGCGCACGCGATGGACATCCTCCTCACCGCCCGCCCGGTCAGCGCGACGGAAGCCCAGGCGATGGGGCTCATCAGCCGGGTCGTGCCCGCGGGCGGCGCGCTCGACGCCGCCAAGGACATCGCGGCCACGATCGCGGCCAACGGCCCGCTGTCGACCCGGATGATCCTGCGGGCGTGGCGCGAGACCGAAGGCATGCCCGACGCGGAGGCCGTCGCCTACCAGGACCCGCTCGGCTGGGAGGTCATGGCGTCCGAGGACGCGCAGGAAGGCGCCCGAGCCTTCGCCGAGAAACGCCCGCCCGTGTTCAAAGGACGCTGATGACCGACGCCCCACCCGTGCGCGCCGACGCGAACGAGAACGCCCTGTCGTCCCACCTGCTGGCTCCGGCCGCGTCCGAGGTCGAGGAGTTCGACTCGCCCACCCGTCGCCGCCTCGCCGACGCGACCCGCCACCTCATCGACGCGGTGCTCACCTCGGAGGGCGCCGACGCCGACACCCTCGACGCCGCGGCCGACATGGTCGAGGCTCTCGCCGCGCAGCTCCACGGAGCGCCGCTCGGCGACCGGCCCGCCGGCCGGCGCGATCGTCCGGAGCACAGCCACACCGACTACCTGCCGCGCTCCCCCGTCGTCGGCCTCTCGAGCCCGATGGCCCCACCCATCACCTACGAGGTGCGGGGTGGTCGCGTGCACGGCACCGGAACGTTCGGGGCACCGTACGAAGGGCCGCCCGGGTACGTCCATGGCGGGGAGATCGCGCTCGCGTTCGACGAGCTGCTCGGCATCGCCAACATCGTGTCGGGCCACCCGGGCATGACCGGCACCCTCACGGTGAAGTACCGCCGACCGACGCCGCTCGGTCAGGAGCTCGACTTCGAGGCGTGGACCGAGCGGGTCGAAGGCCGGCGCATCACCACGCGCGGGACGATCCACTCGCACGGGACGCTGACCGCGGAGGCCGAAGGGCTCTTCATCATCGTCAACCCGGAGCGCGCCGCGGAGTACTTCGGCGCGCGCGCCGAACCGCCCGGTCCGGTCGACCCGCTCCCGTGACGGACACGCCGCGCGTCGGGCTCGTGCTCGGCGCGGGCGGCATCACCGGGCAGGCGTTCCACAGCGGGTTCCTGGCCGGGCTGGCCGACGCCACCGGCTGGGACGCGCGCGACGCGTCGGTCGTCGTCGGCACGTCGGCCGGCTCGTGGGTCGCGACGTACCTCCGCTTCGGCATCTCCGGCCCCGATCTCGCCGCCGCCTACGCCGACGAGCCGATGACGCCCGAGGGCAAGGCGCTGGCCGACCGGCAGAACCCCGACCCGTCACCGCCGCTTCCCGAGGGCGGACGCCTCCGGCTCGGGGTCCCATCGATCCCGTCGTTACTTGGGGCCGCTCGGGCACCGTGCGACTTCCGACTCATCGCGGTGCTCGCGGCGGCGCTGACGCCCGGGCCGATGCCCACCACCGGTTGGGCGGAGTCGCTGCACGGGCTCACCGGCGACGCATGGCCCGACCGGCCGCTCTGGATCCCCGCGCTCCGCCGGCGCGACGCGCGCCGCGTCGTCTTCGGCCGTGACGACCGCACTCCATCGGTCGCGGCTGCGGTCGCCGCGTCGAGCGCGGTGCCGGGCTACTGCGAGCCGGCGGTCATCGACGGCGTCGAGTACATCGACGGCGCCGCGTACTCCCCGACCAACGCCGACCTGCTGCGCGACACGCCCGAGAAGCTCGACCTCGCGATCGTCTCGTCGCCGATGTCGGCGTCGGAGTGGACCGGCGCATCGGAACGTGCGCTGCACTCGTTGCGGCTCGCGCTCGAGACGTGGGCACTGCGCCGCGCCGGGATCCCCACGGTGGTGTTCGCCCCCGACGCAGAGACCCTCGACGTGCTGGGCCCCAGCTCCCGCGACCGCGCCCGCCGCCCCGCCGTCGTCCACCACGTCCGCGAGCTCGCCGCAACCCGGGCCGAGTCCGGAGCCTTCGCCGCGCTCACCCCGTAGGGCGGTCAGGCCTGAGTGATGCGGTCGAGGCGCTCGGTGGCGGTGACGTACTCGTCGACGAGCTCGAACATCACGTCCCGCACGGGCTTCACGTCGTTCATGCTGCCGACGACCTGGCCGACGGGCATGCCGACGAGGTCGCGGTTGTCGGCCCGGGTGATGCGCTGGAGGGCCTCGGCCGTGAGCATGAACTGGAGCGGCATCGGCAGCGTGCCCGGCGACTCGGGGCTGTCCCACGCGTCGGTCCACGCGGTGCGCAGGAGACGAGCAGGCTTGCCGGTCATCGATCGCGACCGGACGGTCCCCCGCGAGTTGGCCGCGAGCAGCTTCTCGACGACGGCGGGCGACATGTCCGACTCGGCGACCGTGAGCCAGATCGAACCGGTCCACACGCCTTCGGCGCCCATCGCGAGCGCGCCCGCGATCTGGCTGCCCCGGCCGATGCCGCCGGCCGCGAGCACCGGGACGTCGACCGCGTCGATGACCTCGGGCCACAGCACAACTGAGCTGATCTCCCCCGTGTGACCACCGGCCTCCGTGCCCTGGGCCACCACGATGTCGACGCCGAGCGCGACGTGCTTTCGGGCGTGATCGGCGGTGCTCGCCAGCGCGGCCACCTTGATGCCGTGCTCGTGCGCGAGGTCGACGACGTCCTTCGGCGGCGGCCCGAGCGCGTTGACGAGCAGGCTGATCGGGTGTGCGAGCGCGACCTCCACCTGGGGCCGGGCCGTGGCGTCGGTCCACCCGAGCAGGTGGTGGGGGGTCTCGAGGTCGGGTGGCAGCTCCGGCACGCCGAACCGCTCGAGCGTCGCCTCGACGAAGTCGCGGTTGGCCTGCGGGATCATGTCCTCGAGCTGGCTCTCGAGGTTCTCGGGGTCGAAGCCGGCGGTGTCGATGACGGTGGCCGGCATGACGACGTCGACGCCGTAGGGCCGGCCGTCGATGTGCTCGTCGATCCACTGGAGCTCGATCTCCAGCTCCTCGGGCGTGAAGTACAGCGCCCCCAACACCCCCATCCCGCCCGCCTTGCTGACCGCGACGACGACGTCCCGGCAGTGGCTGAACGCGAAGATCGGGAACTCGAGGCCGAACTCGTCGCTGACTCGTGTGCGCATGCCCGGAGGATACGGAGACCCCTCCGTAACTGCAACCGGTTCTAGTTCCCGGTAGCCTCGGTCCGTGACCGGATCCCCCACCACCCAACCCAAACCCGTGTCGACGGCCGAGAACGCGCCCGGACCCGGCGCTCGCGCGGTCCAGACCGCGGCCCGGCGCGCCCGTCTGCTCGACACCGCGGTCGCGCTCGCTTCCGATGGCGGCTACGACGCGGTCCAGATGCGCGACGTCGCGGCGCGGGCCAACGTCGCGCTCGGCACGCTCTACCGGCACTATTCCTCGAAGGACCAGCTGCTCCTCGCCGCGCTGGCGACCCAGGCCCGGCAGCTGCGCGACCGCCTCACGGAACGGCCTGCGCTCGGGCCGGACGCGTCGACGCGTGTCGGCATCGTGCTGCGCCGGGCGAGCCGCTCGATGGAACGTGACCCGAACCTGACCGCGGCGATGGTGACCGCGCTCTCGAGCGCGGATCCCGACGCGGGGATCGCCAAGCACGAGGTGTTCGTGGTCATGACGTCGATCTTCGCCGACGCCATCGGCGAGGAGCGCGTCGACCTCGAAGCCGCGGCGCGCGCCCTCGGTCTCGTGTGGTTCTCCGCCCTCGCCTTCTGGGTCGGCGGCCTCCTCGACAGCCCCGGCATGGAACGGGAGCTGGAGTCCGCGGCGCGGCTCATCTTGCGCTGAGTCACGTCAGCAACGGCAGCACGGCTTCACCGAGGAGGAGGGTGTTCTCGGGGTCGGTGGAGTCGATCGGGCCGGCGATGATCCACTCGGCGCCGGCGGCGACATAGCGGCGCATCTCCTCGGCGACGTGCTCCGGACCGCCGACGATGACGTCGTGGCGGTCGGGGTCGATCTCGAGCCGCTCGGCCTTGCGCCGCGCGTCGTGCTCGAACTCGCTCAACACGACGAGCCCGCCCCAGGTGCACACGACGCGGGGGTTGACCGCCCGCACGCGCGCCACGCCCGCGGCGAAGAGCTCGACCGTGCTCCCCCAGCGGTTCCAGCCGTCGGCGTGCGCAACCATCGGTGCGACGTGCCGCGCCGCGCCGCCGATCCACACCGGGTACCCGCGGCCGGCCGAGGCGCGCACCGCCTCGTCGAGGGACTCGAGCCGGTCCTCCATCGTGCCGAACGGCAGGCCGTAGGTCTCCATCTCGGCGCGGCTCTCCGAGTCGCCGGAGCCGAGGCCGGCGATGAGCCGGCCGCCGCTGATGCGGTGGAGTGCGTCGAAGGCACCGACCAGCGTCGCGTGGGGCCGAAGCGTGCTGCGTGCGACCAACGTGCCGACCGACACCCGGCGGGTCTCCGCGGCCACCGCGCCCAGCAACGTGAGGCCTTCGAGCGCGGGGCGCCGCCCGGTGCGACCGATGCGGAAGAGGTGGTCGAACCCGAACACGCCGTCGAGCCCGGCTTCGTCGGCCGCGTGCGCGATCTCGAACGACGACTCGGGCTCGTCGCGGAAGTTGGGCAGCGTGACCCCGAGCCGTGGACGCAGCTCGGTCATGCAACCGATCGGCGGGCGAGTGCGGCGGCGCCGATGACCCCTGCCCGCTCCCCCAGCTCGGCGGCCACGAGCTCCGGTACCGGCCGCTCGGTTCCGGCTTCGATGCGCGCGATGAAGTGCTTGCGCGCAGGTCGCATCAACACGTCGCCGAGGTTGATGATGCCGCCCGAGATGACGATCACGGACGGGTCGAGGATGTTGGCCAGGCTGGCCAGGCCGACCGCGACGAGGTCGGCGTACTCGTCGATCAGGGCCAACGCGTCGGGTGCTCCCGCGGCCGCGGCCTGTCCGACCTCGTGGCCCGTGATCGCGGCGACGACCCCGCCCGCCTGGGCCAGCACGCTCGGCACCCGACCCTCGGACGCGGCCTCGCGGCCCATGCGCCCCAGTGCGTTGCCCGACGCGAGCGCCTCCCAGTGCCCTCGCTCACCGCACGCGCAGACCGGGCCGTCGAGGTCGATCGTGATGTGACCGATCTCGGCGGCGAAGCCGTGGCCGCCGCGGTAGACCTCGCCACCGATGATGAGGCCGCCGCCGATGCCCGTGCCGAGCGTGACGACCAGCGCGTCGTCGACGCCTCGGATCGCCCCGTGCTTCGCCTCGCCGTACGCGGCCACGTTCGCATCGTTGTCGACGACGACCGGCAGCGGGAAGAGGCGCGACAGCTCGCCCTGCACGTCGACGTGCTCGATACCGGGCAGGTTGGGCCCGTAGCTGAGGTAGCCCGAGCGATCCACCAGGCCCGCGATGCCCACACCGACCGCGGCGGCGTCGGGGCACGCGTGGAGGAGCTCGGTGAGCGCCGAGTGCAGCGCGGCCGAGGTCTCGGCCCAGGTGTCCGGCGTGTCGCGCCGGGCCTCGGAGAGCTCGCGACCGGATGCGTCGACCACCGCAGCGGCGATCTTGGTGCCGCCGATGTCGAATCCGATCGTGTGCATCGGAGGAGGCTACTGGCCCGCCGCGCGTCGGTCGGCGGGGACGAGCGGCGCCGGAGCGCACCGGTCGCAGTACCTCAGTCGACGTCGATGCGCTGGATCCCGGGAGGTCCCGGCGACGCCTTCGGGCCGGGAGAACCGGGCGGCGGGGTGCGGTTCTCCCCCGCGGACGGCTTGGGGTCGGAGTGCTCGTCGTCGACGCCGGACCGGGCCACATCCATCGCGCCCTCGGCCGCGTCGACCACGGCCTTGGCCGCGCGCATCAGCTCACGTGCCGCGTTGACGACGTGCTCGAGCACCGCCGGCGCGGCCTCGCCGAGCTGCTCGAACAGCGCGTCCATGCCGCGCGCGGCGT
>JAODBH010000061.1 GCA_025463865.1 Actinomycetes bacterium | reverse complement strand
ACATGTTCGGCTACGACATCACACCCACCTGAACCACCCCACCGCGATCACGGCCCGCCGATCCCATCGGCGGGCCGTTGCGCGTCCGGTTTTGCGCGGTAGCGGCGCGGTAGCGGCGCGGTAGCGGTCAGCCGCCGAAGGCGAGCACCTTGCGGTTCGCGCCGACCACCACGTGGCCGCCGCCCGCCGCGAGGGAGGTGAAGCGCGACGGCACGTCGCCGATGTGCAGGACCGCCGAGGACGTTCCGGCGGCCGCGTCGATGGCGACGAGGTCGCCGCTGCCGGTGGTCACCGTCCACACCGCGCCACCGGCGACGATGGGCGGACCGGGGGTGTTCAGCGTCATGCGCCAACCCGTCGTGAAGCTGTCGCCCGAGACCTTCACCTGGACCAGCGCGTTGAGGCACGGCACGAACATCGTGTCGCCGTCGTGCGCCACCGCGCCGAACGCGCTGCTCGTGCCGCACACGTTGGCTGCCTGCAGCGCGCCGCCGATGCCGCCGAGGTGCTGCGCGTCGAGCAGATAGCCGATGCCCTCCTTTCCCACCTGGAACACGCGGTTGTCGGGAAGCAGGACCGGGCTCGTGGTCCCGAGGTCGAGGTCGCCCTGGTTGAGCGCCTTCCAGTTGGCCGGCGTGAACGAGTCGGTCAGCTTGAGATCGGCGGTCAGTCGGACGACCGAGTCTCCATAGTCGAACGCTCCGCTGCTCGAGCTGTTGCCCGAGGTGAGGAAGAGGCTGCCGTCAGCAGCCGTCGATGCACCTGACGGCGACCAGAAGCCACCCTGGTTCTGCGTCGGCAGCGTGTACGGGGCAGGCGTTCCGAGGCCGGCGGCGGTCACGGGGACCGACACGACCCGGCCGTGGTACGTGCCGCAGTCACCGAAGCGCCCACCGAAGGGCACGTACACCTTGCCGGCCGAGAGCGTGAGCGCGGAGCGCTGGCTCTGCGTCGCCGGGTCGGACCCCTGTACGTCGACCACGGTGGATCCGATCAGCTTGCCGGTGGCGAGGTCGAGGTCGAACAGCACGTTCTGTGTGGGTTGGATCATGCCCGCCGCATACACGCGACCCGCGGCCACGTCGACGACCGGCGTGCTCGTGATGCCTACGGGGTCGATGTTGCCGCACGGCAGTGACTTCCCGGCAACCGGGCTGCCGAGGTGCGTCTGCCAGACGATCGCGCCGTCGGCCGCGTTCAGCGAGTACACGGTGTCGTTCTCGGTGGCCATGATCACCCGCTCGCCGACGAGCACGGGCTGCGCGTACAGCTCGCCGTCGAGCGCCGGTGACTCCCACTGCTTCTTCGCCGCGCTCGCGGACGACGGTCCGTCGGCCGCGACACCGGGACGGGCACTGGTTCCGTAGTAGGTCGGCCACTGGGCGCCCGTGACCGCGGCCGTGGTCGTGGTGGCGGCGGTCGTGGTCGTCGCGTGGGTGGAGGCCGAGCTCGACCGCTGGGTCGTCGACGTCGCCTTCGACGAGCTCGACGAGCAGGCGCCGACCACCAGGGTCATCGCGGCCGCGGCCAGGATCCAACGCCTCGTTCGCATGGCCACGGTCTACTCCGAGCCGGCGCCGGTCCAACAGCCAACGGTTCGGCGCACGATCGCGCCGAAAAGCGGTCCCGCGGGACCGCTTCGCGGGCCGTTGTCGGGACGTTGACGCAGGCCGAACACCCTCCTCACAATTTTGGTGCTGTCATGGAGTGACGGCCCGGTCCGGGCCGACCCTTCCGATCAACCCGAAAGAGCCCCGATGAAGCCCGACCGCACGTTCCTCGTGATCCGCTCGATCATGCTCGCCATCACGCTTGGCCTCGCCCTCGTCCTGCTCGCGACAGGCCACGTGCTCGTCGGCCTGCTGTTCGTCGCCCTCGCTGCAGCCCGGGTCGCGATGTTCATGACCTTCCGCAAGCGCAACGCCCAGCTCCGCGAGCGCTACCAAGCCCGAATCGGCGCCCGTGACCGCGGCGGCTTCGGTCCGGGCCCGACGTCCGCGGAGTAGCGGGACACCGCTGCCTCTGAAGCTGCCCGGCATATCCTTGGCACGCCGGAGCCGGCCCGTGCTGAGCTTCCGGGATGGACCCGATCCTGCACCTGTCGCTGCCGGTGCGCGACCTCGAGGAGAGCCGGCACTTCTACGTCGACGTGCTCGGGTGCGAGCGCGGACGGGAACGCCCCGACTTCATCGACGTGTGGTTCTACGGACTGCAACTCACGCTGCAGCTGCGGCCGGATCAGGTGCTTCCCGCCGAGCATCGCGGCGTACGCCATTTCGGGGTGACCCTTGACGCATCCGAGCTGACGACCCTCCTCACGCGGCTCGCGACGCACCCGGTCGAGTTCCTCAGCCCGGTGACCACCGACCACCGCGGCACCTCACACGAGCAGACCAAGACGAAGATCCTCGACCCCAGCGGCAACGCCATCGAGCTGAAGTCCTACGTCGATCCCGCCGCCGCCTTCGGCCACGAGTGAAGAAGGACCGGGGTGCTCACGAACGCGCAGCGGGCTGCCTTCGATCGCACCGGGATCGTGCAGCTCGCCGGGACGCCGGTTGGGGGGCCGGCGCAGCGGGAACATTCGGGCCATGGCTGCACCCGAGGCTCCCGATCGCAGACCCCTGGGCGTGCTCCTCGACGCGGGTGGCGTGTTCCTGCTCCCCGAGCACGGGCGGATCCTCGGCGCGTTCGAGCGGGCCGGCGCGGCACGGACGGCCGACGAGCTCGACCGGGCGCACTACGCCGCGGCCTCGGGCTTCCACACCGGACTCGACGTCGAGGACGATTGGGCCGGGTCCTGGGGCGAGTACCTCACCGCGTACGCGCTGGCGTGCGAGGTCGCGGAGCTCGAGCAGGACGAGGTGCACCGCCACCTCGGCCGCGAGTTCGCCGACGCGGCCGTCTGGCTGCGTGTGGCCGAGGGGTCCCGTGAAGGGTTGCGCGCGCTCGCCGACACCGGTGTGCGGTTGGGCGTCGTCTCGAATGCCGACGGCCTGATCGCGCAGCGGCTTCGCGCGCTCGAGATCCTGCAGGTGGGCCCGGGTCCCGGCGTGGAGGTCGAGTGCGTGATCGACTCCGGTGATGTCGGCGTGATGAAGCCCGACCCGCGCATCTTCCGCATCGCGCTCGAGGCGATGGACCTCGCTCCCGAGGACGTCTGGTACGTCGGCGACATGCCTGCCATCGACGTGGTCGGCGCTCGGAGGGCGGGTCTGCGGCCCTTCATGATGGACCCGTTCGAGCACCACCGCGACGAGTCGTACGACACCATCCGCTCACTCACCAACCTGGCCGATCGGATCCGCGCCCTTCCCGCAGCGCGTTCCGATTCCCCCGCTCCGGCCGACGGCGGCCACACCGGCGGGCCACCCGTGTTCACGTTGGAATCCGCGTTCCAGGCCGCGGAGGAGGATCGCATCGCCTACTGGGTCGGCGACTTCCTCGCGAGTCGCGGCAGCGACAACGGCGCGCTCGCGGTCGGGATCGCGGACCGGCCCCACGAGTGGCTCGGCCCGGTGCGACTGCCGACGGACCGGCTGGAGCGACTCGCGGGTCCCGAGAGCGACGTCATCTGCGCCATCGAGCCCGAGGAGTGGGAAGGCGACGTCGACGACATGGGGGCGAGCATCGAGGAGGGTTGGCAACCCCCGCCGGTCCTCGTCGAGTACCGCGACGGGCATCTCCTGCTGCAGGACGGCAATCACCGTTACGAGGCCATGCGCCGCAGCGGCTCGTCCCACGTGTGGGCCGTCGTCTGGACCGACGACCGCGCCGACCGCGACCGCCTGGCCGCCGAGCTGGCTCAATAGCGGGACCGCGTCCCGGGCCGTCGCTCTACCCGCAGGTGTCGAGCACCGCGCTGATCGCGCCACGCTCGGCCGCGGTGACGGTCAGGTCGTACTTCGTCTTCACCTCGACCTGCCGTTCGACGAAGGCGCAGCGGAACGCGACGTTCGGCGGGAGCCATTGGGAGGCGTCGTCGTCGCCCTTCGACTGGTTCGAGGGGCCGTCGACCGCAAGAAGGTTGAGCGGGTCGTTGGCGAACTGCTCGCGCATGGGCGGGCTCCACTGCGACGCGCCCGACCTCCAGGCGTCACCGAGCGAAACCACGTGATCGATCTGGATCTCGGACGCGCGCGCCTTGACGAAGGTCAGCGTGCGCCCGGTGTACGGGTCGGCGAGGGTGCCCGCGACGACCACACATCCGTGCGTGCCGTCGCGCCACTGCTTGTCGGTCAGGTCGCGGTTGAGCACATCGTTGCGGGTGTCGCACCCGTTGTGATCGACGTCGGCCCACGCCGGTCCGAACGCGGCCCGTTGATAGGTCGCCTGCGCCCGATCCGGTGCGACGGTCAGCGACGCGCTCGGCGTCCGGGAACCCGTTGCGGTAGACCCGGGAATCGTCGTGGTCGTGGTCGTGGTCGTTGCCCGCGACGCCGACGGCGCACTGGTGCAACCCACCGACACGACGGCCGCGACCACGACGCCGATCCACCACCGTCGGATCCTCACGACGGTCACCGGGCGACGACGAGGTCGGGCCCGGGCACGAGGCCCGGGCCCGGCTCACTCACTGTGGTGTGGGTACCGACGATCAGCTGCAGCCGCTCGTGGCGCCGCAGCTCGGGCAGGCGTGACAGCTGCCCGCCCGCTGCATGATGTCGCCGCAGACGTAGCAGAGCACCGTCTCGCGCTGCAGGCTCGGGGGCTTCGCCGCGGTGGGCGGAGCAACCGGCGTGCTGAGCGTGGGCTGGGCGTGCTGCTCGTACGTGAGGTCGAGGCCCGGCGTCACGTCGAGGCTCTGCGTCTTCGGCGTCGCCGCCTCCTGCACGCCCGGCAACGTCGGCTCCATGCGCTCCTCGATGGTGAGGATGCCGATCTCCTGGCGCTCGGCGAGTGGCATGTACTCGACCGCCATCCGCCGGAAGATGTAGTCGACGAGGCTCGTCGCGAACCGGATCTCCGGGTCGTCGGTCATGCCGGCCGGCTCGAAGCGCATGTTCGTGAACATCTCGACGAACGCCCGCAGCGGGACCCCGTACTGGAGTCCGTGGCTGACCGAGATGGCGAACGCATCCATGATCCCGGCGAGGGTCGAGCCCTGCTTCGCGACCTTGAGGAAGAGCTCGCCCGGACGGCCGTCCTCGAACTCGCCGACGGTGACGTAGCCGTGGCAGTCGGCGACCCGGAACGAGAACGTCTTCGAGTTGCGGGTCCGCGGCAGCTTCTGGCGGACCGGCTCCTGGATGATGACGGTCTCGATGATCCGCTCGACCTCCCGGACCACATTGCCGGTGCCGTCCTCCTCACCCTTCTTCTGGGTGGCGAGGGGCTGCGCGACCTTGCAGTTGTCCCGGTAGAGGGCGACGGCCTTCAGGCCCATCTTCCAGGCCTCGATGTGGAGGTTCTCGACGTCGGCGACGGTCGCCTCTTCGGGCATGTTGACGGTCTTGGAGATCGCCCCCGAAAGGAACGGCTGCACCGCCGCCATCATGGTGACGTGACCCATGTAGTGGATCACGTTGTCGCCCATCGAGCAGGCGAACACCGGCAGGTGCTCGTCCTTGAAGGCCGGCGCACCGAAGATCGTCTTCTGCTCGTTGATGTAGTTGACGATCTGGTCGGTCTGGTCGTTGGAGTAGCCGAGCCGGCGCAGCGCGCGCGGGATCGTCTGGTTGACGATGAACATCGTGCCGCCACCGACGAGCTTCTTCGCCTTCATGAGCGCGAGGTCGGGCTCGATGCCGGTGGTGTCGCAGTCCATCATCAGGCCGATGGTGCCGGTGGGTGCGAGGACCGTCGCCTGCGAGTTGCGGACGCCGTTCTTCTCACCGATCTCGACCGCGTCGTCCCAACTCTGCTGCGCCGCCGACAGGAGCTCTGTGGGGACGAGCTCCTCGTCGATCTTGGCCGCCTCGGCCCGATGCATCTTCAGCACGTTGATCATCGGCTCGGCGTTGGCCGCGAAGCCCGCGAACGGGCCCATCCGACCCGCAGTGCGTGCGCTGGTCGCGTAGGCGTGACCGGTCATCAGCGCGGTGAGTGCACCGGCCCAGGCGCGACCACCGTCGGAGTCGTAGGGAAGGCCCTGCGCCATGAGCAGCGCGCCGAGGTTGGCGTAGCCGAGACCGAGCTGACGGAAGTCACGGCTGGTCTTGGCGATCGGCTCCGTCGGGTAGTCGGCGTTGCCGACGAGGATCTCCTGCGCGGTGAACATCACTTCGATGGTGCGCTGGTAGCTCTCGACGTCGAACGTGTCGTCGGGGTTCAGGTACTTGAGCAGGTTGATGCTCGAGAGGTTGCACGCCGAGTTGTCGAGGTGCATGTACTCGCTGCACGGGTTGGAGCCGTTGATGCGCCCGGTGTTGGGCGCGGTGTGCCACCGGTTGATCGTGGTGTCGAACTGCATGCCCGGGTCCGCGCACTGCCAGGTGGCCTCGGAGATCTGCGCCATCAGGTCACGGGCCCGCACGGTGCGGATCGTCTCGCCGGTGATGACGGCCTTGAGCGCCCACTCGTCGTCGTCGACGACGGCCTGCATGAACTCGTCGGTGACCCGCACCGAGTTGTTGGCGTTCTGGTACTGGATCGAGTGGCTGTCCTTGCCGTCGAGGTCCATGTCGAAGCCGGCGTCGCGCAGCGCGCGGGCCTTCTTCTCCTCGTGGGCCTTGCACCAGATAAACTCCTCGATGTCGGGGTGGTCGACATCGAGGATGACCATCTTCGCGGCGCGGCGGGTCTTGCCGCCCGACTTGATGGTGCCGGCCGACGCGTCGGCCCCGCGCATGAAGCTCACGGGGCCGCTCGCGGTGCCGCCGCCCTTCAGGTGCTCGTAGCTCGAACGGATCTGCGACAGGTTGATGCCCGATCCGGAGCCGCCCTTGAAGATGGTTCCCTCTTCCCGGTACCAGTTGAGGATGCCGTCCATGGTGTCCTCGACCGCGAGGATGAAGCACGCACTCGCTTGCTGCGGGACACCGGCCACGCCGATGTTGAACCACACCGGCGAGTTGAACGCGGCCCGCTGGTGCACGAGCACGTACTTGAGCTCGTTGCGGAACGCGGCGGCCTCGTCGTCGTCAACGAAGTAGCCGTCACGTACTCCCCACGCGGTGATCGTGTCGGCGACCCGGTCGATGACCTGGCGCAGCGAGCTCTCCCGCTCGGTGCTGCCCGGGGTGCCCCGGAAGTACTTCTGGGCGACGATGTTGGTCGCGTTCTGCGACCAGCTCACCGGGAACTCGACGGCGGCCTGGAAGAACGCGTCGGTGCCGTCCTTGTAGTTCTGGATCCGGGCGTCCCGGAACTCCCACTCGACCGTGTCGTAGGGATGGACTCCCTCTTCGGTGAAGTGCCGACGAATGCCGATCCCGGTCTGCTCCGGCGCGATGGCCATGCGGGCCGCCCCTTTTCGATGGTGAGTGGTCGAATCTGCGGTCCGGGGTGCCGGCTCCATGCCGTGCGTCCCGGTTGGTGGCGTGTCCCGTGGGGCGGTCCGTCGGTGACCGGCGGCGACTGCCGCCGAGGCCTCCGAGAGAGCGAATTCCTCGGTCATCCCGCTCTCCGCATCATCTGGAGGCTCCCCTGGGCGTTCAAGGCCTGAGCCACAAGATGTTGTGGTTCCGTGCGTTTGCATCACGAGATGATGGTGAATTACAGCACTGGAGTTCCCCCATGTCAACGCTTCCGGGACCTCTTATCGTCCCGATGGAGCAGACGTCCGAAAACTCCGCATTGGTCGGGCCGAACCCTGCCGGCGACCGCCGCAGAGCGCGGTCAGTCGGCCGCGGGCGGCTTCGGATCGGTGAGCTTCCGGAGCCCGAGCTGCTGGAGCTCGCCCACCTCACGTTCGAAGTCGGCGAGGTCCTCGAAGCCCTTGTAGACCGATGCGAACCGCAGGTACGCGACATCGTCCAGCTGACGCAGCCGGTCCAGGACAGCCCGCCCGACCACATCGCTCGAGACGTCGGGCCCGTGGGTCCGCAGCTGCTCTTCGATCGCCATCGCCATCGCGTCGACGGTCGCCGCATCGATGGGACGTCCGGTCACCGCGTGCCGAATCCCCGTGACGAGCTTCGTGCGGTTGAACGGCTCCGAGACTCCGGAGCGCTTGACGACCGTGAGCGGCATGTCCTCGACGCGCTCGTACGTGGTGAAGCGCCGGCCGCAGACGAGGCACTCGCGCCGGCGACGAATCGCTCCGCCGTCGTCCGCCGTTCGTGAATCGACGACCTTGTCGTCGGTCTGCTGGCAGTAGGGGCAACGCACGCTGCAACCCTACCGGGCGCCCCCTCGGCGCCGTCCTCGCGCGCAAGCTCTTAGCCCTGCCAGTCGATCGTCTCGCCCGCGATCAACGGCGCGCCGTGACGGGCGGCCGACAGCTCGTCGACGATGGGACGCGGGTCCTTGCCCGGTGCGAGGCGCTGGGCGATGGTCCACAGCGAATCGCCCGGCCGGACCACGATGTGCTCGATGGTCGGTCGGCGCTCGGGAGTGAGGGGAGTGCCCCCGAGCGCCGACCCTGCACGGGCCGCCACGACCACGAACCCGAGTGCCAGCACGACGGTGACGACCCGTCGACGGCGCAACACCGCGGGCGAGTGACGAACGGGCCGGCTACCACCCCGAGGGGGTCGGGCGGTTGCCGGCTGCACCAGCTCCAACCGGCGAGGGGTGCCGGTCTGCGGGCGATCCAGTTCGAAACTTCTCGTGGTCATGACGGCGGCCATTGCGATCTCCTTCGAGGGGGATGGGCTGCCCCTTGCCTGTACCCAACCATCGGGGTGTGACAGTTATCCGGGGCGGACCGGGAGGATCGTGGGAGGGGGTTGCGGCGACGGGCCGGGATCGAACGGGTGTTTGCCCGGGACGACAGCCCAACACGAACGCCCGTTCGCCGTCAAGGGATTTTCCGAACGGGTGTTTGCCCCGAACAGACGTCCGTGTTACGTTCCTCGCCGAGGCGGGATCGGCACCACACACCGGTCCCCACCTGCACCGATTCCCGCTCCCACCGGAGGCAACGCATGGCCGATCTGACCGCACGCCAGCGCGAGGTGCTCGAGTTCATCGACGCTGAGGTCCGCCAGCGCGGCTACCCGCCCAGTGTCCGCGAGATCGGCACCGCGGTCGGCCTCTCCTCCACCTCCACCGTGCACGCGCACCTGGCGGCGCTGCAGGAGAAGGGCTACCTCCGCCGCGACCCCACGAAGCCGCGCGCCATCGAGGTCCGCTTCGACGCCGAGTCGAGCGCCCCGGCCGACCGTCGCCCCGTGCGCCACGTGCCGCTGATCGGTGACGTGGCCGCCGGTACCGGGGTGCTCGCGGCCGAGAACATCGAGGAGACCCTCCCCCTCCCCGAGGACTTCACCGGCACCGGGCAACTCTTCATGCTGCGAGTCCGCGGCGAGTCGATGATCGACGCGGGCATCCTCGACGGCGACTTCGTGGTGGTTCGCCAGCAGGAGACGGCCGACTCCGGTGACATCGTCGTGGCCGGCATCCCCGGCGACGAGGCCACCGAGGCCACGGTCAAGACCCTCTTCCACAAGAAGGGCAAGATCGTCCTGCGTCCGTCGAACCCGACGATGGAGGACATGGTCTTCTCCCCCGACGACGTCACCGTCTACGGCAAGGTCGTCACCGTCCTGCGCCGCCTGTAGCTCACCGCACTCGCGATCCTTCGGGCGCCGTCGGCAACGACGGCGCCCGGTCGCGTCCCGGGGTCAGCGCAAGCCCAGGAACTCCGCGAGGACGTTGAAGCAGCCTTCGACCGATTCGCGGGTGACGAGCTCGCCCTGGGTGTGCGCGATCGTGGGGTCGCCGGCTCCGAAGTTGAGGGCCGGGATGCCGTGGCTCGTGAAGCGGGCGACGTCGGTCCAACCGAGCTTCGGGCGCACCTGGAGATCGAGCGTGCCGACGAACTCGGCCACGAGCGGGTTGGTGAGCCCGGGCGGCGCGGCGGGCGCCACGGACACGAGCTCGATGCGGTCGGCGCCCGCAAGCAGCGCCTCGGTCTGGGACCGGGCCTCGTCGATCGAGTACTTCGGGGCGAAGCGTCGGTTCACGACGAAGGTGCAGTGGTCGGGCACGACGTTGTTCGCGACGCCGCCCTCGATCGACACCACCTGGAGTGACTCGAGAAAGTCGAGGCCGTCGACCGACACGGTCTCGGGCTCGTGCGCGGCGATCCGCTCGAGCACCGTGGTCGCCTTGTGGATCGCGTTGTCGCCCATCCAGGGGCGGGCCGTGTGGGCGCGCGTACCGGTGAAGATGGCCCGCAGGTGCAGCGTCCCCTGACAGCCCGCCTCGACCCAGCCGTCGGTGGGCTCGGCCAGGATCGCCAGGTCGCAGGCCAGCAGCTCGGGCGCGACTTCGAACAGGTGGCGCAGGCCGTTGAACTCGTCGACGACCTCCTCCCCCGCGTACCAGCAGAACGTCACGTCGACCCGCGGCTCGCGCGCGGAGGCGTGCTCGGCCAGCGCGAGCAGCGCTGCGAGGCTGCCCTTCATGTCGGCCGCGCCGAGGCCGCGGAGCACGTCGCCTTCGACGATCGCGGCGGCGTTGTCGTTGACGGGGACCGTGTCGACGTGCCCGCCGACGAGCACCCGTTGCGGTCGGCCGAGCTCGGTGCGGGCGACGATGTTGTCGTCGATGCGGGTGAGCACCAGGTTCGGCGCCCGGGACCGCAGGCGCTGCTCGATCGCGTCGGCGATCGGGCCTTCGGCGTGCGACACCGAAGGCACCGCCACCAACGCGGCGCTGAGCGCGAGCAGGTCGTCGACCGGCGCGTGGACGAGCGCGTCGAGGACCGCGGGGTCGACGGTGGTCACGTGGCGATCCCGTGCTCGCGCAGGATGTCGTTCAGCTTGAGCTTGTCGTGCACCTCACCCTCCTCGAGCGTGCGGAGGATCAGTACGCACGGGAGGCCGAACTCGCCGCCCGGAAAGGACTTGTTGCGGGTGGCGGAGACCGCGACCGCCCGCTCGGGCACGTCGCCGCGGGAGACTTCCTTGCCGGTCTGGGCGTCGATCACCGGCGTGGAGGCGGTGAGGATCACGCCCGCGCCGAGCTTCGCGCCCTTCCGGACGCGGGCGCCCTCGACCACGATGCAGCGGGAGCCGATGAAGGCGTCGTCCTCGACGATGACCGGCGCGGCCTGCGGCGGTTCGAGCACGCCTCCAATCCCGACCCCGCCGGAGAGGTGGACCCGCTCGCCGATCTGCGCGCAGGAGCCGACGGTCGCCCACGTGTCGACCATGGTGTCGGCGCCGACGCGGGCGCCGATGTTGACGTAGGAGGGCATCATCGTGACGCCCGGCGCGAGGAACGAGCCCCACCGGGCCGACGCGCCGGGCACGACCCGCACCCGGGCCGACGCGTAGTCGTGCTTCAGCGGGATCTTGTCGACGTACTCGAACGGGCCGACCTCTTCGACCTCCATCTTCTGGAGGCGGAACAGCAGCAGGATGGCCTGCTTCAGCCACTCGTGGACGACCACTTCACCGTCGACCACCTCGGCCACCCGGGCCTCACCCGAGTCGAGCAGCCCGACCGCGGACCGCACCAGCTCGTGCGCGTCGGCGGGGAGGTCGTCGCGGGCCTCCCAGAGCGCGGTGATCGATGTGGCGAGGTCGGTCATCGGGGTGGTGCTCCTTGTGGTGGACGGGTGTGGATGCTCGCGCACCGGACGGGGACGCGCGGAATCATTCGTGCCGACGGCGGCCGGCCACCGCGTCAGCGGCGTTCGCCGGTCTCCCGCAGGCGCTGGAGCGCGAGCTCGAGCCGGTCGTCGGTCTGTGTGAGCGCGAGCCGCACGTGATCCGCGCCCGCCGGGCCGTAGAGGTCGCCCGGCGCCACGAGCGTTCCGGCCTCGGCGAGGCGCGCTGCGAGCTCCCAGCTGTCGTCGGTGCCTTCCGCGTCGCGCAGCCACAGGTAGAACGTGGAGGGGCCACCGTCGTGGACGAGACCGAACTTCTCGAGTGCCGGCAACGCGAGCGCGCGGCGCTCGGCGTAGCGCTCCCGCTGCACCTCGACGTGGGCGTCGTCGGACCAGGCGACCGCGGCGGCGGCCTGGATCGGTGCCGGCATCATCAGGCCGGCGTGCTTGCGCACCTCACCGAGGTACTGCACGAGGTCGGGATCGCCGGCCACGAATCCGGCGCGGTACCCCGCGAGGTTGGAGCGCTTGGAGATCGAGTGGACCGCCAGCACGTCGACGTGCGGACCGGTGAGGACGGTCACCGGATCCGCGGGCGCGCCGTCGTCGCCGTAGGTGAACTCGGCGTAGCACTCGTCACTGGCGACGACGATCCCCCGCGCCCTGGCCCAGTGGACCATCGCCGCGAGGCCCTCGTCGTCGACGGACGCACCGGTGGGGTTGGCCGGCTCGTTGATCCAGAGCAACAGGGCCCGCTCCGCGTCGGCCGGGTCGACGCGCGAGAGGTCGAGGTGCCAGTGCTTGTCGACCGGCACCGGAACCGCACGGAGGCCGGCCAGCTTCGCCCCCATCGCGTAGGTGGGGTACGCCACCGCGGGGTAGAGCACGACGTCGCGGTCGGGCCGGCGCAGGTGCAGCATGTGCGGCAAGGAGGCGACGAGCTCCTTCGTGCCGATGCACGCGATGACGTCGGTGGGACTGACCGTGACGCCGAATCGTCGCTCCAGCCAGCCGGCGCATGCGTCGCGGTAGTAGGGGTAGCCGATGGTGGCGGGATAGGTGGCACCCTTCGGTGCGGCTTCGCGCAACGCGTCGACGACGATCTGCGGGACGGGATCGACGGGGTCGCCGACCGAGCAGTCGACGACGCCGCCCGGAAGCGCGTCGGCCAGCCGCCGGAGGGTTCCGAGGCGGTCCTGGGGATACGGCGGCGGCACGAAGCCGGCGGGGACGCTGGACATCGACGGCGAGCCTATCGGCCGGTCTGCCCCACGAAACCGGTCAAGGTGGCGCGCGGACGTGACGACACAGCAACGGTCGACGGGAGCAGGCCGAGCGCAACGGCGCGCTGTTTGCCCGGGTACCGGCACCACCGGTACCCAGCTCCCGTCACAAGCCTTGGTCGCCGCGGAGCCGCAATGACGGACCCGTGCCGCGGCCGACCCACCGCCCACACGGGCGCGTTCCGCACGTCGTCCGCGGCCACGGAACGCGCCCGGGCGCCAACGCGCCCAGGGCGTTGGTCCGCGGCGCGGTCAGCCGAGCGCGGCGCGGTGGAGGTAGAGGTCGCGGAGGAGGCCGATCTCGGCGCCGTGGTGGACCAGCTCGTCGAGGACGTGGAGCGCGAGGTCGGCGGTCGACGACTCCGCGTACGGTCCCCAGCCCTCGCCGAGCGGGAGCCACCACTCGGCGTCGCTGAGCGCGACCAAGCCGTCGCGCCATCGCCGGTAGTTGCCGTCGAGGAACGTGTGCACGTCGGGGGCGCGGCCGGGGAACTCGATGTCGTCCGACGCAATCGCACCGTCACCGAAACGCCGCGCCGCGAAGCCTCCGAGCGCGAGACCGCCGACGTGGCCGATGCGCCACGCGATCGTGGTGATCGGCAGCGGGTCCGGAGCGGGACCGTCGCCGCCGTGGCCGTCGAGCGTCCAACGCCCGTTCTGGTCGCGGCGCAGCGACCAGCAGCCGGGCAGCGGGGCCCAGAAGTACTCGTCGTTGCCCAGTCCGGCCAGCCGGTCCGTGAACCGGGACCACACGTGGTCGAAGGCGGCGACGAGCGATCGACCGGCACCCGGGGAACCGTCGATGTCCTCCGAGGTCACTCGGCGGACCAGACCCGATCGCCCGCGACCCAGGTCTGCGTGACCGCGGGCGGGTCGTGGGCGTCGAGCGCGCCCTCGAGGACGACGAGATCGGCCCGCTTGCCCGGGGTGATGCTCCCCCGCTCCCCTTCCTGGCCGCCCGCATACGCCGCGCCGCGCGTGTACGCCTCGAGCCAGGACGCGAACGGCACCGCCTGGTCGGGCTCGAACTCGAGGCCCGAGAGCGTGGTGCGCAGCGCGCCGCGCGTCGCGCCCCAGATCGGCGGGAACGGCGCACAGGGCTCGTCGGACGAACCCGCGAGCGTCACTCCGGCCTCCGCGAGATCGCCGAACGGGAGCCAGGTGGCGTCGTCGAACCGCATCGCCTGTGTGCCCTCGCCGACGTGGTGCACGAACCCGGGCTGGACGACCGCGACCGCGCCGAGGGACGCGAGCATGCCGCACTGGTCGCGCGACGCCACCCCCGCGTGCTCGATCCGGAAGCGGTGGTCGTCGTCCGGATGGGCTCGGGCGATGGCCGTGAACGCGTCGATCGTGTCCTGGACACCCCGGTTTCCCATCGCGTGCACGCCGACCCGGAAGCCCCGATCCACCGCGAGCGCCATGCGGTCGGGCATGTCGAGCATGGAGATGCCGAACACCCACGGCTCTCCGTGGACGTGCACGTCGAGCGCGATGTGCGAACCGCCGTCGGCGAAGAGCTTCACGGCCCCGATGCGAAAGGTCTCGTCGCCGTCACCGGTGACCGGCCCGTCGATGCGCCCACCGAGGTCGTTGGACAGCAGGGCGGCCGAGTGCGGCATCGCGAGCACCGAGATCGGCAGGGTGCCCGCGCTCGCCATCGCCCGGTACATCGCTTCGGCCTCGGCCGACGTCGCCGCGTCATGGATCGCGGTGATGCCGCTCGCAAGCAGGAGCCGGGCCTTGGCCGCGACGAGCTCCGCCCAACGGTCGCGGTCGGTGTAGCCGGCGAGCGACCGGGCGTGGGCCTGGCTCCAGGCGGTCTCGAGCAGGTAGCCGTTCGGCTCGCCGTCAGGACCGCGCCCGATCTCGCCACCGGGCGGATCCTCGGTGGTGCGTCCGATGCCGAGCGCGTCGAGCCCGGCGCTGCTCACCACGCACTGGTGCAGCGTGTAGTGCGCCACGATGATCGGGCGGTCGAGGCCGAGGGCGTCGAGATCCTCTTTGCACAGGGTGATCCAGGGCTCGTTCTGGTTGTGGTCGAAGCCGCGCACCCACTCCGCGTCGGGCTCCCGCGCGGCCTGCTCGCGCAGCGCGTCGCCGAGCTCCTCCATCGTCGCGACGTGGCTCAGGTCGGCCCAACGCGGCTGCAGCGCGGAGACCGAGAGGTGCTGATGCGCGTCGATGAAGCCGGGCGTGAGCGCGGCGCCGGCCAGGTCGACCGTCACGGCACCGGGATAGCGGGCCTCGAGCCCGGCCCCACCGACCGCGGCGATGCGACCGTCCTCCACGACGACGGTCTCCGCCGCGGGGCTGGCCGGATCCATCGTGAGGATCCGCCCGCCCGTGAACACCGTGATCGTCATGCCGCGCATCGTGCCAGAGATTTTGCGTGCGTCCATGGAGCACCTCTGCGGTGCTCCATGGACGCTCTCAACCGGGTCAGACGGCGATGAACTGTTGGAAGCGGGCGACGCCGGCTTCGGGGAGCCGGGCCTGGACGCGGGTGCCTTGTTCGCCGTGGACCTCGACGAGGACCTCGCCCTCGCGGTGCAGCGCGGCGACCACGTCGCCGCGGTCGTACGGCACCATGAACTCGACGACGCGGTCGAGCGCGCGCAGCTCGTCGCCGAGGCGCTCCAGGAACTCGGCCACGCCGTCGCCGGTTGCCGCCGACACCGCGACCGCGTCCCGGTGCTGCACGAGGAGACCCTTCAGATCGAGCGGGTCGACGAGGTCGGTCTTGTTGAAGACCAGGAGCTGCGGCAGCTCCTCCGCGCCGATCGAGCGCAACACGGTCTCGACCGCGGCGATCGGCCGCTCGACGTCGACCGCGCTCGCGTCGATGACGTGGACGAGGAAGTCGACCTCGGCCGCCTCCTCGAGCGTGCTGCGGAAGGCCTCGACCAATTGGTGCGGGAGCCGGCGCACGAAGCCCACGGTGTCGGACACGAGCACGGTCTCACCGCCGGGCATCACCAAGCGCCGGGTCGTCGGATCGAGCGTGCTGAAGAGCTGGTTCTCGACGAGCACATCGGAGCCGGTGATCCGGTTGAGCAGCGTGCTCTTCCCCGAGTTCGTGTAGCCGACGAGCGCGACGGTGTGGAACTCCGAGCTGCGCCGGGCCTTGCGTTGATTGGAACGCGTGCGACCGAGACGGACGAGGTCGGCCTCGAGGTTGCGGACCTTGCGCAGGATGCGCCGACGGTCGACCTCGAGCTGGGTCTCACCCGGACCCCGGGTGCCGATTCCCGCGCCCTGCTGGCTGAGTTGGAGGCCGCGGCCCCGGAGGCGGGGCAGGCGGTAGCGGAGCTGGGCGAGCTCTACCTGGACCATGCCCTCCTGGCTCCGCGCGTGCTGGGCGAAGATGTCGAGGATCAGCGCGACGCGATCGACGACGTCGACCTTGAAGATGTCCTCCAGGTTGCGCTGCTGCTTGGGCGACAGCTCGTCGTCGAAGATCACGACGTCGATGTCTTCGGCCAGTGCGAGCTGGCGCAGCTCCTCGGCCTTGCCCTTGCCGATGAACGTGGCCGGGTGCACGGTCGTGCGGTGCTGCAGCTCGCTGGCGACGGGGAGCGCGCCCGCGGTCTCGGTGAGGAGCGCCAGCTCCGTCATCGACAGCTCCGCGTCCTCGAGCTCCACCTTGTTCGCGTAGGTGCCGACGAGCAGCGCGCGCTGCTGGATGACGTCGAAGTCGGTCTCGGTGGCGGTGAGGGTGCGCCGCTGCCGTTCCTCGTGACGCTTGCTCATGCGGTCACCTCCGCGCCGAGATCGATGGCGTCCAGATCCACGTCGACGTCGAACACGTGCACGACCGGGCCGCCGAGCCGGATCGTGTCACCCAGATCGACGGTCAACTCGCCGCCCGGCACCCGGACGACGACGTGCTCGCCGACCAGGCCGCGACGGTGCGCGACCGCGGCGCTCGCGCACGCGCCGGTGCCGCACGAGAGCGTCTCGCCCACGCCCCGCTCCCAGACCCGCATCGTGATCGTGTCGGGCGCGGTGACCGCGACGAACTCGACGTTGGTGCGCTCAGGGAACCGGGGATCGTGCTCGAGGCGCGGGCCGTGCTGGGTGACACGGGCCGCGGCCGGGTCGTCGACGAACAGCACCAGATGCGGGTTGCCCATCCCGGCCGCATCGCCGCGGTACACGACGCCGTGGAACTCGGCCTCGACGTCGAAGGGGCTCGCGCCGCCGAACGGGATGCGGGCCGGATCGAAGGTGACCGGTCCCATGTCGACGGTGGCGGCGACGAGGTCGCCCGAGACGGGGTCGATGTCGAGCTCGATGGCCCGGCGGCCCCCGCCGGTGTCGACGACGAGCCGGCCGTCGTGGGCGAGCCCTTCGCGCACCGCGACCCACGCGAGGCAGCGCGCTCCGTTCCCGCTCATCTGCGCGGGACCGCCGTCGGCATTGAGGAGCGTCATCGTGGCGTCGGCCCCGTCGCGGCCGCTGCCGAGCGTGAGGACACCATCCGCACCGACCCCGCGCCACCGGTCACAGAGCGCGCGCACCTGGGCCGGGTCCAGCTGCGCGCCGGGCTCGGCCACGTGGACCAGGAAGTCGTTCCCGGTGGCGTGCAGCTTGGCGAGATGGACGGTGGTCATGCGGCCCAGGTTGCCAGGAGTGACGGACGCAGCGCGTCGGGATTCTCGGTGGTGGCCATCCAGGTGATCCGGGGGTCCTTGCGGAACCACATGCGCTGACGACGGGCGAAGCTCCGGGTCCGGCGGGTGACGAGATCGAGCGCGGCCGACAGCGACGGCGCTGCGCCAGCGAGGTGGTCTGTGCCTTCGAGGTGATCGAGCAACTCTCGGTATCCGATCGCTTGGCGGGCGTTGCGGGAGAACGGGCCGGCGGCGACCCGGCGGACCTCGTCGAGGAACCCGGCCGCCTCCATGGCGGCGACCCGGGCGGCGATGCGGGTGGCGAGCACGGCACGTGGGAGCCAGATGCCCACCATCCGCACCGGGAAAACCGTCGGGCCGTAGTGCTGCATTCCCGGACCGAAGCTCGAGAACGGCTTGCCGGTGATGCGGATGACCTCGAGCGCCCGGACGATCCGCCGCTGGTTGTGCTCGTCGATCTTCGCCGCCGCGACCGGGTCCGCGGCCACGAGCTCGGCGTACGCCGCGGCGATACCGCCCGGCTCGGCGGTGCGGGCGTCGAGCTCGGCCCGGACCTCGAGGTCCTCCCCGGGAAAGCGCAAATCGTCGACCACGGCCTGCACGTAGAGCCCGGTGCCGCCGACCAGCAGCGCCCGGTGCCCGCGGGCCTCGATGCGGGCCACCGCGGCGCGGGCCTCGGCTTGGAAGCGGACGACCGACCAGTCGTCACCCGGCTCGGCGACGTCGATCAGATGGTGCGGGACCCGGGCCTGCTCTTCGGCCGTGGGCTTCGCGGTGCCGATGTCGAGCCCCCGGTACACCTGCATCGAGTCGACCGACACGATCTCGACGTCGGGGTGCGCTTCGGCGACCGCCAGCGCGAGCGCCGACTTCCCGGAGGCCGTCGGCCCCACGAGCGCGAGATGGGTGACGCTCAACGCGCGGTCACCCGCAGCCGTCGTGCGTCACAGGACAGTCACCGGGATGCGCACCCGAGGCTTGGGCGCTGCTGCGGTCACTCGCTGCAGCTCACCCCGCAGGAAGTGCGGCGCCGCGCTGGTGATCTCGACCTCGGCGTAGGTGCCCGGCGTGAGCTCGCCCGGGAAGTGCACGAGCTTGTTCTGACGGGTGCGCGCGCTCATCATCGCCGCGTCCTTCTTCGACGGGCCGAGCACCAGCACCTCCTCGACCCGGCCGATGCGGGCCGCGTGCTTCACGAGCGCGTGACGCTCGACCACCTCCATCAGCGCGGTCATGCGCGCGGCCGCGACCTCCGGGGCGACGAAGCGATCGGCCATCTCCGCGGCGACGGTTCCTGCGCGCGGGGAGAAGATGAACGTGAACGCGGCGTCGTACTCGGCCGCGTCGGCCACCTCCAGGGTGCGCTCGAAGTCGGCGTCGGTCTCGCCGGGGAACCCGACGATGATGTCGGTGGTGACCGCGAGGTCGTCGATGCCGGCCCGGGCCGCGGCGAGGCGGGTGAGGTAGCGCTCCGCGGTGTAGCCGCGGTGCATCGCGGCGAGGATGCGGTCGGAGCCCGACTGCAGCGGCAGGTGCAGGTGCTCACAGACCGACGGGCACTCGGCCATCGCCGCGATCGTCTCGGGCCGTAGGTCCTTGGGGTGCGGCGACGTGTAGCGGACCCTCCGGATCTCCGGCACCGCGTCGACCGCGCGCAGCAGGTCGGCGAACTGCGGGCGGTACTGGCCCGCACCGAGGTCACGGCCGTACGAGTTGACGTTCTGACCGAGCAGCGTGATCTCGGTGACGCCCTCGCGTCCGAGCTCCTCGACCTCGTGCACGATGTCGCCCATGCGCCGGCTGACCTCGGCGCCGCGCACGCTCGGCACGATGCAGAACGTGCACGAGTTGTCGCACCCGATCTGGATGGTGATCCACGCCGAGTGGTCGACCTCGCGACGGGCGGGCAGCGCGCTCGGGTAGGCCTCGTGCTCCTCCAGGATCTCGACGACGGGTTCGCCGAGCCGGCGCGACGCGCGCAGCAGGTCGGGCGCGTGCGCGAGGTTGTGGGTACCGAACACGACGTCGACGTGCCCCGCGCGCTCGACGATTCCCTCGCGGTCCTTCTGGGCCAGGCAGCCACCGATCGCGATCTGCATGCCCGGGTGCCGTTCCTTCAGCGACTTGAGGTGGCCGAGGGTCCCGTAGAGCTTGGTGTCGGCGTTCTCGCGGATGCAGCAGGTGTTCACGACGACGACGTCGGCGAGCTCGGGATCGTCGGTCGCCTCCATGCCCTCGGCCGCGAGCAGACCCGCGATGCGCTCGGAGTCGTGCTCGTTCATCTGGCACCCGAAGGTGCGCACGTGGAAGCGGCGGGGTTCGGTCACGACCGCTCAGTCTACGGAGGTGTCGACCCGGTCCCCAGCCGCGACCACTCGAGCGGCGGCATCAGCCTGACGGCTCCGGCTCAGCGAGCGTCGGCGTACTGCGGGCCCTCGAGGACGTCGGTCTCGGGCAGCGGGCCGAAGAAGCTCCACATGCCGAGGTAGGGCTCCGGGTCGCCGATCCAGGTGTAGGCCCGCACCTGGTCGGCGCTGCGGCGGCCGAACAGGGAACGGAAGAGCTCGTGCGAGTCGATCTCGAGCGCGGCGCCGGGGCTGGCGGTTCCGTGGACCCGTTCGGGGCCACCGTCGACCCGCAGCGCCAGGCTGCCCACCCCGGCGGCGTCGAGGCGCGGACCGAGGATCTCGAGTACCGCTCCGAGCACGTAGCCGACCGCCTCGCCATCGCTGGGGCCCGGGATCCCGAGCGCGCCGCGCACGTCGTGCTCATGGACGACGCAGTCGATGACCGCGCGCGGCGCGGCATCGGCGATCGCCTGCACCGACGGCTCACTCTCGTCCCATTCGGCGAGCAGCTCGGGCAGCGTTCGGTCGATGCGCTCCGCGACCTGTCGTGCGGCCCATGGGTCGGTGCCGGCGCCTTCGACGTTGCCGGTCTGCACGTCGTACGCGAGCCCGCTCAGATGGGCGATGAGGTCCTGCAACCGCCACTGCGGGCAGCCGGGCACGGTCCGGAACAGCTCGCGGGTCGGGAGATCGCGTACGAGCTCCGCGGTCCTCCGGTGCGAACCGGAGTAGATGTTCGCGAGATCCATGCCGCGCACGATACCGACCGTGTCGAGCAGGTCAAGGGTGAGTGCGCGCGTTGTCTTCCGCGGCGATGCGCACACGACGGGGGTTGTGACGGGACCGGCCCCAACGCGGCCCCGTCACAACCTTTCCGGTGTTGCGGGAGATCAGGCCTTCGATCCGTCGGAGCCCGCGTCTTCCAGAGCGTCGAGTGCATCGACGAGGTCCATGTCGGCGCCAGCCTCGGCCTCGAGGTCGACGACCTCTTCATCGGGTCCGCCGTCGAGGCCGGACGCCTTGCGGACCTTCTCGCTGATCTCGACCATGAGATCGAGGTTCTCCGAGAGGTACGTCTTGACCTTCTCCCGACCCTGACCGAGCTGCTCACCTTCGTAGGTGAACCAGGCGCCGGCCTTCTTCACGATCCCGAGGTCGACGGCGACGTCGAGGAGCGAACCTTCGCGGCTGATGCCCTTGCCGTACATGATGTCGAACTCGGCCTGCTTGAACGGCGGGGCGACCTTGTTCTTCACGACCTTCACCCGGGCCCGGTTGCCGATGGCCTCCGCCCCGTCCTTGATGGTCTCGACCCGGCGGATGTCGAGGCGGACCGACGAGTAGAACTTGAGCGCCCGGCCTCCCGGCGTGGTCTCGGGCGAGCCGAACATCACGCCGATCTTCTCCCGCAACTGGTTGATGAACACCGCGATCGTGCGGGACCGGTTGAGGTTGGCGGTGAGCTTGCGCAGCGCCTGGCTCATGAGCCGGGCCTGGAGGCCGACGTGCGTGTCGCCCATCTCACCCTCGATCTCGGCGCGGGGCACGAGTGCGGCCACCGAGTCGATGACGACGACGTCGAGGGCGCCGGAGCGGATCAGCATGTCGGTGATCTCGAGCGCCTGCTCGCCCGTGTCGGGCTGGGAGATCAGCAGATCATCGACGTTGACCCCGATGGCCGCGGCGTAGACCGGGTCCATCGCGTGCTCGGCGTCGATGTATGCGCACACCCCGCCGTTGCGCTGGGCCTCGGCGACGACGTGCATCGCGAGCGTCGACTTGCCCGACGACTCCGGACCGAAGATCTCGACGACACGACCACGGGGGAGACCCCCGATGCCGAGCGCGAGGTCGAGCGCCAGCGCGCCGGTGGGGATCGCCTCGATGCCGACGTTCCCCCGCTCCCCCAACTTCATGATGGAGCCCTTGCCGAACTGCTTCTCGATCTGACCGAGTGCCATTTCGAGTGCCTTGTCACGTTCCACCGTCGGACCCTCCTGGGTTCATGTGCGGGATGGGGAAGTGCCGTCGGGAGTGAACCTACGGCGGGGGTGTGACAGCTATCCGGCAACGATAGGCCGGAACGACGTGCGTGTAGTTCCACGCGTGTCAGCACACTAAAGCGAACACCCGTTCGGGTCAAGGACCCGAGGTGGGCGCGCGAGCCCGCGAGCGGTCCACGCCGTCGCCGTCAACGCCTCGGCGCCGCCGGTGGAGGGGAGGCTCAGTCGGGCAGCGCGGCGAGCCGCTGGCGCAGCATGTTCATCAGCGAGATGGTCGAGAACTGACGCACCCGCTCGCGGTCGCCCGGCAAGCGGTTCGACACGGCCTCGGGCTCGTGGCCCGGCAGCGCGAACCCGAACCACACGGTGCCGACCGGCTGGTCGTCCTGCTCGTCCGGACCGGCGACCCCGGTGACCGAGATGCCGACGTCGGAGCCGAGCACGCGTTGCACCCCGACGGCCATCTGCTTCGCCGCTTCTTCGCTCACCACGTGCTCCGCGGTCACGCCCAGCAACGTGCGCTTCACGTCGGTGGCGTAGCAACCGACGGTGCCGCGGAACGTGCGGCTCGCGCCGGCGACGTTGGCGATGCGCCCGCCGATCATTCCGCCGGTGAGCGACTCGGCCACACCCAGGGTCCAGCCGCGCTCCTCGAGGGTGCGCAGCACGACGAACTCCATCGTCTCGTCGTCGACGCCGAACACGAGGTCGCCGAGCACCTCGCGCAGCGCGGCCTCCTCGGGCACGATGAGCGCTTCGGCCTCTTCACGCGTCCGCGCCTTCGCCGTGATCCGCACGACGATGCCTTCGATCCCGCGCGCCAGGAAGGCGATCGACGGGTTGGTCTGGGCCTCGACGCGATCGGCGATCATCTCGGCGAGCCCCGACTCCGAGGTGCCCCAGGTCTTGAGCGAGCGCGACACGATCGCGCTCTTCTCACCGGACCGGGCGAGGAGGTCGGGCAGCACGGTCTGCTCCACCATCAGCTGCATCTCGTACGGCACGCCGGGCACCGCGTAGACGACCTTGTCGCCGACCGAGCACAGGAGCCCGGGTGCGGTGCCGATCGGGTTGGGGATGATGTCGCCGCCGACGGGCACGTCGGCCTGCCGGAGGTTGTTCGCCGGCATCTCACGACCCCGACCGCCGAACAGGTTGCCGATCCACTCGATGAGGTCTTCGCGCCGCTCGAGCGGGACGCCCATCACCTCGGCGATCGCTTCGCGGGTGACGTCGTCGGGAGTGGGACCGAGGCCGCCGCACACGATCACCGCGTCGGCCCGGTCGAGCATCTCGCGCAGGGTCGACACCATTCGAGGGAGGTTGTCGCCCACCTTGCGGTGCTCGAACGTGTCGATGCCCGCGGTGGCGAGCTGCTCGCCGATCCAGGAGCTGTTGGTGTCGACGATCTGGCCGAGCAGCAGCTCGGTTCCGATGGCGAGAACATCACACCTCATGGAGCGGTGACCTCCGCTTTCTCCGTGGTCGAAACCGGCGTCAGGTGCAGGAAGAGGTCGGCCGCGCTCGCGAGCGTGAGCGCCACCGCGAACCACAGGATCGCGACCTGGAGCCCGTGCGCATCCGCGGTCCACGGCAGCAGCACCGCGCCGACGGCGAGCAGCTGCACGACGGTCTTGAGCTTGCCGAGCTTCCGCGCGGGCAGCGACAGGCCCCGGCGCGCCCCCAGCGAGCGCATGACCGACACCGCGACCTCCCGTCCGGCGATCAATGCGACGGGGAGCCACCAGACGTCACCGCGCGCGACGAGCACGCCGAACCCTCCGAGGACGAGGCACTTGTCGGCGAGCGGGTCGAGGAACGCACCGGAACGGGTGGTGCCGTCACGACGGGCCAGGAACCCGTCGAGGCCGTCGGTGATGCTCAGGACGAACCACCCGCCGACGGTCGCCCATTCCGCGCCACGGTCGTAGATCAGTATGAGCAACGGGATCGCGAAGATCAGGCGGGCGATGGTGACGAAGTTGGCGGGCGTCGCGATCGCGCCCTGCCCGAAGCGACGGACCGGCGCGATGCCCGCGCTCACGCCGCGCCTTCGCGGACGACGCGATCGACACGTTCGACGGCCGAGGCGAGGAGGTCGGGCCCGAGCGCCTCGGTGACGGTGGCGCGCACCCACGAACCGGGACGCGCGTACGCACCGGCGAGCCGGACCACGCCGTCGATCTCGGGCGCTTCCCGGTGGGTGCGGCCGACCGGGTCACCGGTGTCGTCGTCGACGGCGTCGACGAGCACCTCGATCTCGGTGCCGATCAGCGCGTCGCGCGACGCGGCGGTGACCGGGTCCTGGATCTCGCTGCACTCGCGCAGGCGCGTGGCCACGAGGTCGTCGGGGACCGGATCGTCGAGATCCTGGGCGGCGGTGCCGTCCTCGGGCGAGAACGCGAAGAATCCGGCCCAGTCGAGGCGGGCCTCGCCGAGGAACGCGAGGAGCTCGTCGTGCTCGGACTCCGTCTCGCCGGGGAAGCCGACGATGAAGTTGGAGCGGAACGCCGCGTCAGGCTCGTGGTCGCGGATCGAGTCGATGGCCGCGAGGAACTTGTCACCGCTCCCCCACCGCTTCATCGCCCGCAAGCGGGTGGCGCTCGCGTGTTGCAGCGATAGGTCGAAGTACGGGACCACCGTCGGCAGCTCCAGCATCGTGGAGATCAACGGGTCCTTCACCTCGGACGGGTAGAGGTACAACAGGCGGATGCGGCGCAGGCCGTGGTCCGAGAGGGCGTCGAGGCGGCGGAGGAGCGGCGCCAGCGCGCCGGGCTGGCCCGTGTCGCGGCCGTACCAGGCGATGTCCTGGGCGACGAGCACGAGCTCGGAGACGCCCGCCTCGACCAGCTCGCGGGCCTCGGCCTCGATCGACGCGGGTGTGCGGGAGCGTTGCGCGCCCCGGAAGGTGGGGATGGCGCAGAACGCGCACGCGCGGTCGCAGCCCTCGGCGACCTTGAGGTAGGCCCACGGCGCGTTGGGCTTGGCGCGCGGGAGCTCGAGCAGGTCCCTGACGCCCGTGGGCTTGCGCTTCAGGACGACCTCGGCGATCGAGCCCTCACCCGCGAAGCCCACGACCGCGTCGGCTTCGGGCAACGCCTCGGCCAGCTCGGCGCCGTAGCGCTCGGCCATGCAGCCGGTGAGCACGAGCTTGGCCCCCGGCTTCCGTTGGTCGCTCAGCGCGAGCGACACGTCGATCGACTCCTGCCGCGCCGTCTCGATGAACGCGCACGTGTTGACGACGACGAGGTCGGCGGTGGACGCATCGTCGGCCGCGACCATGCCGTCGGCCAGCAACGAGGCGACGACCTTGTCGGAGTCGACCGCGTTCTTCGGGCAGCCGAGGGTCTCGATGTGGAATCGGAAGGGGGTCTCGGCAGGTGGGCTCACCGGATCAGCCTACAAGGGAAGTTCCGCCCCGAAGGGGGCTGGGGCAGGCCCTCCGACCTGCAGCGGAGCCCGCAATTTCGGGTTCCGTCAACCGGATGTAACCGTCCGGTACCTGGCGCGGTCCGAATACCCGTAGTGCACCCGCAGTTCGGTGGGCCCGCCAATGACGCCGGGCCCGCCGCTGCGGGTAGTACCTGCAGCGGGCCGTACCTGCAGCGGGCCGGACGGCAGCAGCGCTGGCACGTGCGCCACGCCACACGCGCCCGTCAGTCGGTGCGGCCGCTCGCGGCTTCGAACTCGTCGACGGTCATGAGCACCGTGCGGGCCTTGCTGCCCTCGGATGGCCCGACGATGCCCTTGCGCTCGAGCAGGTCCATGATGCGCCCCGCGCGCGAGAAGCCGACGCGCAGCTTCCGTTGGAGCATCGACGTGCTGCCGAGCCCGCTGCGCACCACGAGCTCCATCGCCTCCGCGAGGAGGTCGTCGGTGTCGTCGGTGTCGCCGCCACCGCCCCCCGGGCCGCCGCTGGTGTCGTCGCCCTCGGCGACACCCTCGACGTAGTAGGTCTCCTGCGTCTGGCGTTTCCAGTGCGCGACCGCCTTGCGCACCGACGCTTCGTCGACCCAGGACCCCTGGATCCGGTCGCGTTGGCCGGTCGCGGTCGAGAGCAGCATGTCGCCCTGGCCGACCAGCTTCTCCGCGCCGGGAGTGTCGAGGATGACGCGCGAGTCGGTGGCGCTGCTCACCGAGAACGCGAGCCGGCTCGGCACGTTGGCCTTGATGACACCGGTGATGACGTCGACCGAAGGCCGCTGCGTCGCGATGACGAGGTGGATGCCGACCGCGCGTGCCATCTGCGCGATGCGGCAGATGCTGGCCTCGACGTCGCGAGCCGCGACCATCATCAGGTCGTTGAGCTCGTCGATGACCACGAGGATGAACGGCAGGCGGGCGTAGCCCTTGCCGGTGATCGGGTCGGGCTCGTCGAGGGTCGGGAGCTCGCCCCGGTCGTAGGCGGCGTTGTAGCCGGTGATGTCGCGGACGCCGACCTCGGAGAGGAGCTCGTAGCGCATGTCCATCTCCCGCACGGCCCAGTCGAGGGCGTTCGCCGCCTTCTTCGGGCTCGTGACCACGGGCGTGAGGAGGTGGGGCAGGTCGTTGTAGGCGCCGAGCTCGACCCGCTTCGGGTCGACCAGGATCAGGCGGACCTGTTCGGGGGTCGTACGCATGAGGATCGACGTGATGATCGAGTTGATGCAGCTCGACTTGCCGGCGCCGGTCTGGCCCGCGATCAAGAGGTGGGGCATCGTCGCGAGGTTCATCATCACGGCCTTGCCCGCGATGTCGCGGCCGAGGCCGACCTCGAGCGGGTGGGTCGCCTCGTTCGCCTCGGGTGACGTGAGGATGTCGCCGAGCGTCACGAGCTGACGCGTCTTGTTCGGGACCTCGACGCCGATCGCGCTGCGGCCCGGGATGGGGGCGAGGATGCGCACGTCGGCACTGGCCATCGCGTACGCGATGTCGTGGTTCAGCCCCGTGACCTTGTTGACCTTCACGCCCGCGCCGAGCTCGAGCTCGTAGCGGGTGACGGTCGGGCCGATCGTCATGCCGATGAGGTGCGCGTCGACGCCGAACTCGTGCAGGGTCGCCTCGAGCACCTCGCCGCCGGCCTCGATCGCGCCCCGGTCCATCTTCTTGCCGGTGCTCTTCTCGAGGATCGTCCGGGGAGGCAGCTTCCACGCCGGCGGAAGGTGCTGGCGGCCGAGGTTGATCGCGAGCTGCTCGGTTGGGGCGCCCGTCATCGAGTCGGCGGCGACGAGCGACGCGTGCGGCGCATCGACCATGGTCAGGTCGATCTCGTCGTCGTCCTCGTCGTCTCCGTACCCGGCGACCAGGATCTCCTCGTCGTCTTCCTCGTCCTCCTCCTCGAGCTCCTCTTCCTCGTCTTCGTACTCCTCGTCCTCGAGCTCGTACTCCTCGCCGTCCTCGAGCTCGTACTCCTCGCCTTCCTCGAGCTCCTCTTCGTCTTCGTCCTCGTCGAGCTCGTCGGCGCCGAAGTCGAGGAAGTGGCTGATCTCGCGCCCGGCCCACGCCAGTCCGACGCCGATCACGCCGACGACGCTGCTGATCGGCACTCCGGGAGTGAGCAGCGCCCCGAGCAGCGCGATCGCCGCGAGCACGATGGACGCGCCGACGATCCCGATCCCGGCGAGGTGCGGCGCGCCGATCGTCGCGCCCGCCACCCCGCCGGCGTTCCCGAGCGCGTCGACGCCGTCGCCGAATCCGGGCGCACCGCCGGCCAGGTGCATGATCCCCAGCATGGCGACCAGGAGCAGGAAGAGCCCGGTCGCGACCCGCAACGGCTTGCGGGTCCGGTCTTCGTACTCCTCGTACTCGTCGTCCTCGTCCGGCTCGATCGGCGGCCGGTTGCTCCAGACGACGAGCCCGGCCACCGCGAAGCAGCCGATCGGGATCAGGGGTTGACCGAAGCCGAGCAGCGCGCGGCCCGCGGTGCGCGCCCCGACGCCGACCGGGCCGGCCAGGTCGGTTGCGAGCGCGAGCGCGCTGAGCGCGCCGAGGACGATGAGGACGACCGCGAAGAAGTCGGCACGGTGGTCGCCGAGCTGCGCGCCGAAGGCCTCACGACTGCGCGCGAGCCGGGTGGGCTCCGCTGCGCGTCCGCGCGCGTACGACCTGCGAGCTCCGCCCCGGCCGCTCCGACCGCCCCGGCGAGCCGCCTTGCGGGCGGTCTTGGGGGACATCGGCAGAACGGTAACACCGGCGTCGCCCACTCAGGCGGACCAATCGCGGGTTTTTCACACGCTCCGTGACCGCCGGTCGACACGCTCCGTGACCCACGGCGAAAGGCGCCGACTGAGCACCCGACGGGTGCTCAATCAGCACCTCTGGGGTTACAGGGCGGGGAAGTAGCCGCCGTCGACCGGGTACACCTGGCCGGTGATGAACGCGCCCCCGTCGCTGCACAGCAGCACAGCCAGCGGCGCCACGTCCTCGGGCCGGCCGAGCCGCCCGGCGGGATAAGGACGGGAGAGCTTGCGCTCGAGGCCGGGGTCGGCCTCGATCGCGTCGGCGAGCACGCCGTGGTTCATCGCACCGAGCGCGATGCAGTTGACGGTGATGCCCTGGCGGCCGACGTCGTGCGCGAGGCCCCGGGAGAAGCCCATGGCTGCGGCCTTGGCCGCGCCGTAGACGGCCTGGTGCCGCTCACCCTTGCGGCCGGAGTCGGAGACGATCGTGAGGATGCGGCCCCAGCCGTTCTCGATCATCCCCGGGAGGTAGGCCCGCGTGACGCCGAGCACCGCGAAGAGGTTGAGCCGGATCAGTGGTTCCCAGTCCTCCGGTTCGGACTCGGCGAAGTGCTGCAGACGGACGCCGCTCTCGGGGATGCCCGCGTTGTTCACCAAGATGTCGACGGGCCCGGTCTCACGCACCATCGCGCCGACCGCGTCGCCGTCGCACACGTCGGCGATGACCGGCGACGCCAGCAGTCCCTCCGCCTCGATCTCCGCGCACACCGACTCGGCGCGATCGCGGTTCAGGTCGTTGACCCAGACGTGGGCGCCGGCCCGGGCCATCTGGATCGCGAGCGCCCGGCCGACGCCGGCACCAGACCCGGTGATCACCGCGTTGCGGTCGGCGATGACGTTGGACCGGTCGGGTATCACGGTGGATCAGATCTCCATGAGCACGGGGATCACGATCGGACGCCGCTTGGTCTTCTGGGTGATGAAGCGTGCGAGCGACTGGCGGGCCCGGCGGCGCAGGGCGTCGAAGTCGACCAGACCTCCGCTCGTGGCCTCTTCGAGGGACGCGCGCACGGTCTCGATGGCCTCGTCGATCAGGTCGTCGGCCTCGGGGGCGTAGACCCAACCCCGCGTGACGATCTCGGGCCCGTTGACGATCTCGCCCGTCTGCGAGTCGACGGTGACGATGACGACGACGACGCCTTCCTCGGCGAGCACGCGCCGGTCGCGCAGGACGCCCTGGCCGACGTCGCCGACGATGCCGTCGACGTAGAGGTAACCGGCCGGGACCGAACGGCGCTCGACCTCGATGCCGTCGTCGGTGAGCGTGAGCGCGTCACCGTCCTCGCAGATGAGCACCTGATCGTCGGGAACGCCGACCATCCGCGCCAATTGGGCGTGGTGGACCATGTGCCGGTACTCACCGTGCACCGGGACGAACCAATCGGGCTTGGTCAGGGTGAGCATGAACTTCAGCTCCTCCTGCGACGCGTGGCCCGACACGTGGACCGGAGCGTCGCCACCGTGCACGACCGTGGCGCCCTGGTGGTGCAGTCCGTTGATCACCCGCCCGACGTTGTTCTCGTTGCCGGGGATCGCGTGAGCCGAGATCACCACGACGTCGTCGGGACCGACCTTCACCCACTTGTGCTCGCCCGCGGCCATGAGGGACAGCGCGCTCATCGGCTCACCCTGCGAGCCGGTGCAGATGATGGCGACGTCACCGGGTGCGTAGTCGGGGACCTGCTCGATCGTGATGACACGGTCCTCGGGGAGCGACAGCATGCCCATCTCGCGGGCGAGGCTCATGTTGTGCAGCATCGACCGGCCGAGGAACGCGATGCGTCGGTCGTTTGCGAGCGCGGTCTCGACGACCTGCTGCACGCGGTGCATGTGTGACGAGAAGCTCGCGACGACGATGCGCTTGTCGGAGTACTCGCGGAACAGCGAGCGCATCGCGCCACCGACCGTCGACTCGCTCGGCGTGAACCCCGGTTCCTCGGCGTTGGTGCTGTCGGAGAGGAGCAGGCGCACGCCGCCGTCGGCGCGGGCGATCTCGCCCAGCAGGGCGAGGTCGGTCTGGCGGCCGTCGACCGGCGTGAGGTCGAGCTTGAAGTCGCCGGTGTGGAGGATCGTGCCCTGAGGCGTGTGGTACGCGGTCGCGAACGCGTGCGGCACCGAGTGGGTGACGGGGATGAACTCGCAGTCGAACGGCCCGATCCACCGGCGCTCACCGTCGTGCACCGGGATGAGCTCGGTCCGGCCCATCAGGCCGGCCTCCTCGATGCGGTTGCGGGCGAGGCCGAGCGTGAGTGGCGAGCCGTAGATCGGGAAGGAGAGGTCGCGCAGCAGGAAGGAGAGCCCGCCGGCGTGGTCCTCGTGCGCGTGGGTGAGGAACACGCCCTCGACCCGGTCGGCGTTCTCCTTCAGGTACGTGAAGTCAGGAAGGACGAGGTCGACGCCCGGCATGTCGGTCTCGGGGAACATGAGGCCGCAGTCGATGACCAGGATTCGGCCCTCGACCTCGAGGCACATGCAGTTGCGCCCGATCTCACCGAGCCCACCGAGGAAGACGACGCGGACGGCATCGGAGGGTTTGGCTTCAGGCATCGACGGACGGTACCACCGGCCCGATCACGGGAGTCTCCACCGCACCCATGCGTGCCCGTATGCGCTCCGTGCGTGCTGGTTCAGGTCAGCTGGCAGCGCCCGCAACGACGGGTTGGGCGAGCTTCAGCGCACCCTCGGATCCGAAGAAGCCCGCGTCGCCATGGGTGAACACCCCGCCGTCGGACGCGAACAACCAGTAACCGCGTCCGGTGCTCGTGGCCGCCGAGGCCACGATGGGCTTCGCGAGCTTCAACGCGCCCTCACTGCCGAAGAACCCGGCGTCGCCGTGCGTGAACACACCACCATCCGACGCGAACAACCAGTAGCCCCGACCATCGGGCGCCGACGCGCCACTGACGACCGGCAGCGCGAGCTTCAGCGCACCCTCGGACCCGTAGAACGCCGCGTCGCCGTGCGTGAACACGCCGCCATCGGCCGCGAAGAGCCAATAGCCGTTCCCCGAGGGCGTCGCGGCCGCGGCTACGACCGGTTGCGCGAGCCTCCGGCCGCCTTCACTGCCGAAGAACTTGGCGTCGCCGTGGGTGAACACCCCTCCGTCGGCCGCGAACAACCAGTATCCGTTCCCCGAAGGGGTGGAGACGCCCGCGACGACCGGCTGCGCGAGCTTGCGCGCGCCCTCGGACCCGAAGAACGCCGCGTCGCCGTGGGTGAACACACCGCCGTCGGACGCGAACAACCAGTACCCGCCGTGCGACGGTGTCACGGCCACCCCGACGACGGGCTTCACGAGCTTCGCTCCACCCTCGGAGCCCCGGAACACGACGCTGCCGTGGGTGAACACACCGCCGTCGGCCGCGGCCAGGTAGTAGCCCTGCGGAGGCGGCGTCGCGATCCCGACGATCGAACGGACCCGGTGATTGCCGCTGTCGGCCACCACGACGTCGGAGGTGGCATCGATCGCGATCCCGAAGGGCATCTGCAGCTGCGCCGCAGTAGCCGACTGGGCGTCGCCGTTGTAGCCGGCGGTACCGGTACCCGCGACGGTCGTGATGATTCCGGTCCGGGCGTCGATCCGGCGGACGCGGTTCCCGAATAACTCGGTGAAGAACAGGTTCCCGCCGCCGTCGCGGGCGAGGAACAGCGGGCCGTCGAGAGTGGCCGCGGCCGCGGGACCGCCGTCACCCGTCGAGGTCTGGGGACCGGTTCCAGCGATCGTCGTGATGATCCCGGTGTGGGCGTCGATCCGACGGATGCGCTCGTTGTCGGTGTCGGCGATCACGATGTTCTGGTTCGCGTCGAGCACGACCGACGACGGCGCGTTGAGCTGCGCGGCGGTGGCCGGCCCACCGTCACCCGAGAACCCGCCGGTGGTACCAGCGATCGTGCTGATCGTCCCGTCGGTATCGACGCGGCGGATGCGCCCGGAGTTCTCGGGGATCAGGAACCGACCCTGCCCGTCGATGGTGACGCTCCACGGCTGGTCGAGCTGCGCGCTCAGCGCGGACGACCCGTCGCCGGCGTCGCCCGCGGTGCCGTTTCCGGCGAAGGTGCTGATCGTGCCGGCGGACGACACCTTGCGAATCCGGTTGTTGCTGAAGTCGGCGATGTAGAGGTTCCCGGCGCGATCGAGCGCCAGCCCCGTGGGCACCGCGAGCGTCGCCGAGGTCGCCGGTCCCCCGTCGCCGGAGAACCCGGCCGAGCCCGCAGTGCCGGCGATCGAGGTGATCGTGCCCGAGGGCGTGACCTTGCGGACGACCGAGTCGACGGAGTCGGATACGTACAGGTTGCCGGCAAGGTCGTACGCGACGCCCGCGGGTGCCGCCATCGTCGCCGCGGTGGCCGGGCCGCCGTCGCCGGTCGAACCGGATGAGCCGTTGCCGACGATGGTGCTGATCGTCCCCACGGGCGCGGCCGACGCCGCGGTGCCGGTGAGCGCGGCAAGGCCGGTGCACGCGATCGACACCACGCTCACGCTCGCCAACAGCCGTACCGGTACCCGCAGCATGGTTCCTCCGTCGAGACGTGGTCGCCGCGGACTGTACGGCCGGGCCAGCCCTCGCCTGGGGACCCCGGGAATCCCGGTGCCCGAACCCGCTCCCGTGCGTCCACAGAGCACGCATGACGTGCACTGTGGACGCACGAGGCGTTGGGCCCGTCAGCTGGCGGAGGCGGCGACGATCGGCTGGTTGAGCTTCAACGCACCTTCGCTGCCGAAGAAGCCCGCGTCGCCATGGGTGAAGACGCCACCGTCGCTCGCGAACATCCAATAG
>JAODBH010000038.1 GCA_025463865.1 Actinomycetes bacterium | reverse complement strand
GGACGACCCCCGAGCAGGGGCGGCGGATCCTTCCCAAACCGACCGTGGGGCTCAGCGTCAGAGCAGCTCCGCGAGCGGCCGGACGGTTCGACCGAGCGCTTCGGCCACGACCGCGTTCGTCACTGCGCCGTCGAGGGTGTTGACGCCGGCCGCGAGCGCGGGGTCACGGGCGACCGCGCCCGCGACGCCACGGGTGGCGAGCTCGACGAGATACGGGAGCGTCACGTTCGTCAACGCGTAGGTCGAGGTGCGGGGCACCGCGCCCGGCATGTTGCCGACCGCGTAGTGGAGCACGCCGTGGTACTCCCACACCGGATCCGCGTGGGTCGTCTCACGGGTCGTCTCGATGCTGCCGCCCTGGTCGACCGCGATGTCGACGATGACCGAGCCCGGCCGCATGGTCTCGACCATCTCCCGGGTGACGACGACGGGCGCGCGGCCGCCCGCGACGAGGACCGCGCCGACGACCAGGTCCGCGGACGCGACCGCCCGTTCCACCGCGCCCCGGTTGCTGGCCAGCGTCATGATCCGGCCCTTGTGGATCTGGTCGACCCACCGGAGGCGGTCGACGTTCTTGTCGAGCAGGAGCACCTCCGCCTCCATGCCTTGCGCGATCCAGGCGGCGTTCCAGCCGACGTTGCCGGCTCCGAGGACCACGACCCGCGCCGGCTGCACCCCCGGCGCGCCACCGAGCAGCACGCCTCGCCCCCCGGGTTGCCGTTCGAGGAAGCGCGCACCCACCTGCGGCGCCATGCGCCCCGCGATCTCGCTCATCGGCGCCAGCAGCGGTAAGGCATCCGACTCGAACTGCACGGTCTCGTACGCGATGCCGGTGGTGCGGTGCGCGAGCAGCGCGTCGGCAATCTTGGGATACGCCGCGAGGTGGAGGTAGGTGAACAGCACGAGGCCGGGCCGCAGGCGGTCGAACTCCTCCGGCTGCGGCTCCTTCACCTTGACGACGAGGTCGGCATCGCCCCAGACGTCGTCCGGGTTCGGGACGATCCGCGCGCCGGCCGCTTCGTACTCGGCGTCGGCGATCGCGGAGTCGACGCCGGCTTCGGCCTCGACGAGCACGGTGACACCGTGGCTCATGAGCTCGTGCACCCCGTCGGGCGTGATCGCGACGCGGTTCTCGCCCTCTTTGACCTCGCGTGGGACGCCTACCGTCAGCGGTGGGGCCTTCGCGGCATCGGTCACGCGAGCATCCGTTCCGAGGCTTCGGTCAGCACCGTCCGCAGCGTCGACGCGATGACGTCGAGCTCCTCGGGACCCGAGACGAGCGGCGGCGAGAGCTGCACGATCGCGTCACCGCGGTCGTCGGCCCGGGCGATGAGCCCCTCCGCGAAGAACCGGGGCGCGAGGAAGCCCCGCAGGAGGTCTTCCCGCTGCTCGGCGTCGAAGCGGGTCTTCTGCTCCTGGTCGGCCACGAGCTCGATGGCCTGGAAGAAGCCGGCGCCACGGACGTCACCCACGATCGGGATGTCGCGCAGTGACTCGAGCCGCGCCCGGAAGCCGGGTTCCAGCGTCCGCACGTTGTCGAGGATGTCCTCGCGCTCGATGATGTCGAGGTTGGCGAGGGCGACCGCGCAGCTGACCGGGTGTCCACCGAAGGTGAGGCCGTGCGCGAACGAGGTGCGGCCGTGCAGGAACGGCTCGGCGAGGAAGTCGCGCGTGATCACCGCACCGAGCGGTGAGTAGCCGCTCGTGAGGCCCTTCGCCATCGTGATCATGTCGGGCAGGTAGTCGTAGCGCTGCGCGCCGAACCACTCGCCCAGCCGGCCGAACGCGCAGATCACCTCGTCGGAGACGAGGAGCACGCCGTGGCGGTCGCAGATCTCGCGGACCCGTTGGAAGTAGCCCGGTGGGGGGACGAAGCAACCACCGCCGTTCTGCACCGGCTCGAGGAACACCGCGGCGACGGTCTCGGGGCCTTCGAAGACGATCTGCTCCTCGATCGCGTCCGCGCACGCGAGCGTGCAGTCGTGACCCTCGTGCTCGGCGCACGTCTCGCTGCGGTAGTGGTTCGTGTTGGCGACGTGGCTCGCGCCCGGCGCCAACGGCTCGAACGGTGTGCGCAGCGCCGGGATGCCGGTGATCGCGAGCGCTCCGAGCGTGGTCCCGTGGTACGCGACCTTGCGGGCGATCACCTTCGTGCGGCGCTCCTGGCCGACCGACCGGAAGTACTGGCGCGCGAGCTTCCAGGCCGATTCGACCGCCTCGCTGCCACCCGCGGTGAAGAACACGCGGTTGAGGTCTCCGGGCGCGAGGCCGGCCAGGCGCTCGGCCAGCTCGATCGCCGGCGGGTGCGCGTAGCTCCAGATGGGGAAGTAGCCGAGCGTGCCCGCCTGCTTGCCCGCGGCTTCGGCCAGCTCGGATCGGCCGTGACCGACCTGCACCGTGAACAATCCACTGAGGCCGTCGAGGTAGCGGCGCCCGTGCTGATCCCACACGTAGCAGCCCTCACCACGGACGATGATCGGGACGTCGTGATCGGCGTAGTTGCCCAGCCGGGCGAAGTGCATCCAGAGATGGCGCTTCGCCGCGGCCTGCAGGTCGGCGTTCTCGGCTGCGTTGCTCAACGGGTCCCCCAGGCGTAGGTCTGCTTCTCGAGGTGCAGGTAGGTGAACGTCTCCGTGCTGCGCACCGACGGGATCGCCCGCAACGTGTCGTTGAGGAGGCGCAGCAGGTCGGCGTCGTCCTCGCAGACGATCTCCAGCAAGAGGTCGAAGGAGCCGCTGACCACGACGACGTAGTCGACCTCGGGCAGTTCCGCGACGGCTTCGGCCACGACCCGCACGTCGCCCTCAACCTTTACGCCGACCATCGCCATCCGGCGGAATCCCAGCGACAGTGGATCGGTGACCGCGACGACCTGCATGACGCCGGACTCGGTCAGCCGCTGGACCCGCTGGCGAGTCGCAGCCTCGGAGAGACCGATCAGCTCGGCGATGCGGGTGTAGGGCATGCGGCCATCGTGCTGCAGCGCCTCGATGATCGCCTTGTCGGTGTCGTCCAGCGTCGTGCTCGTCGTCGGCCCGGCCGCCGCGGTGCTGATCGTCGCTCGCGCCCGCGCCATGGGTCCTCCCTTGCGGGCGGCGCCCGCCCGTCGATGCTGATCCCCGCAACCGCCTCGGTGCAAGGGAATCCGTGGTGGAGTCGGGGTGTGGCCGCGGATTCCGGCTTCCCGGTCGGCCGGGGCCGAGGATCGGGGCGCTTAGGGGAGCAGGCCGGCTGCGAGCTCGGCGGGATCGGTGACGACGCCGAACCCGGCCCGGGTCTCGAGCCACTCGCGGTTGCGGACATGGAGCGGGTCGGTCGGGTCGTAGCGGTTCAGGGCGACGACCAGTGCCCGGCCGGCGTACGGCTCGACGGTGGATCGCACCGCGTGGATCACCCCGAGCCCGGCGTCGGCCACCACGACCACCAGGTCGGCCGGCAACGCGTCGACCAGCGAGACGGTGTCGCCGTCGTGAGCAAGTGGGGCGCGCGAGCCCCCCGCGGTCTCGACGAGCAGGACGTCGGGTGCAACCGCGCCGTCCTCGTCGCGGTCCTCGCCTTCGGGACCCGGACCGAACATCTCGGCCACCAACTCGTCGAGCAGGATCGGCGGCTTCCCCAGCTCGTCGGCCGCCATCGGTGGCGCCCACGCGACGGGATAGGACCGGTGGGGCGGGCACACCCGCGCCGGCGTCTCCCCGGTGGCGGCCGCGAGGACGTCGGCGTCGCGCGGAGCCGGGTCGTCGGGGTCGAACGACTGCGCCGGCTTCCGCGCAACCACCGTTCGGCCCTGCTCCCTTAGCAAGGTGGCGGTCGCCGCGGTCCACCAGGTCTTCCCGACGTCGGTACCGGTTCCCGTGACCACGACGACGATGCCGGGCCGCGCGCGCTCACCGCGGCTCATTCGGCGGCACTCCCCAGCGCGAGGTCGGTGAGCGCCGCGAGCAGGTCGTCGACCTGCGCTTCAGTGTGCGCCGCGGAGAGGGCGATGCGGAGCCGCGAGGTGCCGGGCGCGACCGTGGGCGGGCGGATCGCGGGCACGAGCATGCCCCGTTCGAGCAGCGCGGCCGACGCGTCCAGC
>JAODBH010000006.1 GCA_025463865.1 Actinomycetes bacterium | reverse complement strand
CGCCACATCACATGACCTTGGTGCCGTTGCGCGGCATCACGACGACGTCGAACCCGCCGAGCTGGCCGATGACGTAGCGGGGCGCGAGGTAGACGTCGTTGTGGCGACAGAGGTAGCAGCAGTCGTGATAGGTGACGCGCTCGTCGAGGGTGGCGCCCGCGAGCGAGAGGCGACCGTCGGTCACCAGCTGGCTCAGCAGCTGCGAGTGGTGAACCAATTCGTAGTTGCCGCCGAGCTGCGGGTACTCGTTCTTCAGCGTGTTGAAGCAGTGCGGGCACTGCGTGATGATCTTCTGCACGCCGAGTCCATCGAGCGATTCGATGTTCTGCATCGCCAGCATCTGGAAGATGTACTCGTTGCCGGACCGACGCGCCGGGTCACCCGTGCAGTTCTCGCTCGGCCCGAGGATGGCGAAGTCGAGACCTGCCCGTTGCAGCAGCTTGGCGACGGCTCGGCTGGTCTTCTTGTTGCGGTCGTCGAACGATCCCGCGCAACCGATCCAGTAGAGGTACTCGTGGCCGAGCGGACCCGACCCGGCCTCCACGATCTCGACCTCTTCCAGCTCGGCGGCCCAGTCGCCCCGCTCGCCCTGGTTCATGCCGTAGACGTTCGACGAGTTCTCCATCGCCCGGTAGGTGTTGCCGAGCTCGACGGGGAAGTCGCTCTCCATGAGTGACAGGTAGCGGCGCATGTCGAGGATCTTGTCGAGGATCTCGATGTTGACCGGGCAGATCTCGTCGCACGCCTTGCACGTCGTGCACGCCCAGAGCTCCTCGGACGTGATGCGCTCGAACACCGAGTCAGCGGTGATGGTGATGCCGCGCGCGGTGCTCACCGGGGGCGAGACGACGGGGTCGCCGGTCGCGGCCATGACCTCGCCGACCTTCAGCACGATCTCGCGCGGGTCGAGCGGCTTGCCGGTCGCGTGCGCCGGGCACACCGAGGTGCACCGGCCGCACACGGTGCAGGCGTCGGTGTCGAACAGCTGCTTCCAGGTGAAGTCCTCGACCGTCGCCGCCCCGAACGTCTCCAGCTCGGTCTCCATCAGGTTCGGCATGGGCTTCATCGCGCCCTTGGGCCGGTCCTTGTCCTTCAGGTACATGTTCATCGGCGACGTGATCATGTGCCGCAACTTGGTGGTCGGCAGGATGATCAGGAAGGCGACGAACGCGGCGAAGTGGATGCCCCACAGCCATTCGTGCGCGGTGTTCAGCCCGCTCGCCGACCAGCCGTCGAACAGCGACGACAGCGGGTATCCGACGAACGACCACTTCTCGAAGCCGGGGCGGCTGAGCTGCGCGATCCGCAGCGCCTCGGTGAAGAACCCGGTGACCGCGATCACGAGGAAGGTCAGCAGGATGACCGCGTCCTCGGGCTTGGTCTTGATGCGGATGCGGTAGGGGCGTTCGAGGTAGCGACGTCCGAGCGCCCAGAGGATGCCGACGATGAAGACCACACCGGCGAGGTCGGCGGTGAACGCGTAGCCCTCGTAGACCCCGCCGTGCAGGAACTTGAGGTTGTCGGGCAGCTGGTGGTCGAGCTCGAGCACCACGGTGGCGATGAACAGCCACAGGAAGCCGAAGTAGATGCACGAGTGCATCAGGCCGGCCGCGGGGTCACGCAGGAGGGTCTGCATCCAGACGCCGGCGCGGAAGTCGCGCATGCGGCGGTGGAGGTTCTTCTTGGTCGTGCGCCGGTCGTCGGGCCCACCCCGCTCGTAGTTGCGCACCCGCTGGCTCACCAGCCACGCGCAGACGAAGAGCATGACCGCGGCCGTGGCGTAGAACGCCCAGTACAGGGGGTCGGGGACCCCGCCGAAGGGCTCGCGCGACACGGTCGAGTGGTCGGCCCACTCGGTGATCCGGGGGGCGATGCCCGACGCGATCGTGCCGAGCGCGACCAGCACGCCGACGACGAGCACGAACTGGTGCGGCTTCGGCAACTTCAGTCGACGCACGGATCGCCCTTCCTCCGGAGAATTCCGCGCGAAAACTACCCGACGTTCTTCGCGTCTTCTTGACGTAGACGGCGCGCGAGCCCGGCGAGCAGCTTCTTCGAGAAGCCGGGGTGATCGAGGAGCGCGTCGAAGGCACGCTGGCCGATCCGGGCGACCTCCAATTCGGAGTCCGCGATGACACTGGCGTTCCGGGGCGCGCGGTCGAGCAGCGCGAGGTCACCGAAGAACCCGCCGGGCCCGAGGCTGGCCACCTGACGGCCGTGACGCTCCACCCGGGCCCGTCCGTCGATGATGACGAAGAACTCGGTGCCGGCCGCGCCTTCGGTGACCACGACCTTGCCCGCGGGGACCTCGAGGTGCTCGGCGCTCTTGGCCACCATCTGCAGCTCCTTCTTGGAGCAGGCGGAGAAGAGGGGCACGGTCGCGAGGGTCTCCACGAACGAGTCGGATCGCGCCACGGCAGAAATCTAACCCGCTGAGTCAAGCGCCGGGAATGTCCCGCCGATGACCAAAGTTGATATCGAGACACTCAATCTTCTAGCATCGTCGACGAACAACCTCGTCCCCCAGGAGGCAACGCCCATGTCCAAGGCCGTCGGAATCGACCTCGGCACCACCAATTCAGTTGTATCGGTCCTCGAGGCCGGCGAGCCCGTCGTGGCCCCCAACTCCGAGGGGTCCCGCACCACACCGTCGGTCGTGGCGTTCTCGAAGACCGGCGAGGTCCTCGTGGGCGAGGTCGCCAAGCGTCAGGCGATCACCAACCCCGACCGCACCATCCGCTCGGTCAAGCGCCACATCGGCACGAACTGGTCGATCGACATCGACGGCAAGGCCTACAACTCCCAGGAGATCTCGGCCCGCATCCTCCAGAAGCTCAAGCGCGACGCCGAGGCCTACCTCGGTGACACGGTCACCCAGGCCGTGATCACCGTCCCCGCGTACTTCGGCGACGCCGAGCGCCAGGCCACCAAGGAGGCCGGCGAGATCGCGGGCCTCGAGGTGCTGCGCATCATCAACGAGCCCACCGCGGCCGCGCTGGCCTACGGCCTCGACAAGGACAACGACCAGACCATCCTGGTGTTCGACCTCGGGGGCGGCACGTTCGACGTGTCGGTCCTCGACCTCGGCGAGGGCGTGTTCGAGGTCAAGTCGACCGCCGGCAACACCCACCTCGGCGGTGACGACTGGGACCAGCGCGTGATCGACTGGCTCGTCAGCGAGTTCAAGAACGCCCACGGCATCGACCTGGGCAAGGACAAGATGGCCCTCCAGCGCCTCAAGGAGGCGGGCGAGAAGGCGAAGATCGAGCTCTCCTCCACGCAGGAGACGGCGATCAAC
>JAODBH010000277.1 GCA_025463865.1 Actinomycetes bacterium | reverse complement strand
CGGCCGCCGTCTCGGCGCGAGCTCGCTCGCCGGCCGCCACCCCGATGCGCACCACGGCCAGGCACAAGGCGCAGGCGAGCACCAGGACGCCGATGACCAGCAGGAGCGCCTGGCCGCGCTCCGCACGCCGCCCGGTGACCTCGACCAGCGGACCCCATCGGTGACGGTGGTAGAGAGGCGGCCCCGGTCGCGGTCGATCGGTGGCAGCGGCTGGTTCGACGGACATCGGGCAGCTCCCCGTTCGGCGACGCGCGACCACGGCGCTCGGATGAAGGGGGAGGTGGGGGGCGGCTCCGGGCCGCGAGGGCTACTCGTCCTCGGTCTGGAGCACCGGGGCGACGGCTGCGACCGACTGGCCCTGGTCGAGGTTCATGATGCGGACGCCCGTGGCATCGCGCCCCTGCGACGAGATGTCCCGAACGGGCATGCGGATGACGACTCCGCCGGACGCGATCACGAAGATCTCGTCGTCGAGGCTGACCATGAAGGCGGCGACCACGAAGCCCTTCTTGGCCGTGAGCTTGATGCCCCGGACGCCCTGGCCGCCGCGGCCCTGCTGGTTGAACCGGTCGAGCTGGGTGCGCTTGCCGTACCCGGCGTCGGTGACCACGAGGATCGCGGTGTCGTCGCGGGCGACGTCGCACGACACGACCTCATCGCCCGCCCGCATCTTCATGCCGCGCACGCCGGCGGTGGAACGCCCCATCGGGCGCACCTCGTCTTGCGTGAACCGGATGGTCATGCCCGCCTTGCTGACCATGAAGATGTCGTCGGCCTCGTTGCAGGGGATGACCTTCACCAGCTCGTCGCCATCGCGGAGGTTGATGGCGATGATGCCGGCCCGCAGCGACGAGTCGTACTCGGTGAACTTCGTCTTCTTGACCTGCCCATTGCGCGTCGCGAAGAACAGGTACTTGTTGGTCTCGTAGTCGCGGGTGTCGATGATCGCTTGGATGTGCTCGTCGGGCTGGAGGGGCAGCAGGTTGACGATGGCCGTGCCCCGGGCCGTGCGCTCCTTCATCGGGATCTCGTGCGCCTTGAGGCGGTACACGCGCCCGAGGTTCGAGAAGAACAGCAGGTACGCGTGCGCGGTCGTGGTGACGATGTGCGCGGCGTAGTCCTCGTCCCGCAGGTTGGCGCCGGCCACCCCGCGGCCGCCCCGGCCCTGGCTGCGGAACGCGTCGGGCGACACGGTCTTGACGTAGCCCTTGGCCGACATCGTGACGACGAGATCCTCGTCGTCGATGAGGTCTTCGATGTCGATGTCGCCGAGGTCGTAGGTGATCTTCGAGCGGCGCTCCGTGGCGTACTTCTCGCGGATCTCGCCCATCTCGTCCTTGATGACCTGCATGAGGACCGCTCGGTCGGCGAGGATCGCCTCGTAGCCGGCGATGCGCTCGAGCAGGGCCGTCATCTCCTCCTCGAGCCCGGAGCGGCCGAGCCGGGTGAGCCGTGAGAGCTGCATGTCGAGGATGTGCTCGGCCTGCACCTCGGAGAACTCGAAGGGTGCGGCCATCAGCGCGTCCCGCGCCGCGCCCTTGTCGGCGGAGGCGCGGATGGCGGCGATGATCTCGTCGATCAGATCGAGCGCCTTGAGCAGGCCCTCCACGATGTGGGCCCGCTTCCGATCGCGATCGAGCCGGAACTCGGTGCGACGGGTGATCACCTCGGCCTGGTGCTCGATGTAGTGGAACAGCACGTCGCGCAGGTTCAGCGTGCGCGGAACACCGTCGACCAGCGCCACCGTGTTCACCGCGAACGACGTCTGCAACGGCGTGCGCTTGTAGAGGTTGTTCAGGATGATCAGACCCGGCGCATCGCGCTTGAGCGTGACCACGATGCGCGTCTTGCCTTGGGCCGACTCGTCGTTGAGCCCGGAGATGCCCTCGATCTCCTTGGTGTCGACCAGCTCCTTGATCTTGGCCAGCACCGTGTTGGGGCCCACCTGATACGGCAGCTCGGTGATCACGATGCGGTCGCCGCCCTTGGACGACTCCTCGATCTCGGCCAGGGCGCGCATGCGGATCGAGCCCCGGCCGGTGCGATAGGCGTCGTAGATGCCGCTGCGGCCCATGATCAGGCCGCCCGTCGGGAAGTCGGGGCCCTGGACGAAGCCGATCAGGTCGTCGGGCGTGGCCTCGGGATTGTCGATCAGGTGCATCGTGGCGTCGATGACCTCACCGAGGTTGTGCGGTGGGATGTTGGTCGCCATGCCGACGGCGATGCCTTGGCTGCCGTTGACCAAGAGGTTCGGGAAGCGGCTCGGCAGCACGGCCGGCATCTGGAACTCGCCCGAGTAGTTGTCGACGAAGTCGACGGTGTCCTCGTCGATGTCGGCCAGCATGTGGGTGGCGAGGTTGGCGAGGCGGCACTCGGTGTAGCGGGCGGCCGCGGGCCCGAAGTCGGGCGAACCGAAGTTGCCGTGACCAGCGACCAGCGGGTGGCGCAGCGAGAAGTCCTGCGCCATGCGCACGAGCGCGTCGTAGATCGCGCTGTCGCCGTGGGGGTGGTACTTGCCCATGACCTCGCCGGTGACGCGAGCGCACTTCATGAACGGTCGGTCGGGCCGGGCGCCGAGGTCGTGCATGCCCCAGAGGATCCGGCGATGGACCGGCTTCAGGCCGTCACGAACGTCGGGCAACGCCCGCGACACGATGACCGACATGGAGTAGTCGAGGAACGACCGCTCCATCTCGTCTTCGATCTGGATGGGCTCGATGCCGCCGTAGTCGACCAGGGTTGCGTCGTCGGTCGGCTCGTCGGGTGGGCTCGAATCAGCGGGGATGTCGTCGTCAGCCATGCGTCTCGTTCTTCTTCGTCTGTCGTGTCGCGTGTCGTGGTGCGCGTCCTAGATGTCGAGGAAGCGCACGTCCTTGGCGTTGGTCTGGATGAACGACTTGCGGGCCTCGACGTCGTCGCCCATCAGCTGGGAGAAGACGGCATCGGCGTTCGCCGCCTGCTCGACGTTCACCTGCAGCAGCGTGCGGTGTCCGGCGTCCATCGTCGTGATCCGCAGCTCTTCGAAGTCCATCTCGCCCAGGCCCTTCAGGCGCTGGAACTCCTTCTTGTGGTTCGGGTGCTCGGCGAGCCACGCGGCCTTTGCCGCGTCGTCCTTCAGGTAGATCTTCTCTTTGCCCACCACCGTGGAATAGAGCGGCGGCTGGGCGATGTAGACGTGGCTCTGCTCGACCATGTCCTTCATGTGCCGGAAGAAGAACGTGAGCAGCAGCGTCCGGATATGGCTGCCGTCGACGTCGGCATCGCAGAGCAAGATGATCTTGTCGTAGCGGATCTTCTCGACGTCGAAGTCTTCGGCGCCGAAGCCGGCGCCGATGGCCGAGATCAGCGCCTGGATCTCGTTGTTCTTGAGCATCTTGTCCATGCGGGCGCGCTCGACGTTGAGGATCTTGCCGCGGATCGGCAGGATCGCCTGGACGCGCGGGTCGCGGCCCTGGATGGCCGAGCCGCCGGCGGAGTCGCCCTCGACGATGAACAGCTCGCACTCGTGGCGGTTCCGGCTCGAGCAGTCCTTCAGCTTGTCGGGCATGCCGGCGCCGTCGAGCGCCGACTTGCGTCGCGTCGCGTCGCGGGCCTGGCGGGCCGCAGCCCGGGCTCGCTGCGCGGCGAGCGCCTTCTTGACGATCTTGTTGGCCTCGGTCGGGTGCTCCTCGAGCCAATCGCCGAGCTTCTCGTTGGTCGCCTTCTGCACGAGGGTCTTGATCGGCGGGTTGCCGAGCTTCGACTTGGTCTGGCCCTCGAACTGCGGCTCGCGCAGCCGCACCGAGATGATGGCGGTGAGGCCCTCGCGGATGTCCTCGCCCGCGAGGTTCGGGTCCTTCTCCTTGATGAATCCCTTGGCGCGGGCGTACTTGTTCAGCACCGTCGTGAGCGCGGCCCGGAAGCCCTCTTCGTGCGTGCCACCTTCGATGGTGGCGATGCCGTTGGCGAAGCTGTGCAGGCCGTCGATCTGGTAGCCCTCGTTCCACTGGAACGCGAGCTCGACCTCCTGCTCGTCCTCGACCTGCTCGATGTAGCCGACCTTGGAGAACAAGGGGCTCTTGGTCGCGTTGACGTGCTTGACGAAGTCGATGATGCCGCCGGCGTACTTGTAGACGACCGGGGTGCCATCGTGCTCGGGCCGTTCGTCGACGAAGCGGATCTCGAGCGCCTTGTTGAGGAACGCCATCATCTGGAACCGCTCGAGCAGCGTGCGGGGCGAGAACTCCGTGACCTCGAAGATGGTCCGATCGGGCCAGAACACGACGGTGGTGCCGGTGCGGCCGCGCGGCGACGGGCCGACGACCTCGAGCGTCGTGCGCTTCGAGCCGCCGTCACGGAACTCGATGTGATGGCGATCGCCTCGTTGGTCGACGTCGACCTCGAGACGCTCGGACAGCGCGTTGACCACCGAGACGCCGACGCCGTGGAGGCCGCCCGAGATCTTGTAGCCGTCCCCGCCGAACTTCCCGCCGCCACCGAGCTTCGTGAGCGCGATCTCGACACCAGTCATCTTGAACTCACGGTTGACGTCGGTCGGGATGCCGCGGCCGTTGTCGACGACCCGGCACCCGCCATCAGCCAGCAGGGTGACATCGATGCGGTCGCAATAGCCGGCCATGGCCTCGTCGACCGAGTTGTCGACGACCTCCCAGACGAGGTGGTGCAGTCCC
>JAODBH010000270.1 GCA_025463865.1 Actinomycetes bacterium | reverse complement strand
CGATTGGCCGTACTCGCGCAAGCAGATCGAGGACACGATGGCCAACATCCCCGCCCCGGAACGCGACCTCATCGTGGGCGCCAACGCGACCCGCATCTGGCACCTCGACGACTGATCCGGCTTCCCCCCGACGGGGGAGCGGGCGGCGTACCGCACGGCGATCGGTAGCCGTGGCAGTCACGCAGGCAGCCGTGGCACGCAGAAGGTCGAGAGGCCCCGCGCGAGCGGGGCCTCTCGTACGTCCGGGCGGGCCCCGTCATGCGTGCGACCGGTCAGTACGTGGTGAAGCGCTTCCTCGTGGAGCGTTGGTCCTTGGCCGCCGCGGATTGTTCGGTGGTTGCCGGGCGCGACTCTCTGGCCGTCCGGGGCGCCGGCTTGGCTTCCGGAGCGGCAACGGCTGCGGCGCGGGCGGTCGCGCTGTTCTCGATCGCCTCGAGGGTGAGCCGCTGCAACGTGCGCAGGTGGACGTGGTTGACGATGCGGTTGACCACCGGGAGCAGATCGGCCGACGCGTCGTTGCTCGTGGCCTGGAAGTGCTCGAGCGCGCCCGGCTCCCACACCGGTCCGTCGCCGGCGAAGAGCGCGACCACCTGGTGCTGCATCGTTTCGACGCCCTCGGTGTAGATGCGGCCCAGCGCTGTCAGCACGGCCGGCGGGACGCCGAGGTTGCTGACCTGGACCAGAGCCAGGAACAGGTCGAGATCGGCGGAGTCGTAGGTCTGGCGCCCGTAGTCGGCGGGATCCCGGATCAGCTTGCTGTCGCGAGCGGCCTGCACGATCTCGGGCGACGCGCCCGAGCGCTCCGCGAGCTGCTCGAGCGTGTAGGAGTGCTCCGACCCGCCGAAGACCCCGTCGGCGAGGCCGGTCCGCTGGCCCTCGATGAGGGCGCGGATCGCCGCGAGCGAGAAGCGGCGGTCCTGGAGCTCCCGGATCCGGGAGATCCGCTCCAGGTGGGCGGGCCCGTAGATCTTGTTCCGGCCCGACTTCTCGGCCGCGGGCAGCAGCTTCTCCCGCTGGTAGTAGCGGATGGTGTCGACGGTCACCCCGGCCCGGTGGGCCAGATCGTCGATGCGCCATTCGTCGTCGGTGGTTGCCATGCGTCTCCCCGCGTCCATCCTGTGACGGGAGTCACCTTACTCGTGTATTGACACTGAGAGCAATTACTCGTAGTGTGACCGCACAAGGAGTTCGCACCACGGAGTCGGGACCGCCGCAACCCTCCCCCCGGGAAGCAGCGGTACCGCTCCGGTGCGAAGTCCCCAAGAATCGCACCGCCGACTCCCCGGAAGGGGGCACCATGGCAAGCACCGCTGGATCGCACAACCGCTGGCGTAACCCGGGCGACGAGCGCACCAACGCGCTGCGCTGGCTCGAGGAGCAACTTCGGTGGGAGGCCACCCTCTCCGAGCTCCGCTCCGGCACCGTCGCATCGGCTCCGGCCGAGCGCGAGCAGGCCGCAGCCTGAGCGTCCACCAGATCTGACGCCACCGGGACGGAATCCCCCCTCCAACCCGGCGGCGTTGGGAACCACACTCGACCCGGCCTCGGCCGGGTCGAGTCGCGTCCGGGGCCGTTCGCGGATCGAAGGGCGTGCAGGTCAGCCGCTGGCGCGGACCCAGCGCGGGAACGTGACGTCGTCGATCTGGTGGAACACCACGCGCACCGGCTCGCCGATCACGATCGAGTGCGGGTCGATCGAGTTGAGATCCGCGTCGGCCGACTCGACCAGGTTGCCGACGATGCGCAGGCCCGGGTTCTCCTCCAGCGCGACCACGATCACGTTGTACGGCGCGAACTCCGAGTAGGCGGGCAGCAGCGGCGGGTGGGGGACGACGTAGGACCAGACCGTGCCCCGGCCCGACACGGGCTCCCACGCCACGTCCATCGAACGGCAGTGGGGGCACATCGGACGCGGCGGGACCCGGGCGATCCCGCAGCTGGCGCAGTGCTGCACGAGCAGCTCGTGACGCGCCGCGCCTTCCCAGAAGGGAAGGGTGTCGGGGTCGTCGAGGACGGGGAGCAGAAAGCCGGTTTCCATCACTGCACCGCATTCGTGAGGAGGATGGCGCTGGTGGGGACACCCTCGCCGCTGGTGACGAGGCAGCTGTCGGCGTCCTCGACCTGACTCGTGCTGGTGCCGCGCATCTGGCGGACGCCCTCGGTGATGAGGTTGAAGCCGTGGACGTAGGCCTCGCTCATGCCCGCGCCGCTGGTGTTGACCGGGAGCTGTCCACCGAGCTCGATGTTGCCGTTGTCGGTGAACGGTCCGCCCTCGCCCCGGGCGCAGAAGCCGTATCCCTCGAGCGAGAGGATGATCAGCGGGCTGAACGCGTCGTAGAGCTGGGCGACCTTCACGTCGGAAGGCTTCACGTCACTCTTCGCCCACAGCGCGTTGGCGCATTCCCACGCCGGACCCCGCAGGGGGTCCGCCGTGTAGAAGTTGGTCATGGTCTGGTGCTCCTGCGGGATCGACTGCGCCGCGGAGTGGATGTAGGCCGGCGTGTGCGGAAGATCCTTCGCCCGCTCCGCGCTCACGATGATCGCGGCGAGCGCGCCGTCGGTCTCCAGGCAGTTGTCGAAGAGGCACAGGGGCTCGCTGATCCAACGCCCGTTCATGTACTCCTCGCGGCTCAGCGTCCGCTGGTACATCGTCGCGTTGGGGTTGCGATTGGCGTGCTTGCGGGCCGCGATGGCCACGTTGGCGAGGTGGTCGCGCGTGGCGCCGTACTCGTGCATGTAGCGGCGGGTGAGCATGGCGATCTCGTCGACGGGTCGGAGCAGCCCGAAGGTGCGCGTGAACTGGCCGGGACCGTCGATGCGGGCCTCGACCTGCGCCCACGGGCGGCTCGTGGCCGCCGCGCGCTTGCGCGACCGCCACGCGACCACGACATCGGCCTGCCCGGTGGCGACGGCCATCGCGGCGTGCAGGATCGTTCCGCAGCCGGCGCCCCCGCCGTAGCCGACCTGGGAGAAGTACCGGATGTCGCCGAGACCCACGCTCCGGGCGACGTCGACCTCGCTGTTGGTCTCGAGCGTGTAGCTCACCATGCCGTCGACCTCGGACGCCGCGATGCCGCAGTCGTCGAGGGCCGAGCTGATGGCCTCGCACGCGAGACCGAGCTCGGACTGGGGCAGGCCCTTGCCGAACGCGGTCTGCCCGATGCCGACGATCGCGGTGCGATCCTTGATGCCGTCGGTCACATCATCACCAGCCCTTGAACGCGCTCGGGCGGCGCTCGACGAAGCTCATCATGCCTTCGGTCGAGTCCTCGGTCCGCGTGTTGAGCTCCACGAACCAGGCCTCGGTCGAGAAGGCGGTGGCGCGGTCGACGTCCGGGGACTGGTTGAGCATCGCCTTCGAGATCCCGATGGCCTTGGTCGGGCCCTGGGCGAGCCGCTCGGCCCATTCCTTGGCGGTGGCCTCGAGCTCCGCCGCCGGGACGACCTTGTTCACGATGCCGAGCCGCTCGGCGTCCGCGGCCGGGAGGTCGTCGCCGAAGAAGACCAGCTCCTTCGCCTTGTGCAGCCCGATCAGGCGGGGGAGGAAGTAGGCGACGCCGCCGTCGGGGATGATCCCGCGGCGGACGAACACCTGGATGATGCGGGCCGTGTCGGCGGCAACGATCATGTCGGCGGCCAACGCGATCATGGCGCCGCCGCCGGCGGCGGTTCCGTTGAGGGCGACGATGACCGGCTTGGAGCAGTCCTGGATCGCCGCGGCCAGGCGCTGGATCCCGGTGGCGATCATGCGGTGCGCGTCACCGAGCACCGAGTCGGGCGTGCCCTCCGGCTTGGGTGCCGGCGCGGCGCGTCCTGCGCGCAGGTCGGCGCCGGTGCAGAAGTGCTTCTCGCCCGCGGCGGTGATGACAACGGCGCGCACCTCGTAGGACGCGCTGGCCTCGTCGAGCCGCTCGATCATGCGGTTGCGCACGGCCGGTGTGATCGCGTTGCCCGCGTTGGGCCGGTTGATGGTGATCCAACCGACCGCGTTCTCGACGCGGTAGGTCAGCTCTTCGTCGATCGGGACTTCGTCACTCACTGGGGCACCACCAAGGCGTCGAGGGCTACTGCGCCGTGAGACTTCACGACCAGGGGATTGATGTCGAGCTCCGCGATCTCACCCGAGAGGTCCTGGGCGAGCCGCTGGACCTTCAGGATCACGTCGACCAGGGCCGGGACGTCGGCCGGATCGGCGCCGCGCACACCCTCGAGCAGCGGGTAACCCTGCAGCTCGTGGAGCATGCGTTCGGCTTCGTCGGCACCGAACGGTGGCACCCGGAAGGTGACGTCCTTCAGCACCTCGATGAAGATGCCGCCGAGACCCACCATGACGACGGGCCCGAACAGCGGGTCGTGGGAGACGCCGACGACGGTCTCGACCCCGCCGCTCACCATCTCGGCGACGAGCACGCCTTCGATGCGGACGTCGGCGCCGCCGGCCGCGCGGGCCTTGGCGATGAAGTCGTCGAACGTGGCGCGCACCGCGTCGGCGTCGGCGACGCCCACCTTCACGAGCCCGAGGTCGGACTTGTGGAGCAGGTCGGGCGACGAGATCTTCATGACGACGGGGTAGCCGATCGACTCGGCCGCGGCGACCGCGGCGTCGGGGTCGACGGCGAGCTCGTCGCGGCTGCTCGGGATGCCGTAGGTGGCGAGGAGCCGCTTGCTCTGGTGCTCGCTCAGCGCGCCGCCGCCGCTCGCCTTCGCCTCGGCCAGGATCGCCTTCGCCTCGGCCGCGGCCGGGAGCGGCTCGCGGGGCGCGTCGGCGAACGGCGAGTGGTACCGCTCGGCGAAGCTCCAGTAGTCGAAGTAGGCCTTCATGGCGCCGATGCAGTTGCCGAACGTGCGGAAGGTGGGGATGCCGCCGTCGAGCAGGCGCAGGTAGAAGGTGTCGTCGGTGCCCGCGGGGGCGCCCCACACGACGAAGATCGGCTTCTCGGTCTCCTTCGACGCCGCGATGATGTCGCGCACCATCGGCTTGGAGAACATGTCGACCGCGCCGGTGATCGGGACCACGAGCGCGCTGCAGTTCGGGTCGGCGAGGATCGTGTCGATGATGATGCGGCCGGCCTTCGACGCGACCGGCGGCCCGCCGCAGTCGACCGGGTTCTTGACCCGCAGGAACTCGGGGATCAGCCCGTCGTGGAGGATCCGCTGGGTCTCCTCGGTGAGCTCCGGGAGGTTGAGCCCGGCGGCTGCGGCCATGTCGGCGAAGTGCGCGCCGGTGCCCCCGGAGATCGCGTAGACGATGACACCGTCGCCCTTCGGCGGCTGCGTGCGGGCGAAGGCGGCGGAGGTCTCGAGCAGCTCGTCGAGGCCGTCGACCCGGGTCACGCCGTACTGGCGGAAGACGGCCGAGGTCACCGCGTCGGAGCCGGTGAGGTGGCCGGTGTGGGCCTTGGCCATGGCCGTGCCCTCGTCGGTTCGCCCGACCTTCACGATGACCATCGGCTTGCGCAACGCCGCCGCGTGATCGGCCGCGAGCATGAGCGTGCGGCCGTCCTTGAAGCCCTCGATGTAGGCCGCGACGACCGCGACCTCGGGCTGGTCGGCGAAGTAGCTGGCGAAGTCGGCGAACTCGAGGTCGACCTCGTTGCCGGTCGGCGCCCAGTGCGTGATCTTGATCCCGAGCTCCTGGCCCTGGAACACCGGGCGACCCTGGTGGCCCGACTGCGTGACGAGCGCGATCGATCGGCCCTCGAGGTCGTCGCGGAAGTCCTCGAACGCGTTGAGGTTGGTGTTCGGGCCCATCAGGCGGACGGCGCCGTTGTCGACGAGGTTGGTGAGCCGCTCCTGGAGCGCCTCGCCCTCCTCGCCGGTCTCGGCGAAGCCGGCCGCGAAGATCACCGCGAACTTGGCCTTGCGCTGGAGCACCTCTTCGAAGGTGTCGACGGCCTTCGGGGTGAGGATGATCGCGAGGTCGATGTCACCCGGGACGTCGAAGATCGTGGGATAGCACTTCTCGCCCAGCACGGTCTCGTACTTCGGGTGCACGGGGATGAAGGTGGCGTGGTTCTTGTCCGACCAGGCCTTGAACTTGGTCGTCATCGCGCTGTTCGACTTGTAGGGCGTCTCGGAGGCGCCGATGAGCACGATGGTCTTCGGGTGCAGGAACGCGTCCAGGTCGACGTCGCGGAGTTCGAGCGGTCGACCGGTGACGTCGGTCGGCAAATCAGTCATCGGACCTCCGGAAAGCGGACATGCGGCCGTCAAGTATGACGCCAGGGTCAGCGAACTCGCCAGACGGTACGGTGACCGCCCGGAACCGTTCCAGCCGGCCGGGCCCGGCGCGGGCCGGTCAGGAGACCCATCGTGCCCCCTTCGCGTCCGCAGCCCCGCCGGTTCAACGTCGACCGGCTGCGGGTCGAGGTCCACGCAGACGGCGGCGCCCTCGGTGCCGCGGTGTCCACGGCCGCCGCCGCCGCCGTGGCCGACGCGATCGCGGTGCGTGGCGTGGCCAATGTGATGTTCGCGACCGGCAACTCCCAGCTCGAGTTCCTCGACGCGTTCATGGCCCGGCCCGACGTCGACTGGTCGCGGATCGTCGGCTTCCACATGGACGAGTACATCGGGATCGGGCCCGACCACCCCGCGAGCTTCGCCCGCTACATCCGGGAGCGGATCGTCGAACGGGCATCGGTCCCTCCGCGTGCCTTCCACCTGATCGACGGGCTCACGGACCCGGCGGCCGAGGCGGCGCGCTACACCGCACTGCTGGCCGCACACCCGCTCGACCTCGTCTGCATGGGGGTGGGGGAGAACGGCCACCTGGCGTTCAACGACCCTCCCTTCGCGCGCTTCGACGACCCGGTCGACCTGAAGGTCGTGACCCTCGACGCCGCGAGCCGGTGGCAGCAGGTGGGTGAGGGCCACTTCCCCGACATCGACGCGGTGCCGGAGACCGCGCTCACGGTCACGGTGCCGGCGCTGCTCCGCGCCGGTGTGGATCTGGTCGCGGCGCCGGAGGCGCGCAAGGCGCCGGCGATCCTCGCCGCGCTCACCGGACCGATCACGACCGAGTGTCCGGCGTCGATCCTGCGGGAGACGCCGCACGCCCGCCTCTTCCTCGACACCGGTTCGGCCTCGCGGCTCCCCCCGTCGGTCTAGGGTCCTGACGTTCCGTCGAGCCAGTCCTGAAGGAGCCGCAATGAAGGTCGTCGTCGACTTCGACAAGTGTGAGAGCAACGCCGTCTGCATGGGCATCGCGCCGGAGGTCTTCGAGGTCCGCGACGACGACTTCCTCTACATCCTCCAGGAGGAGCCCGACGAGTCGCTCCGGCCCAAGGTCGAGGAAGCCGCTCGGATGTGCCCGAAGCTGGCCATCACCATCGAGGGCTGAGAGCCGCTTGGAGTCCATCGCCGTCGTCGGCGCGTCGCTGGCAGGCCTGCGGGCCGTCGAGACGCTCCGGCGTGAAGGCTTCGACGGGCGGCTGACGCTCATCGGCGCCGAGAACCACCTGCCGTACGACCGGCCCCCGCTCTCGAAGGTGATGCTCGCGGGCGGGTGGGACGAGTCGAACCTCTCGTTGCGGACGAACCCGTACGACGATCTCGATCTCGACCTGCGGCTCGGGACGCGCGCGTCCGGGCTCGACCTCGATCCCGCGCGCCGTGCGGTGCTCCTCGACGGCGGCGACCGCGTGCAGGCGGACGGCATCCTCCTCGCCACCGGGTCGCAGGCTCGGACGATGGACGGGCTGCCGGGCCACGAGCTCGACGGCGTCTGCACGCTGCGCACCGTCGACGACGCGCGTGACATCGCCGCCCGGCTCGACGCGTCGCCGAGGGTGGTCGTGGTCGGAGCCGGGTTCATCGGCTCCGAGGTCGCCGCCACCTGCCGCGGGCGCGGTCTCGACGTCACCGTGCTCGAAGCTCTGCCCCAGCCGATGGTGCGTGGGCTCGGCCCCATGCTCGGCGCGGTCTGTGCGCAGCTACACCGCGACCACGGTGTCGACCTGCACCTCGGCGCGGGCGTCGAGGGCTTCGAAGGCGACGGGCGGGTCGAACGGGTCCGGCTCGTCGACGGCCGCACCATCGACGCCGACCTGGTCGTCGTCGGCATCGGCGTGGTCCCGGCGACGGACTGGCTCGAAGGCTCCGGGCTGACCCTCGACAACGGCGTGGTCTGCGACGCCACGCTGCGGGCCGCGCCCGGCGTGGTCGCCGCGGGCGACGTGTGCCGGTGGCCGAACCCGCTGTTCGACGGCGAGCTCATGCGGCTCGAGCACTGGACCAACGCGGCCGAGCAGGGCGTGGCCGCCGCGCTGCGCCTGGTGCGCGCGGGACCTGACGAGGCGGGCGCGGAGCCCTTCGCGCCGGTGCCGTTCGTGTGGTCCGACCAGTACGACGTGAAGATCCAGAGCGCGGGCCGGTTCACGGGCGAGGACGAGGTCGCGATCGTCCACGGCACCACCGAGGAGTACCGCTTCGTGGCGCTGTTCGGGCGGGCCGGCCGGTTGATCGGTGCGCTCGCGTTCTCCCGGCCCCGCAACCTGATGCAGTACCGGCGCATGATCTTCGAGCGCGCGAGCTTCGCCGCCGCGCTCGAACACGCGCACGCGGCGAGCTGAAGCGGCACAAGCCGAACGAGTCAAGGGAGTCCACCGGTGCCGTCGCTCCTGGTCACCAACGACTTCCCCCCGAAGCTGGGTGGCATCCAGTCGTACCTCTACGAGCTCTTGCGCCGGCTGCCGAGCGACGAGACGACGGTGCTGACCACTCCGCACCAGGGTGCCGCCGAGTGGGACGCGCAGCAGGCGTTCCGGGTCGAGCGGACGCGCGACCCGGTGCTCTTCCCCCGGCCCGGTCTCGCGCGCGACATCGACGCGCTCGCGCG